>JAZROF010000020.1:0-20115 GCA_045648565.1 Clostridia bacterium | reverse complement strand
AAACTCTCGTTTTTCGGGAGCCCTGTTTCGGGCTTCGCCCTCTACCTATTTCAGTGAGAGAGCCTATTTAGTATATCACATCAAAACCTCATTGTCAAGCCTTTTTTAAAACTTTTTCAATCTTTTTCTCTGTGATATTCCGCCATCCCCTCTCGGGCGACAGCTTTACCATCTTACCACATATTCTCCCCCTTGTCAATACCTTTTTTGAAAAAAAGTTGATTTTTTGTCTTTTCTTCCTAATATATTATGTGGTATAGCTTCAGTTTACAATTTGTTCATATTTTATTTACAGTTGGTGCTTTTTTGAAATTTTTTTCGGATTATACCTTTATTTTTTTAAAACAAAACTATTTACCCGTAAAAATTACTTATTTGTTCGCAATGTATTGACTTTTTTACTTGTTTTGGTATAATTATTATGGTTTTATGTTGAAGTAAATTTTCAAATGAGGTACTTATTATGCAGGACTTTTTCATATCATTCAACTTTGCCGTTGGAATTATTTTTTCTCTTTGTTATCTATATCAATATACATTTATGATTTTACCGTTTTTTGTGAAGCCAAAAAAATTTGAAGCTAAAAAAATGTGTAAATACGCTGTTTTAATATCTGCACGTAACGAAGAAAATGTAATCGGCGAGCTTATAAAAAGCATAGGGAATCAAACCTATCCTCAGGACTTAATTGATGTTTTTGTTGTTGCTGATAATTGCACCGACAATACTGCTAAAGTTGCCAGGGATAGCGGTGCAACTGTTTTTGAGAGGTTTAACACAGAGCAGGTAGGCAAAGGATACGCTTTAGATTTTCTTTTAGATAAAATCGGCTACTCCTCCCCTGATTGTCCTTATGATGGTTTTTTTGTTTTTGATGCCGACAATGTTTTAAACAAGCATTATATTGAAGAAATGAACAAAACCTTTTCCAATGGGCACAAAATTGTTACAAGCTATAGAAACTCAAAAAACTATGGAACAAACTGGATTTCTGCCGGATATGCTCTTTGGTTTTTAAGAGACTCAAAATTTTTAAACTACCCCCGTATGCTTTGTAATACAAGCAGTTCCATTAGTGGCACCGGATTTTTGGTTGCCAAAGACATTCTTATAAAGAACAATGGATGGAAGTTTTTTATGCTTTCCGAAGATATTCAGTTTAGCGTTCACAATATCTTAGAGGGGGAAAGCATTGCTTTTTGCGAAACTGCCAAGTTTTACGATGAACAACCAACCACTTTTTCTCAATCCTGGAAACAGCGTATGCGGTGGGCAAAAGGGTTCTTGCAGGTTTCCAAAAAATACGATTTGAAGCTGATTGCAGGAAGTTTTACTAAGAGTTTTGCGTGTTTTGATATGTTTATAACCATCACCTCTGCGTATCTTATTGCTCTTATCAATATCTTTGTTGACCTTATTTTTATTATTATTGCGATTTTCTTTGGAACAGGAGCAGATGTTTGGGTTGTTCTTAAGACTATTGGAAATATGTTTTTATCTATATATACAATGTTTTTCATCGTGGGAACTATAACAACATTTTCCGAATGGAAAGAAATTAAGTGTGTTGCCTGGAAAAAGATTTTATATATATTTACGTTCCCGATTTTTATGATAACATACTTGCCTATAGCGGTTGTTGCTATATTTAAGGATGTTAAATGGGAGCCTATTCAACATAGTGTTTTAAAAACAGCCGAAGAGCTTGAACAAAGTTAAAATAAAACCGCTTTGAAATTCAAAGCGGTTTTAAAAATCCATCAGCAAAAGCTGATGGATTTTTTAAATTATCCAAGTTTCTTTTCAAGTTCATTCATACTGTCAATAATTTCCTTTGGAAGTCTGTCACCGAACTGAGCGAAGAACTCTCTTTGCTGTTTAACTTCATCTTTCCATACATCCTTATCAATTGAAAGGAGTTCTGTTAAAGTAGCATCGTCAATATCAAGACCATCAAGGTCGAGGTCTTCCTTATTCGGAACAAAGCCGATTGGTGTTTCAACAGCATCTACCTTACCTTCGCATCTGTCGATAATCCAGTTGAGAACACGCATATTGTCACCAAAGCCAGGCCACATAAAGTTACCCTCATCGTCAAGCCTGAACCAGTTTACATTGAAGATTTGCGGTGGGTTAGAAATCTTCTTACCCATATCATACCAATGCTGGAAGTAGTCAGCCATATTATATCCAACGAATGGACGCATAGCCATAGGGTCGCGGCGGACAACACCAACTGCACCTGTTGCAGCAGCAGTTGTTTCAGATGCCATTGTAGCACCAACGAATACGCCGTGGTCCCAATCGTGAGCCTGATATACGAGCGGAGCAGTTTTTGCTCTTCTTCCGCCGAATACGATAGCGGAAACCGGAACTCCGTTTGGATTTTCAAATTCAGAAGAAATGCAAGGGCAGTTCTTAGCAGGAGCTGTGAATCTTGAGTTTGGATTTGCAAGTTTCTTGCCCTCAGCAAAGTATTCCTTGCCGTTACATTTATTACCAAGCCAGTCAATAGCATTTTCCGGTGGGTTCTTATCAAGACCTTCCCACCAAACAGTCATATCGTCTGTGTTGATTGCAACGTTTGTAAAGATTGTGCCCTTCTTTGTAGACTCAAGAGCGTTAAAGTTTGTTTTCTCACTTGTTCCAGGAGCAACTCCAAAGAAACCAGCTTCAGGGTTAACAGCATAAAGTCTGCCGTCTTCTCCGACTCTGAGCCAAGCAATATCGTCACCAACAGTCCATACTTTATAGCCTTGAGCCTTTAAGCCTTCCGGTGGAATAAGCATAGCAAGATTCGTCTTACCACAAGCAGATGGGAAAGCAGCACAGATATACTTAACTTCGCCCTTTGGATTCTCAAGACCTAAGATAAGCATATGCTCAGCCATCCAGCCCTCTTTTTTACCGAGGTAAGATGCAATTCTTAAGGCAAAGCACTTTTTACCTAAAAGAACGTTTCCGCCGTAAGCTGAGTTAATTGACCAGATAGTGTCATCCTGTGGGAAGTGAACGATATATCTTTCCTCAGGGTTTACATCTTTCTTAGCGTGCAGACACTTAACGAAATTGCCGTCTTCACCCAAAGCGTCAATAACATCTTTGCCTACTCTTGTCATAATATCCATATTTAAAACAACATAGATACTGTCTGTAAGCTCAATACCAATCTTAGAGAACGGTGAGCCAACAGGACCCATTGAATAAGGAATAACATACATTGTTCTTCCCTTCATAGCACCGTCATAAAGCTTTGAAAGCTTTGCATACATTTCAGATGGCTCCATCCAGTTATTTATTGGACCAGCCTCTTCCTTTGTTGGTGTGCAGATAAATGTTCTGTCCTCAACGCGGGCAACATCATTCTCTGCTGTTCTATGATAATAACAACCCGGAAGTTTTTCCTGGTTAAGTTTAATCATTTCCCCTGTTTCAACAGCTTCGGCACGAAGTTTTTCAAGTTGCGCTTCGCTGCCGTCAATCCATACGATTTCATCAGGCTGGCAAAGTTTAACCATTTCATCAAGCCAAGTTAAAACTTTTTTATTGTTAGTCATTTTTTAACCTCCTCAAATTTTCGATTTGATGTTATTATACCATATTTAAAGATATATTGCAATATGTTTTTCCTAAAATAGTGATTTTTTTAACAAAATTTTCATAATTAAACCCCGAGGCTTTCCTCGGGGTTTTTGTTACATATTGATAACTCTTCCGTTTCTTGCGTCATAGTAAATTGGGGCATTATCGTCAAACTCCACTTTCCATACAGGAAGAGCAAGAACGCTCTTATAAACTCCTGCACTTTTTCCCAGATAATATCCAAAGGAAATGTTTTCAACAGTTACCTCTTTTTCCGTCTTTTTATCGTTAGGAAGGGAAATAATTATGCTTTCAACAGGCAGAAGTTCGTCCTCATAGCTGCTTAGGTTTTCCTCTGCCTTTATAATATTTTTGCCCGTGATTCTGCTTATTCCTTTTTCAGTTACAACAAAATCTATATAGCTGTCAAAAAAATTGCACTCATCATAGGTGAGAATAAAGGAAGCCTTTACACTGCCTTCGTTTATTTCAACCTTTTCTTCCTTATATATATCCTCATAGATTCCGCAATCTTTCATAAAGGTGCGACAGATATTTATAACTCCATCGTATGAAAGCTCTGTCTTTTCATCAGCTATTCTTGAAAATTCAAAAACTTCGTCCTCTACTTTATAGCTTCCGCCCTCTCCCGCAAGTTTTTCAAAAAACGCTTTGTCTTCTTCTAAAGCTCTTGTAACATAGCACGCTGAGTATGTTTTTTTCCTCTTGGGAAATGTTTCTTCGCTAAGCTTTATGTTGCTTTTATTGAGTATAGAAATAACATTTGCCTGGGTTTTACTCTGAACTTTACCGTCAGATAGCCTGATTCTGACCAGATAAAATCCAAGAAACAAGACTATGAGGAGCAATACCAAAATAATAATAGACTTAAATCTTCGCCAATCCACATCTTCCCCTCCTTACTTAACAGCCCAGCTGGTCCGCATATGTTCGTTATTCTTTTTATATCCATAATAAAGATAGCTGTCGTAAATATATATGCTTTCTTTATCCTTATTTTTCGCACAATATTCATCAATTGCCGTAATCATCTGCTTGTTTGAAAAGACTTCCCCTGTCTTTTGGAAGTTTTTAAGCTCCATTTTAAAATAGGTAAGCTTACCTTTTGAAATAACTGCCTCAATGGCATGGGAATTCGGAGTATCTACGTACTCCATAACAAGCCCGTTTATATAATAGTCAAAACAAAGCTTTATCTCGCTTTGATAATCATCTGTTGTTTCCATTCCGGTAATCTTAATTTCATAGTCAGCATTTTTAATATCCGTTCCTGTTATCTGAAACATTCCAAGAACTGTTTTAAGCGTTCCTGAAATTGCCACATATAAAGAGTTTTCCGCTGTCTGCACAGTTCCACCGCTTATATCAATCCCGTTTTTAGTGCCATTTGCCTTAAACTCAATTATACCGTCAGAGCTTACCACAATTCGTCTGTTCTCCCCCAAAAGGACACGGGAATTTTCTGTGTCAACATAGCTTCTTATATTATTAGGGTCGCATCCAAAAATATTTATAACGTTTCTTGAAAGCTCATTTTGCCCTACCTCTAACAGACGATTGGAAAAGTTTTGGGGAACCTTTGCCGAAATCTCAGGTGTTTCTATATTAACTAAAGGAATTGTAAGCATTGAGCTGAGCATAGTTGAATTCCCACCAAAGCTATCAAGCTTAAGCTCATAACCAAATGCATAATTTTTATCTGTAACATTTTCTAACTTATCAATAGCATCATTAAGCTTTTTAATAGGAATATCAGTTTCACAAAAAATAATCTCCTCAGTTTTTGCTTTCTTTATATATATAAGAGCATTTTCTTGTTCAGGAAGCCCTGTCACAATTAAAACATCGGTAAATAAATCAATATACTCACTTATAGGGCTTTCATTTATTTCAAGGAATTGAACAGGGAAAACAGGATTTATTTCTGCAGGAAAGTGCATAAGAGCAGAATTTACAGAAAGCATATTATTCCATACAGAGGTT
This sequence comes from Clostridia bacterium, assembly GCA_045648565.1. Classification (GTDB taxonomy): domain Bacteria; phylum Bacillota; class Clostridia; order Monoglobales; family Monoglobaceae; genus SIG454. Next base: position 14,528 of record JAZROF010000020.1, on the reverse strand, counting down.
TCCGTCACAACAGTCTGATTTGTAACTCTTTTGAACATATTTTTAATTATGTCCATAGCCGGTTTGACAATCTCTTCATACCTTTGAGTGGAGGAATATAATATATCTCGGTTTCCATCTTTATTCACAACTATGTACTCAGGGCCTATGTAATTCCAAAATGCATTTGTTATGTTTTCATCATCAATGTCTGACGGATTCTCAAAAACCTCCTCAACAGTTGTTCCGCCAAATATATTGGCATCTCTGTCACCGTCTATCCCCTGGGAAATAAGAATAAGCGAGAATTCACCAACAGTTATACCAAGGAGCAAAAATATTGCAATATTTTTTATGAAGTTTCCTCTACTATCTTTATTAGAAAAAATTTCTCTAAGTCTCACAAAATTCCTCCTTCCCCTAAATTATCAAAAAGGACGACTAAAAAGTCGTCCTGAAAATTCACTTTTGCTTAATACGCGCCCCAAGAGCGGATAACATCGATTATATTATAGTTATGTTTGATTACAAAGAATTTGCCAATCTGAACCCTTTCGCCGTTTTCCGCATAAACCATATAGCTGTTAGACCCTGAGTTAAGATTTACAGTATTAAAAAACAACGTTGACTCACCAATGGTTGAAGAAACACTTTTTTGTTCTGTCGCCGTAACTCCATCTTCGCCAATGGTTGTAACTGTTTTATAGAGCTTTTCATAAAGCCCTGTTTCAGGATTAAACACATAAACTGTAACAACAGTACCAACTTCGCCATAGCCGGAAACCACATAAGAATTGTCAAAAGTCATATCACTTGTGCCTTCAGGATTTGTAACAGTTATAAGCTCCTTAGTGTTTCCGATTGCATCAGGTTCTAAACTGTCGGGAGCTGCAAATCCGGTAATTCCAAATATTCCGATTATGGCGGCGAGCACTACAAAAGAAACTATCAATTTTTTCATAATACTACCTCCTTAAAAACTAAATAAATAACAACAAATGCACATTTCACCACTTGTGTTACATACAGTATAGCACACAATTGTTACACAAATATTACAGGCATCTTACATTTATATAAATTATTTTGAATCTTCCATTTCAATTTGCTTGTGGGCATAATAAATGTCCTCAACACGCTCTCTTGGAAGTGCAGATAAATAGCTGAATTTTTTATCCAGTGCCTTTTCAATATAGGAAAGTCCCTCGCTGTGGCGTCCGTTTTGCATAAGTAATATCCCGTATCCGTAGTAGGCATCAGGGAAATGAGGTTCTCTTTTAAGAAGCTCTTCGTATGTTTCAAAAGCCTTTTGAATATCCCCTGAGAGAGCATAAGCCTCTGCCAAATTATCCATTATAACATTGTCGTCTGAATTATATTCATAAGCCTCAAGGCAAAACTTAAGTGCCTTTTCCTTATCCTTTTTAATTATATATAAAAGCCCAAGGCTTCCATATACCATTGAACTTACATATGTTTCCATAACCTCTTCAAGCATTTCGATTGCATCGTCAATATGCCCCTCTTTCCACGTTACAAGAGCGAGTAGTGATTTAATTCGCTGCTTCTGAGGCTCTTTCAATTTTTTATTCATCGAAAGATTAACAAGCACAATTCTCGCCTCTGTCAGATATGCATTCTTAAGCAGAAAATAGCCATAGCTGACTTTTGCCTTAAAATTCATTTTACCGATTTTCTCTGCAAACCTGTATAGCTTTAATGCCGTTGTTGTTTTCCCTTTTCCCATAGCATACATTGCAAATGCTGATATAATTGTTCCTCTTTTTAGTATTATAATCACAATAATTGCAAGTGTTAGTAATTTCATCGTCATTTTTCTCCTAATAAAGATTTTTTACAGTTCTCGGATAAGGGATAACATCTCTTATGTTTCCCATTCCCGTTATATACATAACAGCTCTCTCAAAGCCAAGTCCAAAGCCTGAATGCTTTGCAGTTCCGTATTTTCTTAAATCAAGATATTTATTATAATCTTCTTTATTAAGTCCTAACTCTTCCATTCGTTTTTCTAAAACCGAGAGGCGTTCCTCTCTTTGGCTTCCGCCAATAATCTCCCCAATTCCCGGAACTAAACAATCCATAGCGGCAACGGTTTTTCCATCATCATTCTGCCGCATATAAAACGCCTTAATTTCCTTTGGATAATCTGTCACAAAAACAGGTTTTTTAAACACCTCTTCAGTTAGGTATCTCTCATGCTCCGTTTGAAGATCCTCTCCCCAGGATACGGGATAGGAAAATTCCTTTCCGCTTTTTAAGAGAATGTCAATTGCCTCCGTATAAGTAACTCTTCCAAAATCGTTTTCTAAGATATTATTAAGCCTCTCTAAAAGTCCCTTGTCAACAAAATTATTGAAAAACTCCATTTCAGCGGGGGCATTTTTTAAAACATAATCAATTATATATTTTAGCATTTCCTCAGCAAGAGCCATATCATCATTAAGGTCGGCAAAAGCAATTTCAGGCTCAACCATCCAAAACTCTGCCGCGTGGCGTGTTGTATTTGAATTTTCTGCACGAAATGTTGGACCGAAGGTGTAAATATCTCCAAATGCCATGGCGTATGTTTCTCCCTCAAGCTGTCCGCTTACTGTAAGAGAAGCCTCCCTGCCAAAAAAGTCCTGAGAGAAATCAACTTTCCCCGCATTTTCTATATCCAATGTTGTAACGCGGAACATTTCTCCTGCACCCTCGCAATCACTCCCCGTTATAATCGGAGTGTGAACATAGACAAATCCACGCTCATTGAAAAATTTATGAATTGCAAAAGCAACTAAAGAACGAACCCTGAAAACTGCCGAGAAGGTATTGGTTCTCGCTCTTAAATGAGGAATAGTCCTTAAAAATTCAAGAGAGTGGCGTTTTTTCTGGAGTGGATAATCACTACCGCTCTCCCCCTCAATTATAACTTCATCTGCATTTATTTCAAAGGCTTGTTTAGCATCAGGAGTTAAAATAACTCTTCCTGTAACTGAAATTGATGCCCCTACAGAGAGCTTTGCAATTTTATCAAAGTCAGATAGCTTTTCCTTTTCAAAAACGATTTGAATACTCTTAAAATGCGAGCCATCATTAATCTCAATAAAGCCAAAAACCGATGAAGCCCTGAGTGTTTTTATCCAGCCTGAAACCCTAACACTCTCACCGTTTAATTTACTGTATTTTTCATAAAGCTCTCTTATTTTCAAATAAGTCACCTCTTCTTAAATCGCATATATCTCACATTATAACATATTATAGAACACTTTATAAATAAAATCAATACTTTTTTAAAAGCTCCATCTATTGACAAATTTTAAGTCAAGATATATAATTTATCTGTTAATCTACTTCGAGGAGGTTGCAAAATGAAGCTTGGATTAGTTTTAGAGGGCGGAGCAAGCAGAACTATTTTCTCTTGCGGAGTTATGGACGTTTTGCTCTCAAATAACATTCTTGCAGATTATGTCATCGGCACATCGGCAGGGATTGCCTATGGCACATCTTATGCCTCAAAACAAATCGGCAGAAACCGAGAGGTTGCCGTTAAATATATGAGCGACAAGCGATATATGGGGACAAAGCACCTGCTTAATCCCAAAAATCGCAGTTATTATAATCTTGACTTTGTGTTTGGGGATATCCCAAACAAAGAAGTTTTTTTTGACTTTGATGAATTTGCCAAGTTTCCGGGGGATGTTATCGCAACTGTAACCAACCTTAAAACAGGTCAGGTTGAATATATGCCTGTTCCCACAGATGACAAAGATTTTAATGTTGTCCGGGCAAGTTGTGCTCTTCCTTTTATGTTTAAGCCCATCAAAATCGGTGAGGAAAAATATTTGGACGGGGGAATTGGTGACCCTATTCCGTATAAAAAGGCACTGCTTGACGGGTGCGATAAAATTATTGTTATTTTAACCCGTGAAGAGGGGTATATAAAAGAAAGAGATAAATCTGAAAACTTTGTTAAGGTGGCATATAGGCACCATCGTGAGCTTTTAAAAACCCTTCTTAAAAGGGCTGACGTTTATAACAACAGTATTATCCAGCTTGAAAAACTTCAAAAAGAAGGTAGGGCTATGCTTATACGCCCCGAAAAAATTGAAGGCATTAAAAGAACTGAAAGCAGCCCGGAATTACTGGAAAGTCTTTATCAGCAGGGAATAACCGTGGGCAGTAAAAAAATGAAAGAAATATTAGAGTTTATCAAAGAATAAAGGACTATTTTCGGCGGTGTTCCTTAGGGATTAACCGCCCAAAAATCACAATTTTGGCAGATAACCGCGTCAAAAATTCTCACAATCCGTCAAGGATTCTTCGAATTTTTTTCTTGTTCTATACTCAAAATTGAGGTTTTTGTGGTGCAGAGCAGTTTTGGGTTAGATATTTTTCGTCTCAGAGAAGTCATAAAAAATGCAGGCATACTGGCGTATGTCTGCATTTTTTTGCGTACTATCAGCGGAAAATAACAAGCCAAAACCGATTCCTCCCTAAGGAGCACCGCCGTTTATAGTCCTTTTTGTTTTTGTATTTTATATGCAATTTTTAAGGCAAGTTTTGTTGGCGCAAGGCGGTTTAGGATATATGCAAATTTTATTGATGCCCCGGGGATTATAATAAGCTTTCCCGAAAGCGTCTTTTTAATGGCATATTCAGCGGTTTTATATGAGTTAAGTCCTTTAAGAGCAAAAGAAACGCCTGCAACAGAGTTAAATTCCGTGTCAACAGGGCCGGGGCAAAGGACACTGATTTTAACCTTGCTTTTCTTCCTGCGAAGCTCCTCGTAAATCCCACGGGAGAGACTGACAACATAAGCTTTTGTTGCGTAGTAGGTTGCCATTAAAGGGCCTCCCGGCATAAGCCCTGCCGAAGATGCGACATTTAAAATATTGCCTTTGCCTTTGCTTTCAAAGTAGTTGACAAAATGTTTTGTAAGGATATGAACGGACTTTATATTAAGTTCAATCATATTAAGCTCTTTTTTTGTATCAAGAGAAGAAAATTCTCCGAAAAGGCCAAAGCCTGCATTGTTTATAGCTAAATCAAAATCCTCTTTTTCGATTTTTTTGATAAATTCATAGCAACCCTCTTCTGCTCCCAAATCCGCAGGGATGACGGTTACATTTGTTTTAAGTTCATCTTTAAGGGCAAGAAGACGGTCCTCCCGCCGAGCGGTTATGATAAGGTCATATCCCATTTTTGATAAAACCCTTGCCATATCAGCGCCAAGCCCTGATGATGCACCTGTTATAATCGCTTTCATAATATCATTCCTTTCGACTATTTAAAGATAGCATATTTTAGAAAAAGTGTCAAATGCCAGGGGAAAAAGAGAGAAAATTGAGGAAGCATAGAATAATAACGGAAAAATATGCAAAAATTTGTTAAATTTTTTTCAAAAAATATTTGAAATATTGAATAAAGTGTGCTATAATGATGTGTGGTGTTATGCACCACAAGATAACCTATGTAAAAATTATTAAAATATATAGTCAAGGAGGCAATAAAATGGCTAAAACATTTAAGACCATGGATGGTAACAACGCTGCTGCATATACATCATATGCGTTCACAGAAGTTGCTGCTATCTATCCTATCACTCCTTCTTCAACAATGGCTGAAGTTGTTGACGAAATGAGTGCAAAAGGCCAAAAGAACATTTTTGGCGAAACAGTAGATGTTGTAGAAATGCAGTCTGAAGCAGGTGCAGCTGGTGCTGTTCACGGTTCACTTCAGGCAGGTGCACTCACAACAACATTTACAGCATCACAAGGACTTCTCCTTATGATACCAAACATGTATAAAATCGCAGGTGAACTCCTTCCAACAGTTTTCCATGTAAGTGCAAGAGCTCTTGCTGCTCACGCTCTTAACATCTTCGGTGACCACCAGGATGTTATGGCTTGTCGTCAGACAGGTTTTGCTCTCTTAGCTTCAGGAAGCGTTCAGGAAGTTATGGACCTCGGCGGTCTTGCTCACCTTGCATCTATTAAGAGCCGTGTTCCTTTTCTTCATTTCTTTGATGGTTTCAGAACTTCTCACGAAATCCAGAAGGTTGAAGTTATGGAATATTCTGACCTTGAAAGACTTCTTGATAAGGAAGCACTCAAGGAATTCAGAGACAGAGCGTTAAATCCTGAGCATCCTGTTCTTCGCGGAACTGCTCAGAACTCTGATATCTACTTCCAGGGAAGAGAAGCTGCGAATAAATTCTATGACGCTGTTCCTGATGTTGTAAACGATTATATGGTTGAAATCTCTAAGATTACAGGAAGAGAATATAAGCCATTTAACTACTACGGCGCAGCTGATGCTGAAAAAGTTATTATCGCTATGGGTAGCGTTTGTGAAGCTTTAGAAGAAACAGTTGATTATATCAACGCAAGAGGCGGAAAAGTTGGTGTTGTTAAAGTTCACCTTTACCGTCCATTCTCTGCAAAATACTTCTTCGATGTTCTTCCAAAGACAGTTAAGAAAATCGCTGTTCTTGACAGAACAAAAGAACCAGGTTCACTTGGCGAACCACTTTACCTTGATGTTTGTAACTTATTCACAGGTAAGGAAAATGCTCCATTAATCGTTGGCGGTAGATACGGCCTCGGTTCTAAGGACACAACTCCAACACAGCTTCTCGCTGTATTCAATAACCTTGATGCTAAAGAGCCAAAGAACGGCTTCACAATCGGTATCGTGGACGATGTAACAAATCTTTCACTCGAGCTTCCTGAAAAAATCAACGCAGCTCCAGAGGGTGCTACACGTTGTAAGTTCTGGGGATTCGGTTCTGTCGGTACTGTTGGTGCTAACAAGGACGCAATCAAGATTATCGGTGACAACACAGACCTTTACGCTCAGGCATACTTTGATTATGACTCAAAGAAATCTGGCGGCGTAACAATGTCTCACTTAAGATTTGGTAAAAAGCCGATTAAGTCAACATATCTTTTAGACGAAGCTGACTATATCGCATGTCACAAGCCTGCTTATGTTCATCAGTATGATGTTTTAGAAGGACTCAAAAAGGGCGGTACATTCTTACTTAACTGTGTATGGAGCCCGGAAGAACTTGACGAAAAGCTCCCTGCAAAGGTTAAGAAGTACTTAGCTGAAAACGACATTAACTTCTACACAATCAACGCTGTTGATGTTGCAGTTAAGGTTGGTCTTGGTCCTAACAGAATTAACATGGTAACACAGAGCGCATTCTTCAAGCTCGCTAATGTTATTCCTTTTGATGAAGCTGTTGAACTTATCAAGGGCGCAATCAAGAAGACATACGGCAAGAAGGGTGACGAAATCGTTAGAATGAACTGCGATGCAGTTGACGGCGCTATCGAAGCTCTCGTTAAGATTGAAGTTCCAGCTGCTTGGAAAGACGCAGTTGACAATGACACAGATAAGAAAGATATTCCTGAATTTATCAGTAAGATTGTTGAACCTGTAAATGCTCAGGCTGGTAACAAGCTTCCTGTATCAACATTCTTAGGAATGGAAGATGGTACTTTCGAAACAGGTACATCAAGATACGAAAAGAGAGGCGTTGCGGTTAACGTTCCTGTTTGGGATATTGACAAGTGTATCCAGTGTAACCAGTGTTCACTCGTTTGTCCTCACGCTGCAATCCGTCCTGTTCTCTTAACAGAAGACGAAGCTGCTAAGAAGCCGGAAGGTTTTGCAACAAAGAACGCAAACGGTATCGCAGGTATGCAGTACAGAATGCAGGTTTCTCCTCTTGACTGTCTTGGCTGTGGCGTTTGTGCTCAGGTTTGTCCTGCTAAGGAAAAGGCTCTCGTTATGAAGCCAATCGATGAGGTTGCTGATATTGAAGCTCCAAACTGGAATTTCGCTATGACAATCCCAACAAAGCAGAACGACCTCGATATCATGAAGACATTCAAGAACTCTCAGTTTGCAACACCAATGCTCGAATTCTCCGGCGCTTGTGCAGGCTGTGGTGAAACACCTTATATTAAGCTTATCACTCAGCTCTTCGGTGACAGAATGATGGTTGCTAACGCAACAGGTTGTACATCAATCTGGGGTGGCTCTGCTCCTTCAATACCATACTGCAAGAACGCAGAAGGCAAGGGTCCGGCTTGGGCTAACTCACTCTTTGAAGATAACGCTGAATTTGGTCTTGGTATGGTTGCTGCTAACAACAAGGTTAGAAAGAACCTCGTGAGCCGCATGAACGCAGTTATGGACACAGTTGCTCCTGAACTTGCTGACGCATTCAAGGCTTGGATTGAAGGAAAAGACAATGCAGACGCTTCCAAGGCTGCTGCAAAAGACATTATTGCTTTAATTGGCAAGGAAGATATGTCAAATCCTGCAATCAAGGAAATCGCTGACAGAACAGATTTCTTAATTAAGCGTTCTATCTGGGCATTCGGTGGCGACGGCTGGGCTTATGATATTGGTTACGGCGGTCTTGACCACGTTATCGCATCCGGCGAAGACATCAACATCTTCGTTGTAGACACTGAGGTTTACTCAAATACAGGCGGTCAGGCATCTAAGGCTACACCAACAGGTGCTGTTGCTAAGTTTGCCGCTTCCGGTATGAAGACAAAGAAGAAAGACCTTGGTATGATTGCAACAACATACGGCTATGTATATGTTGCTCAAATCGCTCTCGGCGCTGATATGAATCAGGCATTCAAGGCAATCAAGGAAGCAGAAGCTTATCCGGGTCCATCTTTAATCATCGCTTATGCTCCTTGTATCAACCACGGTATTAAAGTTGGTATGGCTAACACAATCGCAGAAGAGAAGAAGGCTGTTCAGACAGGTTACTGGCACCTCTGGAGATTCAATCCTGAACTTAAGGAAGAAGGAAAGAATCCATTCATTCTCGATTCTAAAGAGCCAACAGGTACAATTGCTGAATTCTTAGAAGGCGAAAACCGTTACTTAATGCTCAAGAAAGCATATCCAGAAGTTGCAGTTCAGCTCTTTGATAAGGCAGAAAAAGACCTTCTCGACAGATACGAAGTATACAAGAGAATGGCAAACAACTAATAAAATCAAAAAGACCGCATCAGATGATGCGTTCTTTTTATGCGGTTTACGCAGTCTTTTCTTTTTCTATTCGCCTTATTTCTCTGATTAAATATTGTTCTAAAACCTGTTGGGACCTTATTTGGTAGATATAAAAATCCATAAGTCCCTCCTCTGTTACGTGGTTATAATTATTCATCGAAATCTCAAGTTCTTCTCTGACTTTACTTCTTTCTGCGTAGAGCTTTTTAAGTTCTTTTTCAATTTCTCTGTTATCGTCAGCTTTGCTTTTTAAAAGTTTTTGTATAAATCCTAAACTTAATGCCTCAGTCAAGATTATTCCTCCTTTGCTTTTATTAAGATTATATTCCATTTTTTCGGTATTTATTCCTTAATATTTTTTCACCTTTTCTCTTGTAACTTTCCCCAATTTATGGTATACTAATTATGATTAGGCTAATATGCCTATTTTCAGGAGGAGCAAATGAGTATTAAAAGTATTGTTGAAAAATTTATCGGTTCCTATAGCGACCGTGAACTTAAAAGAATTACGCCGATTATGGAGCAGGTTTTAGCCTTAGAAGAAAAAATGGAAAGCCTTTCCGATAGTGAGCTTTGTGCTATGACCCCTACCTTTAAAGAAAGATTAAATAATGGAGAAACCTTAGACGATATTCTTCCTGAGGCTTTCGCCGTAGTCCGTGAGGCATCCTGGCGAGTTTTAGGAATGAAGCACTTCCCCGTTCAGATTATTGGCGGTATTGTTCTTCACCAAGGCAGAATTGCGGAAATGAAAACAGGTGAGGGTAAAACCCTGGTGGCAACTCTCCCTGCATATCTTAACGCCCTGAGCGGAAAAGGTGTTCACATCGTAACCGTTAATGACTATCTTGCTAAGCGTGATAGCGAGTGGATGGGTAAACTATATAATTTTTTAGGACTTAGTGTTGGTCTTATTATTCACGAAAAGGATAACGATGAGCGTCGCGAGGCTTATAATTGCGACATCACCTATGGAACAAATAACGAAATGGGGTTTGACTATCTTCGTGACAATATGGTAATTTATAAGGAACGCCGGGTTCAAAGAGGTCACGCTTACGCAATCGTTGACGAGGTGGACAGTATTTTAGTCGACGAAGCAAGAACACCTCTTATTATTTCAGGAGTTGGGGATAAATCAACGGCACTTTATAATCAAGCTGATATTTTCGTCCGCACCCTGAAATGCAAAAAGGTTACGGAAACTGACTCAAAACAGGAATTTGAAGAGCTTTATGAGGGTTATGACTATGTTGTTGACGAAAAGGCAAAGTCTGCAACTCTTACCCCCGAAGGAGTTAAAAAGGCAGAAACCGCATTTAACCTTGAAAATCTTACAGATCCATCTAATATGACAATCTCCCACCATATAAATCAAGCCTTAAAGGCACACGGAATTATGAACCGTGATATTGACTATGTGGTTAAAGACGGGCAGGTTATAATTGTTGACGAATTTACAGGCAGAATGATGCTTGGCAGACGCTACAGCGACGGGCTTCACCAGGCAATCGAGGCAAAAGAGGGTGTTAAGGTTGAAAACGAGAGCAAAACTCTTGCAACCATAACTTTCCAGAACTTCTTCCGCCTTTACGATAAGCTTTCAGGCATGACAGGTACAGCTCAAACTGAGGAAGACGAATTTCAGGAAATTTACAGACTTGATGTTATTGTTATTCCAACCAACAAACCTCTTATGAGAGAAGACCTCCCTGACCTTATTTATATGACGGAAAGAGGGAAGTTTGAGGCTGTAGTTCAGGAAACCTTAGAGGCAAACAAAAAGGGACAGCCTGTCTTAATCGGTACAATTTCTATTGAAAAGTCCGAGGCTCTTTCCGCTCTTCTTCGCAAAAAAGGAATAAAACATAATGTCCTAAACGCAAAACACCACGAAAAAGAAGCAGAAATCGTTGCTCAGGCAGGTCAAAAAGGTGCTGTTACAATCGCAACAAATATGGCAGGCCGAGGCACGGATATTGTCCTTGGCGGAAATTCCGAATTTATGGCAAAGAGCGAAATGGCAAGGCTTGGCTACTCCGAGGAGCTTATAAGTGAAGCAGTTGCTTTTGGCGAAACTGATAATGAGGAAATCATCGAGGCGAGAAATAAGTTCCGTGAACTTAATGAAAAATATAAAGCCGAAATCGCACCTCTTCAAAAAGAAGTTTTAGAGGCAGGCGGACTTTATATTATAGGAACGGAACGCCACGAAAGCCGAAGAATTGACAACCAGCTCCGTGGTCGAAGCGGGCGTCAGGGGGATAGTGGTAAATCAAGATTTTATCTATCCTTAGAAGATGATTTAATGCGTCTTTTCGCATCTGACAGAATCGAGCGGGTTATGTCGATGGTAGGTTTTGCTGAAAGCGAAGCAATTGAAAGCCGTATGGTTACGGGAGCTATTGAAACCGCTCAATCCCGTGTTGAGGGACGAAACTTTGATATAAGAAAGCATGTTCTTCAGTATGACGATGTTAATAATCAGCAAAGAGAAATGATTTACACTCAGCGAAACGAAGTGCTTGACGGAATTGACATAAGCGAAAGCATAAAGAGAATGATTGAGGCAGTTTTAAACCAAACAATTCTAAAGTTTACCTCAAACGGCGACTCTTACAGTTGGGATATGAAAGCTCTTTATGAGGGGCTATGCAGCATCTTTGGTGAGCTAAAGGAAGATATATTGGAGTTTGACGAATTTACTCTTGACAGAATGACAAGTGATAGCCTCACTTCACACCTTCTTCCTCTTGTTATGGAAAAATATGCTGAAAAGGAAAGCCTTTTCGAAGAAAATATGCGTGAGGTGGAAAGAGTCATCCTCCTCCGCGTTGTTGATGCAAAATGGATGGACCATATCGACAATATGGAACAGCTCCGTCAGGGCATCAACCTCCGTGCATACGCTCAACGCGACCCTGTTGTTGAATATAAATTTGAGGCTATGGATATGTTCGAGGAAATGATTGACGCAATCAAAGAGGAAACTGTCCGTCATTTATTCCACATCGTTCCACAGACTAAATTAGAGCGAAAAGAGGTTGCAAAGCCTGTTGCTGCCAACTTCGGCGGAGACGGAACAACTAATAAAAAGCCTGTTGTTAAAGGTGCAAAGGTTGGTAGAAATGACCCCTGCCCTTGCGGTAGCGGAAAGAAATATAAAAACTGTTGCCTTGGCAAAGGTGAGTAAATCTATACAGCATTTAAAGGATGTGATTAAGTGATACAGTTTGATGAATACAGACTCAAGCTTACAGGTATGGAAAAAGGAATTACGGATTTGAGGGATTCACTTTAACATTGAAAAAACCCAAAGTGAAATCGATGAATTAGAGAAGGAAACTACTTCTCCTGACTTTTATTCCGATATGGAAAAGGCAGGAAAAGTTCTTCAGAAGATTAAAGGGCTTAAGAACAAGATTGAAAGGTTTAATAAGCTTACATCAGAGCGGGACGACCTTTTAACCTTAATCGAACTTGCCGTTGAAGAAAATGATGAAAGCGTTCTTTCTGAGATTAAGGAGGGCTTTAAAGCCCTCTCAAATGATTTTGAAGAAATGAAGCTTGAAACCCTTTTCACAGGCAGGTATGACAAAAACAACGCCATATTAACCCTCCACAGCGGTGCAGGCGGAACAGAGGCTCAGGACTGGTGTGAGATGCTTTTCAGGATGTATACAATGTGGGCAGAGCGTCGTGGTTTTAAGACCTCCACTCTTGACCTTTTAGAGGGTGATGAGGCTGGGATTAAAAGTGTTACTTTCCAGATTGACGGACTTAATGCATACGGCTACGCTAAGTGTGAAAAAGGGGTTCACCGCTTGGTAAGAATTTCCCCTTTTGACTCATCGGGAAGACGGCATACCTCCTTTGCATCCCTTGATGTTATGCCTGAAATTGATGACGATATTGAAATTGACATTCGTGATGAGGATTTAAAGGTTGACACATACCGTGCAAGTGGTGCGGGCGGTCAGCACGTTAATAAAACTGAATCCGCAATAAGAATTACCCACATTCCAACAGGGGTAATTGTGGCTTGTCAGAACGAACGCTCTCAGCACAAAAACCGAGCAACCGCTATGAAAATGCTTAAATCGAAGCTTGTTGAAATTGCAGAACGTGAGCAAAAGGAGAAAATCGAGGACCTTAAAGGAGTTCAAAAGGAAATCGGCTGGGGAAGCCAGATCCGTTCCTATGTTTTCCACCCGTATAGTATGGTTAAGGACCACAGAACAAACTTTGAAACGGGGAATACCTCCTCAGTTATGGACGGCGACCTTGACGGATTTATAAATGCATATTTAACTGCCCTATCCCGTGGCGAGTTAAACCAAAACCAATAAGAAAGGCGAAAAAATATGTTTGATAAACTTTCATTTATAGAAGCACAGCACGAAGAACTTGCAAAGAAAATCAGTGACCCTGCCGTTATGGCGGATATGGCAAATTGGCAAAAGCTTTGTAAGGAGCACTCCGATATGACTCCTATTGTTGAAAAATACAAGGAGTATAAAGCTAATAAAGCCACTATTGACGATTCCTTAGAGATGATGAATGACCCTGAAACCGATAAGGATTTTAAGGAAATGCTGAACGAGGAAATTAAAACCGCAAAGGAAAACATCGTTCGCATTGAGGAAGAGCTTAAGGTTCTTCTTCTGCCTAAAGACCCTAACGACGATAAGAATGTTATTATCGAAATCCGTGGCGGTGCAGGTGGCGACGAGGCAGCGCTTTTTGCAGGAGATTTATACAGAATGTATACAATGTTTGCAGAGAGTAACCGCTGGAGAGTTGAAGTTATGAATATGAACGAAATCGGCATCGGCGGATTTAAGGAAATCTCCTTTATGGTTGAGGGGCAAGGGGCATACAGCCGTCTTAAATTCGAGAGCGGTGTTCACAGAGTTCAGCGTGTTCCTGAAACCGAATCTCAGGGAAGAATTCAGACATCAACTGCAACTGTTGCGGTTCTTCCTGAGGCTGAAGAGGTTGACTTTGAGATTAACCCTGCTGATTTACAAATTGATACATTCCGTGCAAGTGGCGCAGGCGGTCAGCATATCAACAAGACCGAGTCTGCAATAAGAATTACACATATTCCAACAGGGGTAATCGTCGAGTGTCAGGATGAACGCTCTCAGCACAAGAATAAAGACAAGGCTCTTAAAGTTCTCCGCTCCCGTCTTTATGAGGCAGAGCTTGAGAAACAGCAAAAGCAAATCGCCGCAGATAGAAAGAGTCAGGTTGGAACGGGGGACAGAAGTGAGAGAATCAGAACATATAACTTCCCTCAGGGACGAGTTACCGACCATCGTATCGGTCTTACTCTCCACCGCCTTGATGCAATAATGAATGGTGACTTAAATGAGCTTATAGATGCACTCATCACAACCGACCAGAGTGAAAAATTAAAAATGCAACAGGAAGACTGATGTATATGGAAACAAAGTTACTTACAACCTCCGCCGCCGATCTTAAAACTGCGGCGGAGCTTT
>JAZROF010000019.1:0-5268 GCA_045648565.1 Clostridia bacterium | reverse complement strand
GGCATTTGAACTTCAATAACAGCAAAAAAAGGAAGGGCTTAAACCTTCCTTTTTTATCTTCCATTCCCTTGACAAAATTCGCCCCTCAAAGTATAATTAAATGGTATTGAAATTTTAGAGAAAGGGGTTATAAAACTTGGTATTTTCAAGTCTTCTTTCATTAGGATTATTCCTTCCCATAACACTTGGGCTTTACTTTTTATCTAAAAATATTACCTGGCGTAATATCGTTCTCCTTATTGCGTCTTTAATCTTCTATGCTTGGGGCGAGCCTATTTTGGTTTTAAATATGCTTTTCAGTGCATTTGTAGGCTATATAGCAGGCTTTGGTGTTAAGAAGTGGCAGGGAAAAATTGGTGCAAAGCTTTCGCTTATAGGTGCACTTGTTATTGACATTGGTCTACTTGGAGTTTTTAAGTATACAGGCTTTTTCGTATCAAACATAAACGCTCTTTTTGGCTTTGGAATTGAGTTTGGAGGCTTTGCTCTTCCTCTTGGTATTTCTTTTTATACTTTCCAAATTTTATCCTACGTTATTGACGCATACAGAGGCGAGGCAAAACTTCAAAGGTCCTACTACAAATTTCTCCTTTATGTAACAATGTTTCCTCAGCTTGTGGCAGGGCCTATTGTCCGCTATGTTGACATTGAAAAGCAGATTAACCACAGGACAACCACAATAAAAGACTTTGAATACGGCGTAATCCGCTTTACCCAAGGTATGTTTAAGAAAGTAATCCTTGCCAACAGCGCAGGAAAGGTTGTTGACGCTCTTCTTGGAACAGATATGACAAACCTTTCTTCTTTTGGGGCGTGGCTTGGAATTATTATGTATGCATTCCAGATTTACTTTGACTTTTCAGGCTACAGCGATATGGCAATCGGACTTGGGCATTTCTTCGGCTTTAAATTTAAGGAAAATTTTGATTATCCATATATGTCAAAGAGCATAACCGAGTTTTGGAGAAGATGGCATATGTCTCTTGGGACATTCTTCCGCGACTATGTTTATATTCCCTTAGGGGGAAACAGACGCCACCAGCTTCTTAACATTTTCGTTGTCTGGTTTTTGACGGGTTTTTGGCACGGGGCAAGTTGGAACTTTATTCTCTGGGGACTTTACTACGGTTTGTGGCTCATTATTGAGAAAAAGTTTTTGTTTAAATTCTGGGAGAAGGTTCCGACATTTATCCGCCTTATATACAGCAATATAATCGTCCTTGGCGGATGGATGCTGTTCTATTTTACGGATTTGGGAAGACTTAAAGAATTCCTTCTTGCCGCCTTTGGTCAAAACAGCAGAGGAATGAACATTATGGCAGAATATCAGGCTCTGTCTAATATCTGGCTTATAATTCTTCTCTTTATCTGCTCCACTCCGCTTATCCGTTTTATAGCTCGCAAAATAAGGGAAAAGAGCAAAGTTTTATACAGCATTTTGCTACCTGTAAGTATTATAGCAGTTTTCCTTGTATGCTTTACTCTTTTGGTTAAAGATACTTACAACCCGTTTTTATATTTCAGATTTTAAGGAGGGAAAGGTATGAGAGCAAAAATCACTTCAATAACATTTATCGCCCTTCTTCTTTTCTTCTTTTTATTCGTTGTTATCCTTCCAAAAGATGAGAGGGCATCGGAAAAGGAAAACAGACCTCTTGCCGAAATGCCCGAGGCTTCCTTTGAAAACATCTTCTTTGGCTCCTTTACAACGGATTTTGAGAGCTACCTTACAGATAAGGTGGGCTTTCGCAGTTATTTTGTTGAGATGGGGACAAAGCTTGATAAGCTCAAAGGAATTGAAAAAGAGGAATCCGAAAAGGTTATTACCTTGGCAAGTGGCGGAAAACTGGTATTAAGCAACGGCAAAATTATGGAAGTCTTTAAAGCAAACAAGGACGCCGAGAGAGAATATATTTCTGCACTCAATAAGCTTTCAAGTGAGCTTGACTGCGAAAAATATATAATGCTCGCTCCCACTCAGCTTGAGTTTGACGAGAGCGAATACAGACACTACGCTGACAGTCAAAAAGAGACAATCCAGAATATCTACGGCGGTCTTAAAGGCTTTAAAACCGTCAATATTTACGAAAAACTAAAGGAAAACAAAGAGGACTACATCTACTTTAGAACCGACCACCACTGGACTCAAAGGGGCGCATATCTTGCCTATGAAAGCTTAATGGAAAAAGTTGGTGATACCGCAGTTCCTCTTGAGGATTTAAAGCATAGTAAGCTCAGCGGATTTTTGGGATTTTTATATAATCAGGCAAATGAGCCTTCTTTCAGTAAATATGCTGACAATATTGAATATTTTATGGGAAAAGAAAACTACACCGTATATGCAAAAGGCCCTGACGCCGAGGGAAACATCATTTCATATCAGCCGAAGATTTATTCAATCCCTGACCCGTCTGCTCCTGCTTTATACAGTATTTTTATGGGTGGGGACCACGCCTTTGCAAGAATTGAAACAAACAACAAAAACGGGAAAACCCTGCTTGTTATAAAGGATTCCTATGCAAATGCACTTCTTCCATATCTTACGGAAAATTATGAAGAAATTTTAGTCATTGACCCAAGAAGCTATTACGGAAAGATTTCTGATTTGAAAGCAGAATATGACATTGATGAATTACTCATAGTAAACTATGTTTTCTCAACCACCTTTACAGATTATATAGGTGCAATAAATAAAATTTTATAAAAACGCATTAAAAAACTAAATGTATACTTTCAAAAATTTACAAAGCACTTAGCGTTTGCTAAGTGCTTTGTCTTTCTTTCATTTTCTGCCAGTTTATAAAGCCGTATATGTCATTTGCAAAAAACATTATAAAGCAGAATATCATCGGGATATAGACGGTATCTTTTATTGATGCTAAAACCCACAAAACAATGAGGACAATATCATTTGCACAATAGCCTATTGCGTAATAGGGGCTCCGAAGATAAGTGAGGTATGCCGCTATAAAGCTTGTGGTTATTGAAATTGTGCTGAAAAAAAGATTGGCTGTATTAAGTGCCTTTAAAATAAAATAGAAAACCGCTGTAACAATAATTGCCAGGACAATCATAACTGAAATTTGTTTTTTATTTACACTGTTTATAGTTACTTCCTTTGAATTTTTATAGGGATTTTTATACCATTCTATTGTTACGCATATTGCCATAGGAGTTGACATAAAGAAATATGTTATCATCTCGCCGTAATACCTGAAATACAAAGAGATTATCCCATAGAAAAGCGCAAATGCAATAAACAGAAGTTGCCCCAAAACATAGCCTTTTGACACAAAAATAAGAGCTGTAACCCCTATTAGAGACGCCAAGAGGGATAGAATATCTTTATTGGGAACAAGGAGAAAGGACAAGCTCACGACAATTGCCGATACTATCCACAACCCAAGCTCAAACTTTGTTAAGTCTTTTAAATATTTCATATGTCCTCCCTCATTAAAAAAAGCTTTCACGTAGCACATCTTCAAAGACCTAACGATATGCACAGTGAATGCTCTCACATTCTCTACCCGGTGGCAGATAATATTCAATTTCGACCTCAAAAAAATGTAAGAACGATATAATTTTACTGTCGCATTGATTTTGCCCTTATTTCAAGCGGGTTTCCAGACTTTCGTCCTAATCAATTCCAAAGACAGAATAAATCCTTTTTACGGATTTATTCTAACACATTTCTTAACTTTTTACAAGTCCTTTTTAATATTTTTCTTGGACTTTTAATTCAGGTATTTCTACCTCGTAGGCTATGTCACCTATGAACCAGATTGTCAACTTGTCTTTTGCGATCACCTCCATTTTTTCTATAATGTTACGAACAAGGGTATTATCGATTTCGGTCAGTTCTTCAGCCATTTCATCTACCGCTTTAAAGATTTGCTTTAGCTTTGATGATTCTGCCGATTTCATTTTCCTTGTCATTTCATGTTCTTCATTTTCTTTCCGCAACTTTTCCGATTCCGTCTTTACCTCATAGCAGATTTTCTCAAGCTCCTTGGGTGTCATTTCGCCTGTTGCATTTTTGAATATGGCATCTCGCATAAGATCTGATAGTTCTTCAAGTCTTGCCATATTTTCTGTTATCATAGGCTGTTCGGTATCACCCATAAGGGATGCTATTGAGCACTTCAAAATGTCCTTTACCCTCGACCTGCTTTTGTAGATGATGTTAATTGCTTCTACGGTCTTTTTGGTCAGGTATGTGTCATTTATGGAGACAGAGCGTCTGCAGTGGGCTTTTTTTCCGTCCTGTATGCGGTTTACACATCGCCACACATGCTTTTTGTCACCATTTTTCTCTACCCACATAGTTCGCCTATATTTCGCTCCGCAGTCTCCGCATATAATGAGGTTGTTGAATGGGAATTTACCGCTATATTTTCCATAATGTTTTTTCTTATCATTCTTTTTGATACAACCCCTTCGAGCCATTTCGCTTTGTACCATATCAAACATTTCAGGCTCGATGATTGCAGGATGATGATTTGTGATAAGGTATTGCGAAACCTGACCTGTGTTTTTCTTTTTCTTCTTTGAAATAGGATCGACTGTGAATGTCTTTCGGGTAAGGAAGTCTCCTTTGTATTTCTCACTCGAAAGAATTCTTTCAACGGTTCCGGGACTCCATTTTTCCTTTCCTGTAGGACTTGGGATTTTCCTTTCTTGCAAGTCTTTTATTATTCCGCCTATACTCATTCCATTTAAGTAGCCTTCATACATATGTTTCACTACCACCGCTTGTTCCTCGTTGATTGTTACGATTCCATCACTATCTTGATTGAATCCAAATACTTTGCCCATGTTATAGCAGCATTCACCATTTTTGTATTTGAATTCTCTGCCCATCTTTATATTCTCACTCATCGATTCGCTTTCAGCCTGTGCAAGCGAGCTGAATATTGCAAGTAAGCTTTCCGAGGTGTAATGCAAGGTGTTTAGGTTTTCTTTTTCGAAGAATATACCTATATCCTTATCTCTCAGTTTTCTTGCAACTTCAAGTGTGACCGTAACATTTCGTGAGAATCTAGATATGGATTTTGTTATGATGAGATCGAGTTTTCCGTTTTCGCAGTCCTGCATCATTTCCTGAAAGCCGGGACGGTTATCTGCATTGGTTCCGCTTATACCTTCATCGCCATATACCTTTACAAATCTCCAACCGGGAGTGCTTTTTATTTTTTCTGTATAGTAATTCACCTGTGAATTATAACTACCTTGCTGTTCCTCAGTATCTGTACTGACACGGCAGTATGC
>JAZROF010000018.1:0-4667 GCA_045648565.1 Clostridia bacterium | reverse complement strand
GGGCATAGAACTCCGCCTCACACTATGCTTTAAGGGGATAAAAATTTTTGGAGGTAGAAAAAATGTTAAAAGAAAGAAAGCAAGAACTCATTAAGAAGTTTGCAACTCACGAAGGTGACACAGGTTCTCCTGAAGTTCAGATTGCACTTCTTACAGAAAGAATCAACGAACTTAACGAACACCTTAAGGTTCACAAGAAGGACCACCATTCCCGTCGCGGTCTTTTAAAGATGGTTGGTGTTAGAAGAAACTTTTTAGCATATTTACAGAAGAACGATATCGAAAGATACCGTGCTATTGTAAATGCACTTGGATTAAGACACTAAAATAAATACGGGTAAGTCTTTGCCATAAGGCAAAGACTTGCTTAATATTAAATAAAATTTTGCGGTTTGTTCTTTAGCAGTTAGAAATACACTTTTAATAATAAAAGCCTATTTCTAAGTGCTAAGCGGCAGACCCAAAAACAGGAGGAAAATATGTTTAATTTTAAGACTTTTGAAACAGAAGTTGCAGGAAGAAAGCTTGTTATTGAAAATGGTAAAATGGCTGGTCTTGCAAATGGTGCTGTTATGGTTCGATACGGTGATACCGCTGTTATGGTTGCCGCAACTGCATCACCTAAGCCAAGGGATGGAATTGATTTCTTCCCTCTTAGCATTGACTATGAAGAAAAGATGTATGCTGTTGGTAAAATCCCTGGAAGCTTTATGAAGAGAGAGGGAAAACCCTCTGAAAACTCTATCTTAACTGCCAGAGTTATCGACAGACCGATGCGTCCGCTCTTCCCAAAGGATTTAAGAAACGATGTTTCTATCGTTGCAACAGTTATGTCAGTTGAACAGGATAACGCTCCTGAGTTTTGTGCAATGATTGGTGCATCAGCGGCTGTGTCTATTTCTGACATCCCATTTAATGGCCCAATCGCTGCAGTTTATGTTGGTTTAGTTGACGGCGAATTCGTTATCAACCCAACACTTGAACAAAGAGAAAAGAGCGACCTTAACTTAACAGTTGCAGGTAGTGCCGCTAAAGTTGTTATGATTGAAGCAGGAGCAAATGAAGTTCCTGAAGACACAATGTATGACGCAATTATGTTTGCTCACGAAGAAATCAAGAGAATTGTTGCTTTCATTAAGACAATTCAGGATGAAATCGGCAAACCTAAGTTTGAATATGAGCATATAACAGTTGACGAAGTTTTGTTTAACGATATCAAGGATTATGCTGAAGATATGGTTAAAGAAGCTATGGATACAGACGATAAAACTGTTCGTGATGACAGACTTAAAGTTGTTTACGAAAAGGTTTATGAATACTTTGAAGAAAAATATCCTGTTGAAGAATACCAGACACAGATAGACGAAGCATTATATAAGCTCCAGAAGACAGTTGTAAGAAGATGGCTCTTAGACGACGGAAAGCGTGTTGACGGCAGAACAATCGACCAGCTCCGCCCACTTGCTGCTGAGGTTGGCTTATTCAACAGAACACACGGAAGCGGTATGTTCACAAGAGGTCAGACACAGGTATTAACTGTTGCGACTCTCGGCCCTATCGGCGATGCGCAGATTATTGACGGTCTTGACACAGAGGAATACAGAAGATATATCCACCACTATAACTTCCCATCATACAGCGTTGGTGAAACAAAACCATCCCGTGGTCCGGGAAGACGTGAAATCGGTCACGGTGCACTCGCTGAGCGTGCTTTAGTTCCGGTTATCCCAAGCGAGGAAGAATTCCCATATGCAATAAGACTTGTTTCTGAGGTTTTAAGCTCAAACGGCTCAACTTCTCAGGGAAGTATCTGCGGAAGCACACTTGCTTTAATGGATGCAGGTGTTCCGATTAAGGCTCCTGTTGCAGGTATTTCAGTTGGTCTTGTAACCGAGGGCGAAAGATTTATCACAATGCTCGACATTCAGGGCGTTGAAGACTTCTTCGGCGATATGGACTTTAAGGTTGCAGGAACTAAAAAAGGTATCACAGCAATCCAGATGGACCTTAAGATTGACGGTTTGACACCTGAAATCATTAAGCAGGCTTTAACCCAGACAAGGGACGCAAGATACTATATCTTAGACGAAGTTATGCTTAAAGCGATTGCAGAGCCAAGAGCTGAGCTTTCTCAGTATGCTCCAAAAATTATCAACATAACAATTCCTGTTGATAAAATTCGCGATGTAATCGGCAGTGGCGGTAAGGTTATTCAAAAGATTATAGCTGACACAGGTGCAAAAATTGACATCGAGGACGATGGAAGAGTATTTATTGCCGCTGTTAATCCGGAAATGGGAGAACTTGCTCTCAAGACGATTGAAGGCATCGTTAAAGAGCCTGAGGTTGGTGAGATTTATGAAGGCACTGTTGTTAGAATAATGGAATTCGGTGCATTCGTTGAAATTCTTCCTGGAAAAGACGGACTCATCCATATTTCAAAGCTTGACAGTAAGAGAGTTGAAAAGGTTGCAGATGTTGTTAAGGTTGGCGATACCGTTAAGGTTCAGGTTATCGAAATTGACAAACAAAACAGAATTAACCTTAAGAGAATTATAGAAGAATAAGCTTAGATAAAAAGACCTGAAAGGATATAGTTTCTATATCCTTTCAGGTCTGATTTTTTATCAATATAGATATGTAACTTAAAATTATTTTTTAGATAGCGCTGATTTCCTGAATTCTTTAGGAGTGATATTCATAATTTTTTTAAAGGTGAGATTAAAATGCGTCAAAGAGTTAAAACCGCACATAACGGCAATCTGAGAAAGAGAATGTGTTGGAACAGCCATATATCTCTTAGCTGCTTTAATTTTCAATTGATTGATAAGGTCGTTGGTTGTAAAATTAAAAGCATTTTTTAAAATGCGATTAAGTTGCCTTGAACTGATACAAATATAATCCGCTACATCATTTACGGAAATAGGTGAATTAATATTGTCCGTTATATACTGAATAGCCAAACGAATACGAGTATCATCTGATACTACCTCAATATTTGAATAGATAGAAACAGAAGTCAATTCACTCTCAAATATCGGGGTGTTATCAAAAATGTTAAAAATTGCAGTTGTTAAAATAGAGTTAATTCTATTATAATAATCGGTTTTTTCTTCACCTGCAAGATAGACAACCTGCCCAATATCACTCACAGTAAAAGGCAAATTAGTGATTTCATAAAATGACTCATCAGAAGCTATTGGAAGTGATAAATTAATCGGGGCAACAAAAGAAAACCCAAGAGTAAAGACCGAAAAATCATTCGAATGATCAATAATTTTGTGAGTGGAAGGTGGCATAAACATATAGCTTTTATCAGGATTAACATCAACAACACTATCGTTTATAAGATACCTTGCACTGCCGGAAAGAGGGATATGTAATTCATAAATAGAATGATTATAATCGGAAGATAACAATGGGTTTAACTTGCCTGAAGATATGATTCTCGAAAAAAATATATCAAGCTCAAAGTAATCATTCTTAATGATAGGTTTTAAACGATTGAATTTATCAATTGCCTCACCGTTATCCATTATGTTATATTGTATTAACTTATCCATATCAAATACCCTTCTAACACTGCATTATCGAATACCTGCATTATACAATAATTCTAATAAAAAGTCAAGCACAGCAAAAAATTAAACTTATTGCTTAGGGTTTTAAAAAAGTCCGAAAAATTAAAAGAAATGTCTTAAAATATAGTTGTTATTTTTATATAAATGTGCTAAAATTATTATACGATTGTGGGTAGGTGGTGATAATTTTCACTATTTGCCTGATTTAAATAAATTATAGGGTTGATTTTCAAATAATTTAAGAGGAAAAATCACCCTGTGAAACGGATGTATTTCGTTTCCAAAAATTACTTTTGATAATTATTAAAGCTATGTGGTTTTATTTGCCACAATTTTAAGGAGGAAGATTATTATGAGGACTAGAAAGATTTTGGCTATGTTTTTAACTGTAGCTATGGTGTTGACAGGTGTAATTATCCCTGCTTCTGTTAATGCTGCAGTTGGAGATGTAAAAACTTTGGATGAGCTTATCCCAACCACAGGTGAGGTAGGCGATTCTTACTATTTTGAGTTATTTAGTAAGGAAAATGTTACTGAGAATACTGATTGGGGCAATTACGGTGTTGATAACACTATCCCTGAAAATGGTATTGCTTATATTAAGTTTAACAGTATGACAACGCTACATGATTATAATGGTAACCATGTTAACCTTTCTTTAGCTTATCAAAAAAATAGTTCCGGTGGGGACCGTGGATTTTCTATGCCGATAGGACAGCATAGCACTGTTGAGATTCAGGCACATACAGCAGAAGGACATAAACCTCTTGCAACCAGAAATGACCACGGCTTAGATGTTAACGAGGGTTTTGAGTTAATTATTAAGACCAGTGGCGGAAATGCTGAATATTGGTTAAAGACTGTTAGTTCAGATAACTTCGTATCATTGGGTGAATACGGAATTGCAGGAGGCAGTAACCGTATGACAGCTGTATCAGCACCTGATGGTGTTACCTTTGATATGGCATTCTTGAAGGTGTATAAGCAGGGCGTAATTTCTGCTGATGGAACGCACGCAGAAGCAGACCTTATCCCAACCGAAGGTGAGGAAGGCGCCAATATCTATACAGAAATATTCAGTAAAGA
>JAZROF010000017.1:0-6290 GCA_045648565.1 Clostridia bacterium | reverse complement strand
CCCGTTGATGCAACGCCTGACATCATAGAAGATGCAAAAGACAGACTTTTCGGCGGAGATATTTATTCCCTTTGCGAAGAATATTATAAAAATGTTGCCGATGTTATAAACAAAACCAATGCAGACATTATCGGCCACATTGACCTTATCTCAAAATTCAATGAACACGGGAAGCTTTTTGATGAAGATAATCCCCGATATATAAAGGCATATAAAAGTGCAATTGACAGTTTGCTTAAGCACGATGTTCCCTTTGAGGTTAACACGGGGGCAATTTCAAGAGGCTATCGCACCTTCCCTTATCCTTCGGCGAAAATCCTTGAATATATCAAGGAGCGTGGAGGGAAAGTTATTTTAAACAGTGACAGCCACCATAAAGACACTTTAGGCTATGAATTTTCTAAATGGGAAGAATATATAAAAGAAATGGGCTTCGACCTTTAAAATAGTGGTATTTATCTTGACAAAAATGAAATAATTGTTTATAATAGATAAGATATAATTAAAGCGTAAAAGTTTGAAAATCCGATAGACTGAAAGGAACGAATGATATGTTTTTCGAAAACAAATACAGAACTCACACCTGCGGAAATGTCAGCGAAAATGACATTGGCAAGGAAATCCGTGTTGCAGGCTGGGTTGAAAATATAAGAGACCACGGCGGGGTTATGTTTTTAGACCTTCGTGACCAATACGGCACAGTTCAGATTGTTGCTTATGACGACAGTCTTCTTTTTGGCGTAACCAAGGAATCAACTGTTTCGGTTTGTGGCACAGTTGTTAAAAGAAGTGAAGACACAATCAACGATAAAATTGCAACAGGAACTATTGAAGTTGATGCAAAATCCCTTGAAATTTTAGGTAAAGCTAAAGCTCTTCCATTTGAGCCTCAGTCTTCTCTTGAAACTAAAGAGGATGTCCGCTTAAAATATCGTTATCTTGACCTTAGAAACAAAAAAGTTCACAACAATATCGTTTTAAGAAGTGAAATAATTGCTTTCCTTCGCAAAAAAATGACAGAAATGGGATTTTTGGAAATTCAGACTCCTATTCTTTCAGCTTCTTCTCCCGAGGGTGCAAGAGATTATCTTATCCCCAGCCGTAAGCATCCGGGTAAGTTTTATGCTCTTCCTCAGGCACCACAGATTTTCAAACAGCTTTTAATGGTTTCAGGCTTTGACAGATATTTCCAGGTTGCACCTTGTTTTCGTGATGAAGATGCAAGAGCGGACCGTTCACCGGGCGAATTCTATCAGCTTGACTTTGAAATGTCCTTTGCTGAGCAGGAGGACGTTTTAAAGGTTGCAGAAGAAGTTTTATCAGAAACCTTTGCGAAATTCTCTGACAAAGAGGTTATAAAGCCTTTCCCAAGAATTTCTTATAAAGAGGCTATGCTTAAATACGGCAGTGATAAGCCTGACCTTCGTAACCCACTTGAAATTATCGATGTAAGCGATATTTTTGAAAATTCAGACTTTGCTCCGTTCCGCGGCAAAACAGTTCGTGCAATCAATGTTCCTGACTGTGCGTCAAAGTCAAAGGGCTTCTTTGAAAAGATGCTTGACTATGCGACCTCAATCGGTATGAAAGGTCTTGGATATTTCAAGGTTGACGAAGATATGAACCTTTTAGGACCTATTGCAAAGTTTGTTCCTGACGATAAGAGAGACGAGCTTATTGCTCGCAGTGAGGTTAAACCCGGCAGCGTTTTATTCTTTATTGCAGACAACGAAAAGGTTGCACCTCGTCTTGCAGGTCAGATTAGAGAGGAGCTTGGAAGACGTCTTGAGCTTATTGACGACAGCGTTTTCCGTATGTGCTTTATAGTTGACTTCCCAATGTATGAGCGGGATGAGAAAACAAACGAAATTATCTTTACTCACAACCCATTCTCAATGCCACAGGGCGGTCTTGAGGCATTAAATACTATGAATCCTCTTGACATTTTAGCTTATCAGTATGACATTGTTTGCGATGGTGTTGAATTATCTTCAGGGGCTGTTCGTAACCACCACTTAGATACAATGGTTCGTGCCTTTGAGATTGCAGGTTACGATGAGGAAACAATCAAAGAAAAGTTTACTTCTCTTTATACCGCTTTCCAATATGGTGCTCCGCCGCATGCAGGTATGGCTCCCGGAATTGACAGAATGATAATGCTTTTAACAGGTGAAGAAAACATCCGCGAGGTTATTGCATTCCCGATGAACAGCAACGCCCAGGATGTTATGCTTGGTGCCCCAAATGAGGTTACTGAGCTTCAACTTCGAGAGGTTCATATAAAGCTTCGCAAAAAGGTAAGTGAGGAATAATTTTAAGGCACGGGGCTACCGTGCCTTTTTCCAAAGGGGTGTTTAATATGAAATTAATTTCCTGGAATGTTAATGGGCTTAGAGCGTGTTTAGGAAAAGGCTTTGAAGAGTTTTTAAATAATAGCTGTGCGGATATTTTTGCCCTGCAAGAAACAAAAATGCAAGAGGGCCAGGCAACTGTTAATGCCCCCGCCTACTCCTCCTTTTGGAATTATGCAGAGAAAAAAGGATATTCGGGGACAGCAGTTTTTACAAAAAATGAGCCTCTTTCAGTCACCTATGGAATGGGGATTGATATTCACGACCATGAGGGCAGAGTTATAACCTTGGAATATGAAAATTTTTATTTTATAACCTGCTATACCCCCAATTCCCAAAACGAACTTAAACGCCTTTCCTATCGTATGGAATGGGAAAATGACTTTTTAGAATATATCTTAAAATTAGATAAAATTAAACCCGTTATTCTCTGTGGCGACCTTAATGTGGCACATCAGGAAATTGACCTTAAAAACCCAAAAACTAATCGCCAAAACGCAGGGTTTACGGACGAAGAGCGAGAAAAAATGACCACACTTTTAAATAGCGGTTTTACTGACTCCTTCAGGTTTTTATACCCGGACAAAGAGGGGGCTTACTCTTGGTGGAGCTATCGCTTTAGTGCAAGAGAGAAAAATGCAGGGTGGCGTATTGATTACTTTATTGTGTCAAACCGTATTGCTGACAAAATCAAGGAAGCAACAATCCACTCTGACATTTTCGGTTCTGACCATTGTCCTGTTGGGCTTGAAATTGAAATATAAAAGCTTTTTAGAAAGTTACTGCGAAGAAGAATTGGAGTTATGTTATGTACAAAATAGTTGAAAAGAAAGTTTTAAACCCTACTGTTATCCAGATGCAGATTGAGGCACCGCTTGTTGCCCGAAAAGCTGAGCCTGGGCAGTTTATAATTCTTAGGGTAAACTCTGACGGTGAAAGAATCCCACTAACCGTTGCAGGCTGTGACAAAAATACGGGAACTGTTAAAATAATATTCCAAGTCGTTGGCTCAACAACAACGCTTCTTTCCCATAAAAAAGAGGGGGAATACATAGAAGATTTTGTTGGTCCATTAGGCGTTCCAACACATCTTGATGGTCTTAAAAAAGTTCTTATTGTCGGCGGAGGGGTTGGTTGTGCAATCGCTATGCCTGTTGCTCAAAAGCTTCACGAAATTGGTGCAGAGGTTACCTCTATTATTGGTTTTAGAAATAAAGACCTGTTAATTTTAGAAGATGAATTTAAGGCTTGTTCTGATAGGCTTTTCGTAATGACCGATGATGGCTCTTATGGCGAAAAGGGAAATGTTACAATGCCCCTTAAAAATATGCTTGAAAGTGGCGAGAGCTTTGATATGATTATCACTATCGGCCCGCTCATTATGATGAAGTTTGTTACAGAAACAGCGCGTCCGTTTAATGTTCCCGTTACTGCATCTATGAACCCTATTATGATTGACGGAACAGGAATGTGCGGTGGATGCCGACTTATTCTTAATATTGATGGAAAGAAAGTTACGAAGTTTGCTTGTGTCGACGGGCCTGATTTTAATGGCTATGAAATTGATTTTGATGAGGCTATGTCAAGGGGCAGAATGTATGGTGACTTTGAAAGACACGCGTATGAAGAAAGCTGTAACCTGTTTAAAAAGGAGGCAAATTAAAATGGCTAATATGTCTAATACTAAAAATGAAATGCCCACTCAGGACCCAAAAGTTAGAGCCACGAATTTTTCCGAGGTTGCCATAGGTTACAGCGAAGAAACCGCTATTAACGAGGCAGAGCGTTGCTTAAACTGTAAAACTATGCCTTGTGTTTCAGGTTGTCCTGTTAAAATCCATATTCCTGAATTCATCAGTAAAATTAAGGAAGGGGACTTTGAGGGTGCTTATCAGATTATTGCAAAAAGTTCTTCTCTTCCTGCCGTTTGCGGTAGAGTTTGCCCTCAGGAAACACAATGCGAAAGCAAGTGCGTTCGCTCAGTTAAAGGTGAAAGCGTTGGCATCGGAAGATTAGAACGATTTGTTGCTGACTGGCACAATACTTATTGCAAGGAGCTTCCAGAAAAACCGAAATCAAACGGACATAAGGTTGCAATCATCGGAAGCGGGCCATCAGGTCTTACCTGTGCCGGCGATTTAGCGAAAAAGGGTTATGATGTAACCGTGTATGAGGCTCTTCATACAGCAGGGGGAGTGCTGGTTTATGGTATACCCGAGTTCAGACTTCCCAAGAGCATAGTTCAAAAAGAGGTTGACACTCTTTGTTCTTTGGGAGTTAAGATAACCACAAATGTTGTTATAGGCAAAACACTTACAATTGATGAGCTTTTTGATATGGGCTTTGAGGCAGTATTCATTGGCTCAGGAGCAGGGCTTCCTAACTTTATGGGAATCCCGGGAGAATCACTTAAGGGTGTTTATAGTGCAAATGAGTTCTTAACACGAGCCAATCTTATGAAGGCTTATCGTGATAATTCTCAGACCCCTATTATGAAGGGCGGAAATGTTGCGGTTGTTGGCGGCGGAAACGTTGCTATGGATGCTGCAAGAACGGCACTCAGGCTCAGTGCAGATAAGGTGCATATCGTTTACCGTCGCTCTATGGACGAGCTTCCTGCAAGACGAGAAGAGGTTGAACACGCAATTGAAGAAGGGATTGAGTTTAATCTTCTTTGCAATCCAACCGAAATTTTGGGTTATAACAACCCTGACGACCCAAGAGATGCTAAAAATGGCTTTGTTATAGGAATAAAGTGCATTAAAATGGAGCTTGGGGAGCCTGATGAAAAAGGTCGCAGACGGCCTGTCCCAATAGCCGGTTCTGAATTTGAAATCCCTGTTGATACGGTTATTATATCAATTGGAACTTCTCCAAACCCTCTTATTAAGTCAACAACTGATGGCTTAGAGGTTAATACTCGTGGAGGCATCATTGTTAACGAGGACGCTCTTACCTCAAGAGAGGGCGTATATGCAGGGGGCGATGCCGTAACCGGTGCCGCAACCGTTATCTCAGCTATGGGGGCAGGAAAAGTTGCCGCCAGTGCAATAGATGAATATCTTTCTAAATAAAAAAACCTGACGGCGTGCCGTCAGGTTTTTATTATGATAAAACCTTTTTAATATACTGTCCTGTATAGGATTTTTTGTTTTTGGAGACTTCTTCAGGAGTTCCCGTTGCAATAACTTCGCCTCCTCTATCTCCGCCCTCAGGGCCCATATCTATAATATAGTCGGCAGTTTTTATAACATCTAAATTATGTTCAATAACGACCACAGTATTTCCCGCATCAACTAATTTCGAAAGGACCTCTATAAGCTTTTCAACGTCTGCCATATGAAGACCTGTTGTTGGCTCGTCTAAAATATAAATCGTTTTTCCCGTACTTCTTTTTGAAAGCTCAGTTGCAAGTTTAACTCTTTGAGCCTCACCCCCTGAAATAGTGGTAGACGGCTGACCGATTTTAATATAGCCAAGCCCTACATCATAAAGAGTCTGGAGCTTTCTTGCAATTTTAGGGATATTTTGGAAGAAGGAAAGCCCCTCTTCCACTGTCATCTCCAAAACTTCATAAATATTCTTTCCTTTATACCGAACCTCTAAGGTTTCACGGTTATATCTCTTTCCTCCGCAAACTTCACAAGGTACATAAACATCAGGAAGAAAATGCATTTCAATCTTGATTATGCCATCACCTGTACAAGCCTCACATCGTCCGCCCTTAACATTAAAGCTGAAACGGCCTGCACCATAGCCTCGGCTTTTAGCGTCAGCAGTTGATGCGAAAAGCTCTCTTATATCCATAAAAAGACCTGTGTATGTGGCAGGGTTAGACCTTGGTGTTCTCCCTATTGGAGACTGGTCAATATCTATAACCTTATCTAAATTCTCAAAGCCGTTGATTTCCTTATATTTTCCCGGATGTTGCTTTGCGTG
>JAZROF010000016.1:0-20981 GCA_045648565.1 Clostridia bacterium | reverse complement strand
AGGTTGATAACCAGCTTGAGGTTGCAAAAGAGTATTTAATTAAAAAATAAGGTAAATAAAAATTCACTTACAGTTATTTTTCTATATAATCTTTGTACAGATATAACGAACCGCAAATAACTGTCAACTCATCAAGGCTTATAAGTGCATCATTTATGCTCTTATAAGCCTTTGCTGTAAAGCCTTTTTCCATTGCCTTTTGCGATAGGATTTGTGCCTTCTCTGCCCTTGGATTATTTCTTACCTTAACGCATCGAAGCTTTTTATATCCGTTTTCTTTAATAATATCAAGCATTTTACCATAGGATTTATCCGCCATAACCCCCATAATAAAGGTGGCTTCTTTATCAGGGAAATATCTCTTTAGCGAGGACATAAGGGCGTTCATTCCGTTTTCGTTGTGAGCACCGTCAAAAATTATAAGAGGCTCCTTTGAAACAATTTCAAACCGCCCGATATGGGTGGCTTTTTTTATTCCCGCTTTTATATGCTCCTCCCCTATTCCAAGAGAAAGTGCCGTCTCGATTGCAAGAGAGGCGTTCTCGATTTGAGAAAACCCGCCAAGCCCCGAGGTAACTTCAATTCCATTATATAAAAAGGTTTCATAAATTTCTTTATAGGAAATCGGCTCTGCCTTATCCGTTATAATCAGAGAGCAATTTTCCTCTTTGCACTTTGCCTTTAAAACTGCCATAGCCTCATCATTTTGATTTAGCGTAACAACTACTGAGCCTTTTTTTATAATCCCCGCCTTTGCTTTGGCAACTGATGATAGCGTGTTTCCAAGATAGTCAGTATGGTCAAGGGCGATCCGAGTGATTACTGCAATTTCAGGTGGCGGAATAACATTTGTTGCGTCCCTTTCGCCGCCAAGCCCTGTTTCAAGGACCACATAGTCGCATTTTTGGCTTTCAAAATAGCAAAAAGCCGCCGCCGTCCAGATTTCAAAAGGTGTTGGCATATCGCCAAGCTTTCTTTCAACCTCTTTTGATGCCCCCTGGATCTTTTCTATAAGGCTTTCCATTTCCTCTTCTTTAATATTCTCACCATTTATATTTATTCGCTCGCAAATGCTGACCATATTTGGAGAAGTGTACTTCCCCGTTTTATACCCCGCCTCAATTAAGATATTTTGCAAAAATGCACAGACCGAGCCTTTCCCATTCGTCCCCGCTATGTGAATAAACTTAAGATTTTTTTGGGGATTTCCTAAAATTTCAAGAAGTGCTGTTATGCTTTCAAGTTTGAGCCTTGCAACGGCCTGAAAGCTATTTGCAAATTTTATAAAGTCACTCATTTTCTAACCCCTCTTTGGCATTTTTAATGCCTTTCTCAAAATTTCAATATATTGATAACCAAACAGGAAAAACACAAGCTGGATAACGGCTTTAATTATTCCGGCAGGAAGTCTTAAGGAAAAGGCAACCGCAAAGTTTGGGAAATATCCAACGCTGAGCAATACCAATGTGGTAAGCAGCATATCTATTAAAAACATAATTATTGCACAGATAAAACATTTTACTATATATGTTTTGTTTTTTACCTGCTGATTATAAAAAAGTGTTCCACAGACAAAGCCAACCAAAAATTCAAGTAAGGTTAAGGCGGGAATTGGTGCTCCCGATGGCACAAGGATAACATTTAAAATATCCCCAACTGCACCGCATAGCCCACCTATCCAAGGACCAAAAAATACCCCCGCTATAAAAACTGAGATAAA
This sequence comes from Clostridia bacterium, assembly GCA_045648565.1. GTDB lineage: Bacteria > Bacillota > Clostridia > Monoglobales > Monoglobaceae > SIG454. Next base: position 19,261 of record JAZROF010000016.1, on the reverse strand, counting down.
TTTAAATGGAATTTTTACTAAATCCCCAATTCTGAATGTGCAAAAAATTGCAAGAATTGCAGTGAGAGCCATAAGCATAGCAATTGCACATATATCAGATACTCTAAGATGGGGAAAGCCAAAAAATTTTTTCATAAAGAAAACCCTTTCTGTAATCGCTACAAAAAGGGTATTATAGTTATACGGATTTTGCAGCAACGGAATGCGGAAACTGCACCGCAAACTAAAAGTTTTTCGTAAGAAAGGCAACTTCCCGTCCTTTCCTCACTTAACGCGCGGTTTCCTACTTTGCAACAACAAAATCTTATCACACATTAACCTCGTTGTCAAGGGAATAAATTAAAAAAGACCGCATCTGCGGTCTTTTTTAATGATTAAAATTATCTTTAATAATTTTTCTGAGCTTTTCCATTATTTCCTCAGAGGGTGGGGAAATTTCAGGAATTTCGTATGGTTGCCCCATTTCCTCCCATTTCATAACTCCTAAGGTGTGGTATGGAAGAAGGTCAATCCGCTTAACGTTTGCCCCATCTATAAGCTTTAAAAGGTCAAGGATTTGTTCTTCATCATCTGTGAAGGTCGGAAGAATAACCTGCCTTATCCAAAGAGGCTTATTTATGTCCTTCATATATTCTAAAAAGGCAAGGGAATGGGAAATGTCCTGCTTGGTAATCGCTTTAAACTTATCAGGGTTTGTATGCTTAATATCAAGAAGAACTAAATCTGTGTAATTAAGTGCCTCGCGAACCTTATCATTTAAGTAAAACCCACAAGTGTCAACAGATGTATGAATATTTTCTTCCTTACACTTTTTAAGTAGCTCTGTCAAAAACTCCGCCTGCCCAAAAGGCTCCCCGCCGGAAACTGTAATTCCACCCGTTTCACCAAAATATGGCTTATACCGAACTGCTTTTCGGACAATTTCATCAGCCGTCATTTCTTCTCCCGAAAGGGCGTTCCAGGTGTCGGGATTGTGGCAGTATATACACCTTTGAGGACATCCTTGGAAGAACACCGCAAAGCGAATTCCCGGGCCGTCAACCGCCGCCATTGTTTCAATAGAATGAATTCTCCCTTTAAGCATTTTTATACCTTTTCGTGGAATGTTCTTGAAATAACCTCAAGCTGTTTATCCTTTGTAAGACGGGTAAAGTGCACAGCATAACCTGAAACTCGTATGGTAAGGTTAGGGTAGTTTTCGGGATGCTCATATGCGTCCATTAAAAGCTCACGATTGAAAACATTAACATTTAAATGGTGTGCACCTTGAACGAAATATCCGTCCAGAAGATTAACAAGGTTGGTCATTTGCTCATCCTTATTGTTTCCAAGAGCGGTAGGGGTAATCGTAAATGTATTGGAAATACCGTCAAGGCATTTTTCGTAAGGAAGCTTTGCAACAGAGTTAAGAGAAGCCAGCGCTCCCATTTTATCTCTGCCGTGCATCGGGTTAGCACCAGGGGCAAAAGGCTCACTTGCGGCTCTTCCGTCAGGGGTTGCTCCTGTGTTTTTCCCATACATAACATTTGATGTAATCGTAAGAATAGAAAGTGTGTGCTCTGCTCGTCTGTATGTAGGAGTATTCTTAAGCTCGTTTGAGAACATATGGCAAAGCTCAACTGCAATGTCATCAACTCTGTCATCATCATTTCCGTATTTGGGGAAGTCCCCTTCAATTTGGAATGAGGTTGCAATTCCTCTCTCATCGCGAACAGGGGTTACCTTTGCATATTTTATAGCAGAAAGAGAGTCAACAACAACCGAAAAACCTGCTATACCAAAAGCCATAACACGACGCATATTACTGTCGATAAGAGCCATCTGGATTTTCTCGTAAGCGTACTTGTCGTGCATAAAATGAATAACATTCATTGTATTAACATAAAGACGGGCAAGCCACGCCATATACTGCTTAAATTTTTCCATTACTGTATCGTAATTAAGAACTCCGTCAAGAGGCTCGCTTAAAGGCCCGATTTGCTCACCCTCAAGCTCTTCCTTACCACCGTTGATTGCCATAAGAAGCGTTTTGGGAAGATTTGCTCTTGCCCCGAAGAACTGCATTTGTTTTCCAAGCTCGGTTGCAGAAACACAGCAGGCAATTCCATAGTCGTCTCCGAATTTATCTCTCATAATATCGTCATTTTCGTATTGGATAGAGTCAGTGTCGATAGAAACCTTAGCACAGTATTTCTTAAAGTTCTCAGGAAGTCTGTTTGACCAGAGAACAGTAAGGTTTGGCTCAGGTGCAGCCTCTAAGTTATAGAGGGTGTTAAGAGTTCTGAAAGATGTCTTTGTAACCAAGGTTCTTCCGTCTCTTCCCATACCGCCGATTGACTCTGTTGCCCAGTTGGGGTCCCCTGCAAAAAGCTCGTTATAATCAGGAGTGCGGAGCTGTCTTGTCATACGGATTTTAAGAACAAAATCGTCAATGATTTCCTGAGCCTCTTCTTCGGTTAAAACGCCGTTTTGGATGTCGCGTTCAATATATATATCAAAGAATGTACTCACTCTTCCAATTGACATAGCGGCACCGTTTTGCTCTTTAATTGCAGCAAGGTATGCAAAATAAGTCCACTGAACAGCTTCTTTTGCGTTTTCTGCAGGTTTGGAAATATCAATTCCATAGCTTTTCGCCATTTCAAGAAGGTCAGAAAGTGCCTTAATCTGACTGGTTATCTCTTCACTTTTGCGGATTGCCTCCTCGCTCATATCACGCATTGAAAGCCTTTTATAGTCATCTTTTTTAGCCTCAATAAGACGGTCTGTTCCATAAAGGGCAACACGGCGATAGTCACCTATAATTCTGCCTCTGCCATATGCGTCGGGAAGCCCTGTTAGAATGTGAGCGTGACGAACCATACGCATTTCAGCAGAATATGCGTTAAAAACCCCGTCGTTGTGGGTTGTTCTATTTTGAAATTGCTCTAAAATTTTAGGAGAAACTTCATAGCCATAAGCCTTGCACGCTTGTTGAGCCATTCTTATTCCGCCAAAGGGGTTAACACTTCTTTGAAGCGGCTTTGATGTCTGAAGCCCTACAATGATTTCATTATCCTTATCAAGATAGCCGGGAGCATATCCTGTAATGGTTGAAACTGTTTCTGTGTCAACATCTAAAACTCCGCCCTTTTCAAGCTCTTCTTTGCGAAGAGAGTTATATTTCTCGTTAAGCTTTAAAGTTCTCTCTGTAGGACCACATAAAAATGCATCGTCGCCATCATAAGGTGTATAGTTAGATTGAATAAAATCTCTAACATCTATTGAATCTGTCCATTTACTTTTACAAAAGCCCTTCCAAGCATTTATCATAATAAGCCCTCCTTAGTTAAAAAATTATCAAAAACACACGGTATTGTGTTTTAAAGCTATATCGATACCACAATATATAGTATATACTAAAAAAATCCATTTGGCAATACCTTTTTGAAAAATATATAATTTTGTAGTATTTTAGCACTATTTTTACATAAGATTTATATATAATTTGATGTAATTGCATAAATTTATGGCAAGAAACAGCCTTGCCATAAAAAGTGGTACGCCTGACTGGAATTGAACCAGCGCAAACCTGGCGTCGGAGGCCAGTGCTCTATCCGCTGAGCTACAGGCGCATATTAAATTGCAAAACAAAAGTTAAAGTTTCCGAAAAACAACGAGAAAACCCAAAAGCGGGACTTCTCGTTGCAAGGTTTTTATAAATTAGTAGTTAGCCAAAGCATCCTCAAGCCAGTAAAAGCCAATATCAAAAGCCTTGTAAAGACTATCACGCTCTGCCTGACGGATAAGCTGAGAATTTTCCGCCTCGTTAGTGCGAAGTTCAATTATAATCTTTGTGGCAATATCAAGGTCTTTAAGCTTTTCACTTTCAGTAATTTTAAAACTAACCATATACTTTCCGTCAGGTGAACCATAATAAATTTCGTTGCCCTTGCGGAGAAGCATTTTTCCGTTATAGGTTAAAACCTCATCGTTTTTCTTGGGAGCCATAGTAAATCTCCTTTCAAATTATCGTTAAATGTTTTTCTATAATTCTAAATTTTACATACTAATAGGATACCACAAATTCAAAAAAAATGCAAGGCTTATTTGTAATTATTTGGTGTAGTTATAAATACTTATTGAATTAATAGATTCAAACGGGCACATAATATGATTGGTGCCGTCGCGAAGAGTAATAAAATTTTCACCAACGGAGGTAAGCATTCCGTTTTTCTCTCCGCCGTTTAAAAGCTCAACATAAAGATAATTTCCTAAATGAGTGCAGAGATGATTTTTAAAATCAGTTTTTATGTCGCATTTTAAATCAGGTTGTGGCGGAGTTTGCCCTGCGGGATATTGATAAATTGTCTGATTTGAAAATTTTTCAGAAGATGTCATATTTTGATTTTGAGGCATGACCTCGGTTACATTTTGAGCCATCTGGCCATTATAAATTCCTGTTTGATTTTGTGGGCGGTTAAATTCACGGCTCTGGGTATTTGGTATCTGAGGCTCAGTGGGGCTTGGCTGATTCATCGGCTCTTGAAATTGATAAGGAGATACCGCAGGCTTTTCCTCTGTATCAAGCACGGGAGTCACAGCACTTTTGTTTGACATTCCATAGTATCGCATAAATGATACACCTCCATATAATACAATATGCAAAATTTTAAAAGTTGAAACAAAATTTGAATAAAAATTTTAAAAAAAGCAATAATAATTCATAGAATAAAGATGATTTATTCTATGAAAACAAATTTCAAGGAGTGAAAAAAGCTATGTTAGACAACAAAAACAACAAGAACAACCAAAACAACAGCAACAACAACAGCAACAACAACAGTAACAACAACAGCAACGAAAGCAAAAACAACAAGAAAGAGAACAGAAATAACGACTAAAAATAGCGGGATTTGCCGACTAAGTCATTTTAATAAAAAAGGACCGAAATTCGGTCCTTTTTTATTAAATTACTACATATTAAATAAGAGCATATTGCGAACAATAATAGTGTACGGCAAATAAATTTGCTGTTTTTAAAATTTTAAAGGAGCGGGAGGTGAAAGAGGCTTAATGAATTTTAAAAAAGGTCTGGTATCTTGCACTATTTTTGCATTTTTATTAACAACCCCTGTTCTTGCCAAAACTGAAGAAGTTTTAATAACGGGGAAAGGTATTGGAATAACACTCAATTCTGAGGGGGCAATGGTCACTGAAACGGCACAGATTGAAAACGAGCATAATCAGTCAGTCAGTCCTGCTAAAGACGGCGGAATAAAAAAAGGCGATGTTATCACACAAGCAGGAGGCGAAAAAATCAAAAGCGTAAGCGATTTGCAGAATGTTTTGCAAAAAAATAAGGGAGAGACGATTTTTGTTAAGGTAAACCGAGGCGGAGCAGAGCTAACCCTAAAATTAAAACCTGTTTTATCCTATGACGGACAGTATCGTTTAGGTATTTGGACAAAGGATGCAGCGGCGGGAATTGGAACACTAACCTATTATGATCCGAAAACTAAAAATTTCGGAGCATTAGGTCACGGGATAACCGATTCACAAACGGGAGCACTTATTGAAATTGACGGGGGAGAGGTTTTAAACTCAACTATCGTTTCGCTTAAAAAAGGTGAAAAAGGTAAGCCTGGTGAGCTTAACGGAATTTTTGGAGAGAATGAGAAGCCAATTGGCACAGTTGAAAAGAACACTCCTTGCGGTATTTTCGGCGAAATGACACTTCCCGAAACTGAAAATGCTCAAAGCATAAAGGTGGGAAGCCGAGAAGATGTTCGGGTTGGAAAGGCATATATACTTGCAAATGTGACAGGAACTAAAACAGAAAAATTTGAAATAGAAATAAGCCGAATTCCAAGCTGGACGGGAGATTTAACCAAAGGAATGGTGATTGAAATAACGGATGATAAGCTACTTTCCAAAACAGGCGGGATAGTCCGCGGAATGAGCGGATCCCCTATTGTTCAAAGCGGAAGACTTGTGGGGGCAGTTACTCACGTCTTTGTAAATGACCCAACGAAAGGCTATGGAATTTTCATTGAAGATATGATGTCTTATGGGGCATAAAAAAGGTTGTGCATTTTTTGCACAACCTTTTTGGTTTTATATAAATTTATAAATCGTTGTTGAATGGTATGGTCTGTCGGGACCGAAAATAGCTGACGGGAACTGAGGTTTATTTACACAATCAGGATAGAACTGAGTTTCAAGAGCAAAAGCTTCATTTTTGCCATAAACTGCTCCGCCTTTTCCGATTTCGCCTGTCATCATATTTCCGGCATAGAACTGAACTCCGGGAAGGTCGGTATAAACCTCCATAGTTCTTGTTTCATCATCGTTTTTAACAATCGCAATTTTTCTGACTAAGCCTGTATAATCGTCTAAAACCCAGTTATGGTCATAGCCTCCGGCTAAGGTAAGCTGCTCAAAATCATCTCCAATACGCTCACCTATTGTATGCTCGGTAAGGAAATCAAACGGAGTTTCTTTAACTCGTAAAATATCCCCTGTAGGAATAAATTTTTCATCAATTGGAGTGTAAGCTGAAGCAAAAAGCTGAAGCTTGTGGTTCTTTATAGTTTTACCATCGTGCCCGTTTAAATTAAAATAACAATGGTTAGTTAAGTTAATAACTGTGTTTTTATCGCTTACTCCGTCATATTCTATAACCAATTCATTATCGTCAGTTAAAGAATAATTAACAACAAAGGTCTTATTTCCGCCAAAACCCATTTCTCCGTCGGCAAGATTTAAAGTGAACTTAACACTGTTTTCACCCTCTTTAAAGTCCCAGATACGTTTATGTGCTCCCAAAGCCCTGTGGCTGTGAAGATTATTTGTCCCGTCATTTGCATCTAAAATATATTCAACGCCGTCTAAAGTGAATTTTGCATAGTCAATACGGTTTGAATTAGGCCCGATTATAGCACCGAAAAAGCTGTCGTTATCGAGATATTTTTCAAAAGTGTCATAGCCTAAAGCAACATCGGCAACTTTGCCGTTTTTATCAGGAACATCAATATTGATAATTAATGCACCGAAGTTACTTACAGAAAGCTTCATACCATTTTTGTTTTCCATAGTAAACAGAAAAATATCCTTTTCATTTAATTTCCCGAATATTTCTTTTTTCATTTCTGCCCCTCACTTTGTATAAATTTTATCACTTATTATTGTATTACATATAATCAGAGTTGTCAATAATTAAAAGTAAATTAAAAGCAATAAATGATAGTTAAAAAGATAAAAAAACTGTATAAATTAAGAGAATTCTATTGACATCAGGCCTTGCGAATATTATAATTTAAAGGAGAATATAGAGTGTGTAGCATATTAGATATTGCTACTGTAATTTACAATTTAATGAGAATTTTGAAGGGGATTAGTATGGTTAAATTAGCGGAAATTTTTTCAAAGGGTGCAGTGCTGCAAAGAAATGCAGAAATAAGAATTTTTGGTGAGAGTGACAGGGATGTAACTGTTATGTTTGATGGTGCCACCGTGGTGGCAGAGCATAAAGACGGGAAGTTTTGTGCTGTGTTTCCTCCTCACTGTGCGGGCACGGGATATACTATTTGCGTCAGTGACGGCACAGAAAAAATAGTTGTTGATAATATTTCCGTGGGGGAAGTATTTATCGCAGCAGGGCAATCTAATATGGAAATGCCTCTTGGAGTAACAGACGGAGCGGAGGATGAGCTTGAACACTGTGAAAATCCCAATATAAGCTTTTATTCTATTCCCCAACAATATATTAAGGGTGAGCCGCTTAATATGTTCCGCTTTCAATTTATGGACTATTCGGCACCTACGTGGAAAACCTGCACCAAAGATACGGCAAAAGATTTTAGTGCTATTGGATATTATGTCGCAAAAAAACTTCAAAGGGCATTGGGAGTTCCTGTGGGCGTAATCGGGTGTAACTGGGGCTGCAGAATAATAGAATCGTTCATTCCGGCATGGGCGTTTAACAGAAACGAATATCTTGCAGAATATAAAGAAAAATATGAAAATTCCCTTAGTGAAAAAACACAGGAAGAGTATGACCAAACCTATGAAAATTTTCAGAAATTTCTTGCAGAAAGAATTAAAAATTTTAAAAGTCCGCTGGAAATTTCCTATGGTAATGCAAATTATGCAAGTATGTATCCACTAAATGAATGGGTGAATTTCAAGTGGCCGGCGGGACCATATAATGCTGACCGTCCGGGATGTGTGTGGCACAATATGCTTGAGGACGTTGCACCATATTCTTTAAAATTTGTGCTTTGGTATCAGGGAGAAGGAAACCCAACAGGACATTATTTTGAAAAATACGGTGTCCTTGTTGATTCTTGGAGAGAAGCATTTGACCAACAGGATATGGAATTTTATGCTATGGAACTTGCACCTTTTGGCGGAGGAACAGGAAGAATTCCAATGGAAGACCTATCCTGGGCAACTGCACGAGAGGACCAGAGAAGGGCAACTATAGAATATAAAAACTGTCACCTTGTTACAAGTGTAGGGCTTGGGGATATTAGCAATGTTCACCCGGTATATAAGCGTGAACTTGCTTACAGGACAGCACGGTCTGTTCTTTATAACACCTATGGAACAGGTCAAAAAAGTGAAAATCCATATGCTGTATCTGCTGTATTTGAAGAAGACTGCGTTAGAGTGAAGTTTGAAAATGACGAAAACCTTGCTATTATTGGCGGTGCAGTTGCAGACATTTATGTTTCCGAAAACGGTGAGGATTTTGTTTTTGCAAAAGCAAAGATAGAGGATGGAGAGTTGGTTGTTTGGGCAGATGAAGTGAAGAATCCTTGTGAGATAAGATACTGTTTCTCAACATATTACGCAGGAGAGAATATCTTTAACTCAGCAGCACTTCCTGCATCTCCGTTCAGAATTATAAAAAAATAATTCTTAGTGTAAAAAATAACAAAACAGAACATTATCGAAAGTGTTTGGGAGGTTTCTTATGATTATTAATGCAAGCGAACAGAGCAGTTGGTATGTCAGTTGGTGTGGATATGCTGCCACATATGATACAGAGAAAAGATGTTTCTTTTTAGATTTAAATGATAATAAAAAAGCAATTAAAAATGTGTACGTGGCAGATATATTCGCTGGGGAAGAAAGAATAGGAGATATTTGGGATTACGATAAATGCAACATTCTCCCCTCTTATGGAAAGACTCCTGATGGCGAGGGTGCGTGTATAGTTGTTAAGTATTCAAGCTCTAATCCGAAATTTAAAAGCATTTGTATTGGTTTTACATTAAGGAATAATGGTATTGATTTAAAAATCAATGCCCCAAAAGAATACCGTGTTAATATAACGGCTGATGTTTCTTGGGGAGATGGGGGATGTGAAAACACATACCCTATGTCTTCTAAAAGAACAGGGAATACCATTCGCTGTGCAGTTGGCCCTGCATCAACGGTAAAGGATAATATGTTATTTGACAGATTAACTGACACAGCGGTTAAATTTACTGGACCTGAGAATTTTAATTTAAGCTATGATTGGGTTAGGAAAACCTATGCATTTAAATTAGCGACGGGATTATCTCCCAAAAATAAAAAGATGCATATATCTTATGAAAAAGATATATTGGCAGATATGTATGGCATTGACTATGCAGTTATAAACAAAAACAGTACCTTCACGAAGCCACCTATCGGGTGGATGACCTGGTATGCAGTTAAGTTTAATGCATCTGAAGAAAAGGTTTTGAAAAATGCAAAATGGATGAGTGAAAACCTTAAAGAATATGGTGCTAACAGCGTTTGGGTAGATTGGGAATGGTATCATAAGGATTTTTCAGGGTCAAGAGACGATGGAGCAGATTCATTTAATCCTGATAAGGAAAAGTATCCTCACGGCCTTAAATATGTTGCAGATAAAATTAAGGAAATGGGGTTAACTCCTGCTCTTTGGATTGGGTTTACTGTAGACACAGCTATTAATGAGTATATCAAGGATAATCCTGATATAATTTTAGCTGATAAGAAAAGCTGGTGCGGAAGATACTTCTTTGATTTCTCACATCCCAAATATTTAAACGAATTTTTACCAAAGGCTATTGCAAATGTAAAAAGCTGGGGATATGAGGCTTTTAAATATGATTGTCTCCCTTCAGCGATGACAATTCATGACAGGTATCACGATAAGATGTATGATCCTTCTCTGACAACAAAAGAAGCATACAGAAAAATGATAGAGGTTACCCGAAAAGAAATGGGTAAGGATACATATATGCTTTCATGCTCAGGCGGAACGAATGACTCAAACCCTCTCTGGGCAGGAGATATGTTTGATGCAGCAAGAATTGGTGAAGATGTATTTGAGTGGAAGGAGTTTATGACTTACGGAGTCGACAGAGTTTTAAGGTTTTATCCGCTTAATAACAATCTGATGTATTTAGATTGTGACAATATCGTTATGCGAGAAGAGTTTAACAACGAGTATCAGGCGGCTTCAAGAATTTACTTTGTTTCAATGCTTGGTCTTCCAATAACCTTTGGTGACGAGTTTGATGCTTTAGACAATAAGAGAGTTGACTTAATTAAAAGCTGTATTCCTGTTCTGGACATACATCCAATGGATAGCTTTGTAAATAAAAGAGATGGAGATATTGTAAAAATAAATTTAGCTATTGAAAAAGAATGGGGAAGCTATAACGTATTAAATGTGTTTAATTCAAAAGATGCAAAAAATAGTGATACAGTAGATTTAAAGAAGGATTTGTGTCTGGAAAATGGCGAATATCTTGTATTTGATTATACAGATGATAAATTCTTAGGAATTAAGGACAGCACATTTAGTCTTAAGTTAGGTGCTTATGCAAGTAAAATCCTCAGCATAAGAAAGAAACAAAATATTCCTCAAATAATAAGTACGTCCCGCCATATAAGCCAAGGTGCGATGGAAATAAGTGATTTAATATGGACAAATGATGAAAACACATTAACAATAAAAGCTGAAGTTATTAAAGATGCTCCATATAAGGTTACGCTGTTTGTGCCTGATGAATATACTCCGATAAGTAGTATGGAAAAGGTAGAGAAAGGCGTATATCAAATTACCGTAACTCCAAAAATGACTGGAGAGGAAACTATTATTTGTAAATTTAAAAAGGCGTAAAGCATAAAATGCTATTAAAGGGAAAAACGTTTTAACATAAAAAAGTTGTGCAATTTTGCACAACTTTTTTTATTAGTAAAGTGAATATAAAAGCTTTGCCGCTTCGGCTTTGGTAAGCTTATTCAGTGGTTTTAAGCTTCCATCGTCATAGCCTTTAACAGTTCCGTCTGCCATTAAAATCATAAAGCCGTCCCTTGCCCAAGTGGGAATCTGGTCTTTATCTGTCCCGATTATTTCTGTTTTGGGAAGTCCGTTTGGAAGCAGCCTTGAAATAATTGTAAAGGCTTCCGCTCTTGAAACTCCCGTCTTCGGGTCAGCAAAGCTTGTGCCGTCTCCCGCATCTCTGCCCTTTAAAATTCCAAGGGCGTATAGAGCTTTAAACTGACTTTTTGCCCAAGCTGGAATTTCATCTATATCAGTATAAGGAAGTGTCACGGATTCGTATTCGCTTAGGTCAACTTTCAAGTAGTTGCAAATTAAAACCGCAAATTCACTCCTTGTCATTTCCTTTTGTGGATTATAAATAAGACCTGATGCCGAGCTTTCGCCATTTATGAGCCCTACCTTATACATATAGCTTAAAATATCTCTCGCCCAATTGTTTTGGGTATCAATAAACGGGTTTTCATAAACTAAATCCTCGTTTAAAGTAAGATTTAAAACGGTAGTATAGCCTAAATCGTTTATTGCAACGATACGGATTTTCCTTGTGTTTTCAGGAAGACTGGCAGTAAATTCCCCATTTTCATATTCTACATACAGTTCAACTCCGTCTGCCGTAATTGAAAGGTTATCCTTTTGCACCTCAAGATTATATTCATTTGAGATTGTGCCGTAAAGAATATCTTCGTTTGCTTCTGCATCAATAACAGAATATAAAAGCTCCTCACTTTCTGTTCCGTCGGGGAGGACATAAGTTTTAATTTCCCGTGTAGTCTTCCCTGATGAAACAGTTATAACTCCACTTGCCCCGATTGAATTTGAGGCGGTGAAAATTCCGTCTTTGTCAATTGTGCCAATGTTTTCGTCTGCTTCCCAAATAAAGCAATCATCCTCGGAAATAACTTCGTTATGATTATAAAAAGGCCAAGCGGACAGGTTCATTTCTCCGTTTCTCTTAATTTTAAGAGTATCTATGGTTTTTCCGCTGTCGTCCTTAATCAAAATGTCATCAGGACTCTCTACACAATAAACATCGCGGGTTGCGGTCGCATTTTTATATTCAGCTAAAACGGTTACTCTTCCTGTGTCGTCTGCGGTAAAATAGCCTTTTTTGGTAATGGTGCTTTGAGCACCCCCCTCTATTGAGAAAGAAACCTTATCCGAAATGTCCATTGCGTGATAGCCAGTATCGGAGGCTTTTACGCTAAATGTGGTGCTGGCACCATTCATAATATAAGGGACTCTTGCAGGGTAAATCATCATTTGCCCGACTTTCCCTGTTTTCTCTAAATTATTTCTAAGGAAGATGTTGGTTGAAACTTTTCTTCCGCCTTTATCCGATGGGGTGTTTAAAAGGGAAACTCCCTCATTTCCCGGAAGCCTTCCAACAATGGTTGTTGAGCCGCCCCCGTCAAGGTTTATTGCCTCAACGCAACCAAGCTCTTTCATTCTCTGGGCAAGGGTTGAAAGCTGGACACCATAGCTGTAACCTGTCTGTCTTCCGTCAATTGTATAGAAAACAACATCACCGTTCGCTTTTATTCCAAAAGCTGTTCTTGGGTGAGCACCTGCCGGAAGATTAGGAGTAACCACACCGCCAGAAAGAATATACTCTCCCGTTGAGCCCATACCGATTATAGCGGTTTCCCATCTTGGCTCAGTTGGTGCAGAAATGGATATTTCAATCTCTTCACCAACGGCAATGTCAGCGATTTCATCAAACATAGGAGCGGAAACATCCACTGTTAAAACCAAAGAGCCTTCAGGAATTTTAATTGAGCCATCATAACACTGGGCATAGCTCACGGTTCCCTTTATATTTTCCCCGATTTTAAGCTCGTCAGTTTCTGCCTCAATTATAATATCAAGACCTAAGGTTGTGCCGTGGGTTTGGTCTGAAAATTTATCATTTAAAAGATACATAGCGTAAGGCTGACGATATTTATTGATGCACTCAATATTCATAACTCGCCCGTCTTGACGCAAAAGGGTTGCCTCAATATAGCACTCCCCTGTAAATGCATTGCCATTTTCGTCAAAGCCAAAGCCATAGGTTGCCGTTCCGTCTTTGCTTATAATTTCCCCGTTTTCGATAAGGTTGCTCATTGGAACACCCGTCTCGAAAGAGAAATAGTCAGCGTTAATTCCCGCTATAATGTCCTCACCGTTCTCTAAAAGGCGGTCAGCGCTGTCGAGGGTTTTGGTAAGATTGCCATATAGCTTTTCACCATAGCCTATAAGTGGTGTTGTATCGGGATTTGGGGTATATGTTACATAGTTTTCAGTCTGAAGCCCAACCCCTTCTTGGTCGCTCAAATAAGTATTATTACAAAAATACGTCTCTTCGCCGATTTTTGCAGAGTATCCGTTTATAAAGGTATTCCCAAGGACAGAGGCAGAGGCGGAAGAGGTTAGAATTACCAACGCCAAAAGGAAAGAAAGCGGTTTTAATATTTTCATAGTTTATCATCTCAATTCAAATAAAAAGTTCGGCATTTCTGCCGAACTTAATTATATCATAGTTTTTATTTATTGTAAACCTTATACGATATGAAATTTTTGTGAATATTTTTACACTCTTACAAATTCTTCCAAGGTTTCTTCTTCGGGAACTGGAACAAATGTGATACATTTCTGTGGGCATTTTTCAGCACACATTCCGCAGTTTGCACATTTTTCGGGGTCGATTTTTGCAAGATTATTTTCAACGGTAATAGCTTCAGCAAGGCAGTTTTTAGCACAAATTCCGCAACCGATACAGCCTGTATCACAGACCGCCTTAACCTTTTTACCCTTATCCTTTGAACTGCAGGAAACAGTATAAGAGACGTCGGCACGAACAAGTTCGATTATATGCTTAGGACACTCAAGAACACACTGCCCGCAAGAACCGCACTTGTCCTTATCAACAACGGCAACCCCGTTCACAATGGAGATTGCATCGTTTGAACAAACCTTGATACAAGAACCAAGACCAATACAGCCATAGGAACAGCTTTTTGGCCCACCGCCAAGCTTCATTGCACTGTGGCAATCAGCCTCACCGCTGTAAATATATTTTGTTTTAGCACACTCATTTGTTCCACTGCACATAACACGGGCAACCTTAGGAATAACGGCGAGAGCGTCAATTCCCATAATTTCAGCGATTTTTTCAGCCACTGCAGTTCCCCCTGAGGGACACAGGTTAGTCTTAGCCTCGCCCGAAACGATAGCCTCTGCATAAGCTGAACATCCGGCATAGCCACAGCCACCGCAGTTAGCACCGGGAAGAACATTTGTTATCTTTGGAATTCTCTCGTCAACCTTAACATGGAATGCCTTTGCGGCAATTGCAAGGAGTGCACCGAATAAAAGTCCCATTCCGCCAATTAGTATAACGGGAAAAAGTATATCCATCATATATTAATAGCCTTTCTGCCCTTTAATTTATAAGAAATATCTTACATCGGGCGAATAAGTGAAGATTTTTAGTTTAAAATGAGAGTCCTGAAAAACCCATAAATGCAACAGATAAAAGTCCTGCAGTTATAAGAGTTATGGGCATTCCCTTTAAAAATTCGGGAATGTTTGAACTTTCAAGCCTTTCTCTGACCCCTGCCAAAAGCACAATTGCAAGGGTAAAGCCAACTCCTGCTGTGGCACCATAAACCAAGGACTCAACAAAACCAAGCTTTTTAGTTACATTTAAAAGGGCAACCCCTAAAACTGCACAGTTTGTGGTTATCAGCGGAAGATAAATTCCAAGCGAGCTGTAAAGAGCAGGAATTGATTTTTTAAGGAACATTTCAACAAATTGCACTAAAACAGCGATAACCAAAATAAACGCAATAGTCCTCATATATGCAAGTCCAAGCAGGTTTAAAAGGAGATTAACAAAATAGGTAATCCCTGAGGCACAAGCCATAACGAAGATAACTGCAAGGCCCATCCCCGTTGCGGTTTCAACCTTTTTTGAAACGCCGAGGAAAGGGCATATTCCCATAAACTGCACCAAAACAAAGTTTTCGGTTAAGATTGCACCGATTGATAACAAAAATAAGTTAAAAAGCATCTTTTTGCCCTCCCTTTCTCTTTGCGGAGATAATATTTATAACCGCAAGAATAATTCCAAGCGTGAAAAATGCACCCGGTGCCATAATCATAATACTCATCCCGTTAAAATTTTCTCCGAATAAGGATAAGGTGCAAAAAGCACCTGTTCCTAAAAGCTCACGAACTGTTGCAATAATCATAAGTGCTCCTGTAAAGCCAAGCCCCATTCCAAGCCCGTCAAAAAGTGAAGAGATTATATGGTTTTTTGAGGCGAAAGCTTCGGCTCTTCCAAGGATTATACAGTTTACAACAATAAGCGGAATATACATTCCAAGGGACTGTGCCAAATCGGGAAGATATGCGTTTAAAAACATTTCAACAATGGTAACAAACCCCGCAATTATAACAACATAAGCCGCAATACGAACAGTATCGGGAATAAATTTGCGAAGAAGCGATATGAAGATGTTTGAGCAGACAAGCACAAAAGCAGTTGAAAGCCCCATTCCCATTGCATCTATAACCCCTGTTGTAACAGCCAAAGTCGGACACATTCCAAGGAGAAGAACGAATGTAGGGTTTTCTTTAAATATACCATTTAAAAAAGTTTCTTTATTATTCATTAGAGGAATCCTCCTTTATGTCTTCTTCAACTATAACAGGCGTTGGTTCATCCTTGCGGATTTCTTCAACTGCATCTATTTCAGCGTTGCTTTGGTCAACTTTTTCTTCAGCAGTTTTCTTAATTTCCTCTGCGACAGCAGTTGATTTATCTGCAGCTGTTTTTACTGTTTCAAGTGCTGCGTTTACACAGCTTGTAACTGCTTTTGAGGTGACAGTGGCACTGCTTATTGCCGAAATCTGTTTATCACCCTTTGCCTCACCCTTTACAACCTCAAGCCCTCCATTTTTCCCAATAAATTGGTCAAGGAATTTAGGCTTTCTTGCATTTGCACCAAGGCCGGGAGTTTCCGAAAAAGGATTTGAAATAAGCACCTTTACTATATTGTACTTGTCATCAATTCCAACCATTACGCAAACATCGCCGCCGTAACCTTCAGAGGAGGTAGCTGTCACAACGTAGCCGCTGGGTTTTTCTTGTTTCTTGTCTTCATAGCCAATATAAACAGAGTTTAAGGTAATAGTTTCGCTATCATAAACTCCAGGGTCAAGCTGTTTAAATTCTTTTGCAGAGGGAAGTGCCTCGGCTAAAGATTTTTGAAAGGCTTTCAGGTTATTTGCCTCTGTGATAGGAGCTGTAACCTTATATACAAAAGCTAAGCAAACAGCAGTAACTGCAGTTATTATAAATAATCTTATTGCAATAGAAAATTTACTCATTTATCTTAGCCTCCTTTATTTTTCCAAAGACGGAAGGCCTTATATATTTATCAATTAAAGGGGCCAAAACATTCATAAGGAGAATTGCATAGGTAGCACCCTCAGGGTATCCGCCCCATTTTCTTATAACAAAGGTTATAAGTCCTGCTCCGATACCAAAAATGATTTGACCTTTTTTCGTGGTTGGAGTTGTGGTATAATCTGTTGCCATAAAGAAAGCACTAAGCATAACACCGCCTGATAAAATATGGAAAAGACCATTGCCTCCCCCTATAAAGCCCAAAACAAAGAGGGTTAAAAGGAAAGAGAGAGGGGTGTGCAAAGAAATAACTTTCTTATAAACCAGAAAGGCTGCACCAATTAAAATGGCAAGAGCTGAGGTTTCACCCATTGAGCCACCGATATTTCCGATAAACAATTGCCAGAGAGATGGAAGGTCTCCGCCACCCTCTTTTAAAATTGTAAGAGGTGTTGCAGAGGTAATAACATCAGCGTTACCGAAAATATGTACCACCTCGCCAGGCTCTACAAAGGTTGTCATAGCGCCACCCCAGGAAGCAAGAAGAAAAGCACGGGCAGCGAGTGCTGGGTTCATAAAGTTGTGACCAAGCCCTCCGAAGAACTGCTTAACTATTATAATTGCAAAGGCACACCCAATAATCGCCATATAAAATGGAAGAGTAACGGGAACATTAAGTGCAATTAAAAGCCCTGTAACCACGGCACTTAAATCGGCAATAGTGTTTTGTTTCTTTAAAATTTTATTCCACAAATGCTCAAATAACACACAAGATACAACGCAAACAAGAGCAAGAAGAAGTGCCCTTACACCAAAAACAATTGTTCCTGCAATAAGAGATGGGATAAGAGCAAGTATAACATATCCCATAACTTTGCTTATGGAGGTAGGGTTGATTATATGAGGTGACATTGAAACAATAAGTTCATTTTCGTAATTTTTCATATTTTTCCTCCTTAACCCATATTGCGAAGTCTCAGCCTCGCAGCCTTTATGCTCTGAGACGGATTGTTTGCACCGGGGCAAACATACGAACAAGAGCCACACTCAATACAGCTTGTTATATCAAGCTCTTTCATTTTATCAAAGTTGCCGGAAACTATTGCCTCTTTAAGATAAAGAGGAGAAAGCCCCATAGGACAAGCGGCAACACATTTTCCGCAACGGACACAAACTCCCTCGTGGCGAAGAAGTGCAGAGCGTTTGGATAGTGCAACGATGCCGGATGAACCCTTAACAACAGGAACATCAAGATTAGGAACGGCAATACCCATCATAGGTCCGCCCATAATAATCTTTCGTGGTTCATCCTTAAATCCGCCTGCCTGGTTAATAACAAATTCAAACGGTGTTCCCAGCTTGACTTCAAGGTTACAAGGATTTTCAATGCCATCAC
Source organism: Clostridia bacterium (assembly GCA_045648565.1). Lineage (GTDB taxonomy): Bacteria > Bacillota > Clostridia > Monoglobales > Monoglobaceae > SIG454. Next base: position 1,180 of record JAZROF010000016.1, on the reverse strand, counting down.
CTGCTACTGTTATAATTCTTGTTGTAACAGGCAATCCTGTTTTAAACAGTTTTGAAATTTCAAAAGCAGTATCTACGTTAATAACGATTACGCCAACATCTGCCGGAAGCCCACCCATAGGAACCTTCTTTCCGCAAACAGCCATAATCATCTGCTTTTCGCCGCCCTGTGGGTACTTTGTTTTTAAGGTTACAACTTCAACGGAATCATCAGCAATTTCTTTTATATGCTTTACTGCGTCCATTTTGTTTGCTTCAATGCCGATATAACCTTTGTTAAGTCCGAAAAGGTCCATACAAATTTTAAGACCTTCCAAAACTTCTTCACCTTGTTCTAAAAGACGTCTGTGGTCTGAAGTAAGGTACGGTTCACACTCTGCCGCATTTACAATTATATGAGTTATAGGCTTATCTTCAGGAGGCGAAAGCTTAACATGAGTCGGGAACCCTGCGCCACCCATTCCAACAAGACCACCCATACGGATTCTGTGTGTAATGTCCTGTTTTGTCATACCATCAAGGTTTATTGGTACAACATCCTGGCAAACCTTATCCTGAAAATCATTCTCGACAAATATTGACAGAACTTCTGCTCCTGATGGGTGTACGTGAGGTTTAATATCAATAACTGTACCTGAAATAGATGAATGAATCGGTACAGAAAGAAACGCCTCTGAATCTGCTATAACCTGACCAACGGTTACGTAATCTCCCACTTTAACTGTTGCTTCACATCTTGCTCCAATATGCTGTTGCAAAGGAAAAATATGAACAGGCGCTCCCTCAATTTTTCTTACAGGGATATGGCAAGTTTCTTCTTTGTGGTCTGGTATATGCATACCGCCTTTAAATGTTTTTAACAAAATCCCACCTCCAGAAATTATATTTAATTTCAGTTAAAAAATTACCCTTTAAATGCCAGATTTGATATACAAATCCATACTCAATAATTATATCATACTTTTATCTTTTTTGCAACGAAAAAATTGTTCAAAATGCTCACAAATATGCCATTTTTTGCATATTCTTTGTTAATTGTTTATCAATGTTTTGTTATGCTATTTTTTGGTTCTTTTTTTAAAGTTTTTTGAACAAAAAAATCGGAACAAGTATTACTTATTCCGATTGGCGCGCCAGGAGGGACACACCTGCTTCGCAGCTTAACTGCTTGACGACCGAAA
>JAZROF010000015.1:0-72696 GCA_045648565.1 Clostridia bacterium | reverse complement strand
AGCAGTTTTGGGTTAGGAATTTTTCGTCTTAGAGAAGTCATAAAAAATGCAGGCATACTGACGTATGTCTGCGTTTTTTTGCGCACTATCAGCGGAAAATAACAAGCCAAAACCGACTTCTCCCTAAGAAGTACCGCCGTTGGGTGTGTTTTTGTTGAAAAAACCGAATGGTTTAGATGCAGGGTATTTTACAACAAAAACATCCACATCCCCAAACCGTTTCAATTTTTCTTATCTTTAAACGAATTAGAAAACCTGGTTTTATTAAGTCTGCTCAAAGCTTTAGTTATTCGATTATTGTTGTGTTTGCCTCACATATTGGTATTAGGTTATTAAGATTGCTCCACACAATAACTTTCATTGTATCAAACTCCTTTGTTGTAGTGAAAAGAAGTTTATTTCCATTATATATTTGGGGGTACGCTTCCACCAATTTCTTTTGTTGATATGTTGCAAGTATTACAGTACAACTACTATCAACATTGAATAATTCTACGCTATAACTGTTTTGGGCAATTTTATTGATTTGAGTATATGTAGGTATTTTTTCCCATACTGCATATAAAGTTACTGCACCTCCATTTGTGCTTGTAAGATTTTTTATACTTGCCCCATCGGAGTATTCAACGCTACCATTTGGACTCGTTGCCCACCCTACAAATACATAACCTTCTTTTGAAAATTTACAACTTGTTAGATTTTTCGCTATATCGTAGGTATGAGTCGAACTGCTCATACTACCACTACCACCATTGGAGTTATACGCAACTTTGTATGTGTTAGGTGCCCATTCAGCATACAAATCAGTGTCTTCATCAGGTGTATATAAATCAAGCGGCACTAAATCACCTGCTGTAGTTGACCAGCCAACTTGTGTGTATCCTGTGCGTTGAAAACTATACTCTGATAAATCATAACTTGTCGGATAATATGCTTTGAGAGATTCAAACGTAGCTGTTCCTCTGGTTCCTCCACACCCAAAAAGATTAAGGATATATTGCCTGATTGATATCCTAATACTATATGAATCTCCGGATACGATAGTATGGTCATTATAATACCAACTTAAACCGTCTGAATTTTGAATTGCATATTTATTATATTGACCGTTACCGCATGAAATCGTCGCATTAACAACGCCCGTTTCACAATAACTACCAAAGTAGATTCCCGGTCCGGCATAATATCCTTCTCCACCTATAAGCTCACACGGACTCTCTACATAAACCTCATTACCTATTAATGCACAACCTCCGGCACATCCATTACTATACAGAGATGTTCCATCACCACCTATAGCACGAACAAATCCTTCGCCTGAAATATGAGCTATTTCACCATAAATTGCATTTCCACCTGCCGCTGATATTTGTGCTGTATTACCACCTTCAACAATCAAAGATGTACCTGCAAATGTATATACAAACGCGTAACTATCTGAATATATTCCATCTCCACCTCGATAAAATCCATTACCGCCACTAACCGATGTCGTTCCATCGACAATTATAACATCTAAATTTCCTGATGATATAATTCCGTCGCTTCCATAATATGTACTAGTTGAACCTGATATTTTATTAACACCTTCAGCATAAATTACAAGGTCACCACTTGCTCTAATACTAGAGCCGTTATATCCGTTAAGAAACAGTATATTACCATCTGCTTGGTATTCCCATCCATTACCTTTAGCATCATAAAGCGAGGAAAAACTATTACCATCAACATCAATTTCATATCCTGCACTTCTACTTGTATATAAGCCAAATATCTCATTGCCTTCAGAACGTTCTTGCCTTGTTTGGAGCTGTTCATTTTTTATTTGCTCCTTCAAAGCAATCATATTATATTGTGCATCATATGATTGTTGCTCCACAAAAACATCCTCTTCTTTGTTGTTCTGCATCGCAGATACAGGAAGCACAGACAAAATAATCATAAATAACGCTAAATTAAGCGCAAAAAGCTTCTTTCTCAAAAAAACCTCTCCTTCCTTATTTTTCGTTCTTTGTTTGAATATGGTCATCATTTACAACAATTGCAAAACAAATCCAAAATAGTGGTGCAGATATTGGCGAACTGATTCCAAAAAACGCTTGAATAGAATAGCAAATTAATGCACCCCCGCATATCGCTGTTGTGGGGCTCTTAGAAGCTTTTTGGATAAATCCTTTAACAGCAAAAAATAATGCTCCAAAATAAAATATCAAAGCCAAGCTTCCTTGATTAACCAAGATGTTTAGATATTCATTGTGAGCTACATCTACATTACTTTGAATTAACATTCCGGTAGTCTCGTCAAATCTTTCAAATTTTGCATCTGTTCTTATACCAAATGTGTCAGGCCCGCCACCAAAAAGGGGGTTTTGAGGTATAAGTTCCACCGCTTTTCTCCATATATACAATCGGCTAGAACCAAAGCTATCATCCCAGTTACCATGTAACAATTCTGAAGCTTCTTCTACAAATCCACCAAAATATCCACCAAAGTAAAAAACAATAATGATAAGTATGATAAAAACAGCGATAACTATACACAAAAGAGTGTTTCTTCTTTTTTTATCTTTTGCAAGAAAGGGAACAGTAAACAAGGTCCCCAAAAAAATTCCGACTATTCCACCAGCAACAAAAGCTCTTAGTAAAACAATTATGCATAATATTAATGGAATTGCTAATAAAAATCTTGTTTTTCCCTTCAACTTTAATATCGATAACCAAAACACAGGAATTGCTACACATAATACCGCTGAATATATATCAACATTTCCAATAGTTCCTAAAAATTCTCCTGAATATAGTTTATACGCATCAAAATAATTCATACCTTTAGGAAACAAGTACAGAGGATTTGCCCCAAAAAATTGAACAATTGAAATTATACAGGAAATACTAATAGTTGCGCCAAACAACCAAATCAACCATTTTTGAGGTCTATATTGGCTTGATATAAGCAAAAACATCCAACAATATAATGTGATAGTTAAAAATCCATCAAACCGCAGAGTTCCCATTAATGAAGTTTTAATGTCGACAGATAATAATGTAGAAATTGCCGTAAGCATCCAATAAATAAAAATCATTTTTTGAGAAATATGCGATTTCGACCACAATGTACGCAAAGGTACTATTCGCCGTCTTCCAATTAAAACAAGTTCCAATCTGCCTATTATTGAAATAAGTACATAACATCCTGTCAATACAAAAAAACATAATGCCTTATAAAATGTAATCATCTCGTATCCATCGATTACAAACAAAATAAAAAAACTTACTATGCTTGAAATATAAATTGTAGTCAATCGTTGAAAAAAAGTATCTCCTGATACATTCAACTCCCTGTTTTTATAAGTTTTATTGCAAGTTTTCATTTACATATCTCCATATTTTATATATGAGCGACTCCATTATAACACTGTAAGATTTTAAAATTAATCATCCATTACACTCTAAAAGCATTATATCATTGTTACTTTAAAAAAACAATACATTTTAGTTATATTTTATTTGCCATAAAACTATGCGAAACACAATATCACTCGGCGTAAGCCGAATATCACAGTGTAGCAATATAACTTGCCGTAGGCAAATATAACTAAAAAAGACATCCAGTGGATGTCTTTTTTGGGCTGCCGGCTACATAATAGATGCAAGTGGTTTTAATGAAATATCAACTTCGTTGATATGAAATAATCCTAGCGGATTATGAAATATTTTTCCTTCGGAAAAATGTGAAATAAAATACGCCTTTTCATATTGCGGAGCAATATTTCATACAGGTCGTGTATTTCATAGCGAAGCTATTTCACACGCCGCATGGCGTATTTCATTGAAAAAAGCACTTCAGAAGAAGTGCTTTTTTCTGGCTTTCACGTTCATAATAGATGCAGGTGTTTTTTCACTGTTTTTGCCAGACAGTGTCTAGCTTTTCGCATCTCCTAAAATTCGTTATCTAAGAACACCCTTCCAGTTCTCAGGGAATCCCATCAGCTCCATTTTGACATTTGGATATTTGTCGAACAAGGCTTCTATTAAATCTATGAAATCATTCCAGTGTCTATCCTTTGGTAAAATGTTGCTTAAGCATACCAATGTAGCAAATACTCTCACACTACTTATTCCCTGCTTCGTATACTGCTTATACAATGCAGGAGTTTTCGAAAGGTTCACATTATATAGTCTTCCATAATGTGCACATATATTTCTGACAAAAGCTATATGCTCAATCCAGCTTTCAAGGTATGTATATTTAACACCGTATATCTGAGCTATCGCCTTTTTATCTTCCTGCTTCATATTCTTATAAAACTTTGACAAGGTTCCAAAGCTGAATAATTCTATCAAGGCATACATTGGAATCTTTTCCGTTTCATAATTATTTCTAAAGTTCTTAACAAAAGCAGACTTGCTATTTCTATCTACTTCATTATTTATTTCTGCTAAGAAGTGAACATGGTAATCTGCATTCTCGAAATTTGAAGCATCCTCATATCCAAAGTTGCCATACTTACACGAAAAGTGATTTGCAATTCGGCATCGCAAATTGATTTCCACCTTTTCGATCTGAGCAAATAAGGCCTGTCTAAAATTACAGTTGAATAGATATAATTCTTTTATCATATCAAATGTAATTCCCTGATTATATTTATCATTTTTCTTCTTAAGCCCTATGCTATACGCTTTAATCAATCTGAAATATGATACATCGTTGAGAAATTCTTTTACTGATTCCTCATTATTGATAATGAGACCGAGTTCCTTCAGATTCTCAACTTGTTCATCTATTGACATAGGTACTTGATGCTTTTTATGTTCCATATATTTCACTTCCGTATAAATTAAATGACCCGACGTGGTCCGCATCGTTGAGAGGCGTGTCGGGTTCTGTTGTTATTATTATACTCATTTTTTTCAAAAATGTCAATACATTTAGCCAAATTCACACTATTTGTTTTTGAACAGCCAGAGGAAGTTTACCGTTTATGACAAATTTTATTGGTTCCAAAATCGATGCCATTTAAACAACATAAACTATTTAAAATTATCCCTGTTTTAATTTACACCTATAGACTTCTGTCATTTTTAATAATTAAAGCAACTTGCATTATAGGGGCGCTTTCCTTATGAGTAATTCCCACAAACAAAAGTCCAGTTCTTAGTAGTTGTCCAAAATTTATTGGGACATTTTGTTATTGTATTCCTATATATGAAAGTTTACTCTAAAATCTCCATCTATGTAACAAGTTTCAGTTCACTTGATAAAAACCTTTGAAATTTTATCAACCATATAATTTTAGGGTTCATTTTGAGGTCCAGATTGGGGTTCATACATTTCTAATCTGATTTTTTACGCACCGTCTTTATCTATCACCTTTTCTGTCACCCTAAAGGTGACAGTTTTTTTATTGGTGACATTATCGGTGACAAAATCGGTGACATTTCTATAAATAAGTATTAAAAGCTCAGCAAAGTCGGCATAGTTGGAAAGCAGAACAATGAAGATGCATTGATTTTTAATCTTAATTTAGCTTTTAATCCCACGGCCATTTTCTCCATATCTTATAATAACAATCTGCACAGTAAATTTTCCCATCTGGACCTTTAAATCCTTGGCACCATGTTTTACAACACGCACATTGTGTATCGCCATATTTATCCATAATTGACACCTCCTCTTTTAAAACAATTGTTCTACAATTTGCTTTTCCTTATGGTCAGCTACTAAATTTCACAAAATATTAAACTCGTTACTACTTACTTATGCCCATCAAAAACTCTTCTAGTTTGTCTAAAAGGTAATCAGCAGCTCTATCACTTTTTAATTTCAGCATTTCAATTAAGTCATTATCGGTAATATTAAAAATCAATTTACCATGCTCTTTCAAGCAACCTACAGCTGCAAACTTGGCTGATTTGGAAAAGCCTTTACGTGATACAATAATTGCAACATTTCTTAATGCAGCATCAAATAAATATTTTTCTGTAATGTAGATTAAATTTTGGTCAATTTCTTTAGAATAATTTTTAAATTCAAAAACAACAAAGTGAGAGTTATAATGTTCTACTATCATTTGCCATAAAGGGTGCATGCTTTTCTCGTTATCTTGATTTATTTTCAGAGCACCAATCAAATCCATTCTAAAGTGTTCATCTTTAGTTTTGTATTGATTCCTCAATTTGTTGAAGTAATTGGCTTCAAAAAGTGTTCGTAATATTTTTTCACAAATCTCTTCATATTCTCCTGCAGACTTTTTACCCGGTTTACAATCAATTAATTTCTGAATAAGATCACTAGTTTCGTCAGCTTCCTTTTCGGCTTCTTGTATATGTTGATCTTCTCTAGAAACTAAAAACATTCGAGCCTCTTCAGCTTCCAAGGAAGGCTGCCCTTCAATATAATCAATTGGAAAATATGTAATTTGAGTTAATTGCTTAAGTAAAGCCTGATTGTTCTTACTGTAAAAAACCAAATTTTCAATATCCCAAACAACAATTCTATATCTTTTATAAATATCATCTTTTTGGAATGTTGGTATCTTGCTTAAAACTACTAACAAAACTATATCTTGTTGCGGAATATTTTGTTTCATTTTCCGCATTACGATTTCATTTAGCAATGAATTGGCTGCCGAGGGAGAAACAACCTGACTTCTATAAGTTTTACACTCAACCCAAATTTTCTGATTGGATTTGCTTACAACCAAATCCCAAATACTATTTTGCTCGCTAATATTAGATTCAATCTGAACATATCCAAATTGTTCTAGCAATTGCTTACTAAACACTTCAGCCGCAATTCCAAAAGCTCGTGCGTCCATTGCAGGAGTAACAACCCCGTCTTTAACAGCATCTTTATAACTGTAAGAAAATACCACTTCTTTAGGTGTAAAAAGTCTACGCATATTTTCTGTATGGCATTTAGGAAAAGCAATAACTGTTTTTTCCTTACAAGCAAGTATTTCATAAATTCTTTCAGACACAATAGTATCATAAAAAACCACAAACTGATATTTGTTAAAGTTTTGGTCTGAGTTTCGAAGTACTCTTTGTTCAGTTGTTACTAAAATCCTATATTCATCAATTCCTTTAAAGATTTCATTCTCAGAAATAATATGTTGTTCTACATACTTCTTTATTTCCATCCTGTCAGTAACAACAAGTATATTCTTGCAATTTATACTACTTAGAAATTCTAACGTTTTCGTTAAAACGATTCCCTTTCCGCTCCCAGTTGCCATCTCTACAACTATATGTTTCTGATGACGATTCAAAGCCTCTTGAATAGAGTCTATAGCTTCAGCTTGATATGATCGTAATTTAATCTCTCGCATAGGAACACCTCGCTTTTTTGCTGTAAAATATTGCATTATTCTTTACTATTCTAATCCAAATTCTCAAGCATCAATATCAAAAACTTTTTGCAATAAATTCCTCCAACCTTCGGAAACGCTCTCCCAATTATCTCCCCAATTAGTTTCAGTAAATTTATATGCATGAAACGGCTTGTCATTACTTGGTTGTTTATATCCTAATAATTCTTCTATACACCCTTCTACTTCATAATATCTATCCGGATCATCAATCGCACTAATAATAGCTGCATTATACTTTTCCGCATTTTCTTTTCCGTTATCTTTATCAAATATGACTTTTACATTTAAGTTTAACGCCTTAAAATATTTTATCAATGATATTATCGGTGGCTTACCACGCGCCCTTATAAAATTCCAATTTGCTTTTATCTCATTTACCCTATTCTTGTCCATTCTCTTAAGTGCCTCAATTAACAGTAGATATTCTGTATCTCCTTCTACAATTAAAACATTGTTTGCAAAAAACACTTTTGTAACTTCATCATCAAAACGCATTAACATTTTAACATATGTTTTATCATCATCATCTGTTAATTCATGTAATGCCTTTGTTATATTAAAGGCTTTTGAAGATACATATTCTGTAGGGTATTCTAGACCATCTATTATTTTTTTCGTTTTTTGTAAAGTTAAGTTATTAAGTATCTGCGACGGCTTTTGCGACAAATCAATCATATATGTAGAATGAGTTGTACATACAATTTGATTTTGTGATTCTTCTGCTAGTGAATATATAGTCTCTCTCATTTTTTGAGCAGCCGAAGGATGTAGATACAACTCTGGCTCTTCAAAGCCAATAAGTAAAGGTCTAACATATTCACCTTTATGTATTCTTTTCAAGTCTCTTGTGTTTTTATATCTTAAAAGTGCAAAAACCGCCGATCTTATTACACCAGTTCCTTGAAACTGTACTGGTGTTCTAACATTACTATGTATTTCTATATTAAAATCGGGTTGAATTGCTTTATTGGGATCATTCAAATTGGTTGTCGCATATATTTTGGTCGAAGGAAATATATCGGAGATTATTCCATCAATTTCTTTAACCATCTTTCCTATCTCTGTAGTTTCATCGGAAGCGTTTAATTCTCCAGATAACAATTCTAGATAATGCTGAGCCTGTTTAAAATTTTCAGATTCATTCCTTACTTCCTGAAATAATTCATTTAGTGTTTCAATAAAAGCACCCTTTTTGCCGTCCAACTCATCAGTAGCATGTTGGGCTGGTATCAATATATATTTAGGCAATTTCGATAAAACATTGCCAGGAATTCCTCCCGGATTTGTAACCCACTCTTGTTTTTCATCGTTGTAAGAATATAGATCTTCAATTTCTTTAATTTTGTTGTCTTGTGAGGTAGATACTTTTTTGTTAACATCAACAGACGCTAGTTCAGGAATAAAGCTAAAGATATCTAAACCATTCTCTATATATTCTTGTATGGTTTTACAGTTTTTAAACGCTTCTTTCAATATCCTCTCTGACTGTAGCATTTGTATTTCAACATCTTTATTGATTTCGTAAGTTTTCTTGTATTTAAGCCCATATCCTGTATCGGATTCACTTGTAGATTCATATCTAAATAATCTACCTCTAAAACCACGCCACGTTGTTGCTTCTTGTGGTACGTTACGAAATTCAGCCTCAAGAATTACTTTGCCAGCAATTCGCTTGTTTACATCATTTTCAATAACCGAAAAATAATCATTTTCTTCAAGTCGCTTTTTATCACTAAGCAAATATTCTATAGCTTTTAAAACCGAACTCTTGCCAACATTGTTTACACCAATTAAAAAAGTAGCTTCATCAAAATATATTGTAGCATTTTGTATTCTTCTAAAACCATCTATTTTCAAGCTGTATAATTTCATAAAATTCACCTTTTCAAATTGTTAAAATATTAATCTTAAAATAATCAATATTAAAACCATATAATTGATTACACATTTATAATACCACATATTATCAAATAATGCAATTATTGTTACAAAGATAACTATGCACTACCTTTCTGCGCTGCATTATTCTGCTACATAAACATACATATTGTATAAACATTTCAATAAATATTAGTTTTATAATCAAATTCTATATTTATCTTTTCTGTTCCCATAATATGTATATATTTAATAATATTTTGAACTATTATATCTAAATATCTACCTATATCTGAGCGCCCATCAACAACCTCTATTTCATGATGTAAATCTATACACCCATTTTCTGTAATTGTATGCAATGTTTGTTTCATTTTTGTTACTTCACCTTCAAACATTTTAATCTTTTGAATATAAAATTGTTTATTATCCGTTTCTTTTAAAACTTTCCTCAAAACCTCAATTTCTTTCTCAAAGTTTTGAATTTTACATTGGATAACTTGTGGATTGTTATCATCATTTTTCATCAAAACTGTCTCAATCTCATCTCTAACTTTTTTAGCTACATCATCAAATTTAGGCAATATCTCTTTTAAACTATCAATGATTGCATTATGTAAATCTTCTTCTAAAATTGTAGGCGAATTCTTGCAATTCATAATGCCATTAGTGAGTCTTTCCGTACATCTCCATACAATTTTCTTTTTACCATTTCTCGCCCAGGTAACTCTCCTATACTTAGCACCGCATTCTCCGCAGATCACCTTGCCTGTGAGAGCATATTTAGAACTATATTTGCTTGGAGTTTTACTACTGTATAAACTTGCCCTTCTTTGCATTTCATCCTGCACCATATCGAATATTCCCCGTGATACAATACCCTCATGGTTATTTTCAATATAATATTGTGTTACCTCGCCTTTGTTTTTTGCTGTTGTCTTTGTAAGATAATCTACAGTATAACTTTTCTGCAAGAGTACATCACCTTTATATTTCTCATTTCTCAATATTCCAGACACAGTAGATTCACTCCATAACTCATTGCCTTTTGGTGTTTCAATTTGGTTATCATTAAGCCATTCCTTAATCCCCCTTATCGATTTGCCTTCCAAATACATATGAAACATTTTACGAATGACAGCTGCCTGTTCGGGAATTATAACAGGTATCTTTCCATCACCCCTGGCATATCCATATAGGCAAGATGGAAATGAAAACTTACCCTCTTTATAACCCATCCTTTTCCCTCTGGTTACATTTTGACTAAGCGACTCACTTTCTGCCTGAGCAAAAGCACTAAACCATGCTAAAATCGTCTCACTTACTGCATCAAGCGTATTTACCCCTTCTTTTTCAAAGATAACACCTATGTTATTTAACTTTAATTTTCTTATGTGTGTCAAAGAATCAACTGTATTCCGTGCAAATCTTGAAATGGATTTAGTAATAATTAAATCAATCTTTCCTTTTTCACACATATCCATCATTCTTTGAAACTCTGTCCGATTCTTATCACTCATTCCGCTTATACCAAAATCAGCAAAAATATCAACCAACGTCCAGTTTGGAGTATTTTCAATTTTGTTTTTGTAATATGTAATTTGATTTTCCAGACTATTTTCCTGTTCTTCCTTGTCTGTACTAACCCTGCAGTATGCTGCTACTCTATATTGTCTATGTGTATCTGTTGACTGTTTGAAAATTGTAGCCGGAATTTCAGTTATCTTTCTCATTATTCATTACCTCCACGTATTTCTCTATAACATTTAACATCATTTCTGCAGACAGCCAACACGTAAAATGCATCGCTATTTCCTTATGTGCATATGTTCCGCCATTCTTTCCCTGTCTTGATACAATTCCGATAGAATTTGTTTCTTTTATCCATATTTTTGGTGTTAAAGCATTCACTTCCACAAGAATGGGAAGAAATTTTTCATTGTGTTTATTCTCCCATAAAGTGAGAAAATCAACAGTACCACTATCTCTTAACCACATTTGAATAGTATAACCAGTTGATTTTTTTGGCTTGCTTCTTGCTAATTCTGTTAAAGAAATATATCCCGGATTCTGTTCTGCAAGATTATTTTTTGTTTCTCTTTTCTTCTTTCTAAATTCAACACCTGGATTCTGAATTCTATTATATTTCCAGACCTCAAATTCGTCATACAGATTTTCTAATACTTCGTTATACACCTCCTCAGTTATAACTTCATTTTTTAACAGTGACTTCATATACTGCTCTCTGGCAATAATATACCTAAGTTGATTTTGAATTGCTGATTTGTTCATAAACAAAATCTCCTTTCATTTGGATAATAGAATTATATAACAAACCCGCAATTCTGTCCCTAGGCTAACTTCTTACGTATCTGCAACGAGATTCTTTTTCGATAGATGCTTCAACGAAATTTTCAAATGAAATAATATAGGCTAAATACTTTTTGTTATTTATAGTTTTATCAATAACGTCTCTTGTCCATTTATCTTTACCTGATGGAGATTTGATTCCTCGATTGTGTAATTCTACCTGAATATTCTGCAAACTGTGACCATTAATAGCCATATCATAAATCATTCTAACTACATCGGCTTCATCTTCTTTAATGTAAACACAGCCATCTTTATCTCTACCAAACCCGTAACAAATTCTACCAAATAATCTTGATTCGTATAAATCCAATTTCTTCATTTTATTTTCCTCCTCATAATTTTTAAAATATAAAAAGCACATCTTGATTTCACTCAAAATGTGCTCATAATTTATGGTATTCAATTTTAAACATCGCTATTGTAATGTTTTGCATATCCAATTCTGCTCACATAAATCAATTCTGTTTGTTAATTCTGTATATTCTTAACCAGAATCGCTGTGAAATTTGCATATAAAAAGAGACAAACATCATTATAACTATGTTATAAAAAGTGTTTGTCTCTTTTGGCTGCCGGACTAGGATTCGAACCCAGACAAACAGAGTCAGAGTCTGTCGTGCTACCTTTACACAATCCGGCAATATAAAAATCCTTTCCCGCACCCGCAATGCAGATACGATAAAGGAAATCTGGTGCGAGCAGTGGGACTTGAACCCACACGTCGGTTGACACACGCCCCTCAAACGTGCCTGTCTGCCTATTCCAGCATGCTCGCATATAACCTTACTGACTTAGTCAGCTTTTACATTATACTACTTAATATCCCTTTTGTCAAGCCTATTTTAATTTTTTTTATAAGTTTTTTGCTTTTATATCAGCTTATTTTGAAAAAACAAGAGGAGATATTATCTCCTCTTGTTTTTATTTATACAAATCATTTAGTGCTTTTAATTTTTCTTTCACCAGAGGTAAATCTTCTCTGTATGTTACTCCAAGCCATTTTGCATCAGTGTTTAAAACTTTAACCTTTGTTCCGCTTTCAATAAGGTCGTTCATAACAGTAGGAATTAAATATTCACCCTTTAAGATGTCCTGATTGTTCACTAAGAACTTCTCAAAGCCATCTTCTAAAATATCAAAAATTTCAGTTTCAAGACCCCACATATTCATAGATACAATAGTATCAGGAGAAAGGGTTGTGTCCTTTCCGATATTATAGCACTCGGTGATTGTTTTTAAATACCCATCTTCAACACTGCACACACCTCTTGTAACAGTTCCGTTATCTGTAAGAGTTTCAACAAGCTTATACCCTGCCATACAATACTTTCCGTTCTTTTTAAGATAGTCACCAACAACTTCAAACGATTCTCTTCCGTAAAAATCATCGGCGTTTATTACTACAAACGGAGTATCAATAACATTTTTTGCGCAGAGGATTGCCTGACCTGTTCCCCACGGTTTTTGCCTCTGGGCAAATTCCAATTTTTTTACAGGAACATCATCAATGCTTTGGAACGCATATTCCACATCAATAAGCTTTTCAATTCTTTTTCCAACAACTTCACGAAAATCCTTTTCAATTTCGTGTTTTATTATGAAAACAATCTTGGAATATCCCGCTTTAATTGCGTCATACACAGAATAATCTAATAAAACCTCACCATTTGGTCCAACTGGCTCAATCTGCTTAAGTCCGCCAAAACGGCTTCCCATTCCGGCAGCCATAACAGCAAGTGTTATATCCATAAAAAACCCCTTTCTGTTTTAGCCATAAGGTTTACAAGCTTTTTATGTCTTCTTCACATTCTGTAAATTTAAACTGTATTTTTGTTTTGTAGGAGCCTTTTGGTTCAATAAACTTAAGTGTTCCTTCTTTACGCATTAACGCTCTGCCATCCGGAGTACAGTTAGCTGGTTCAAGCCCTAAAACATAATCACTCTCGCCCATCATTTTCCACTCAACAAAATAATCAAGGGTATTTTTGTCATAAGACATTTTAAGACCTTTTTTAATATCAGGATTGAATATTCCAACCGATGCAACCATATCTTTTTCAAGCACGTCATAAAAATAGCATCTTTCCTCATATCCCTCTTGCGGAACTTCCATTTTTAGGGCATTTTCAATATCTTCAGCTGCATGCTCATTTCTTGGTGTTACGCCCTTATTCGGAATATTTACAATAGCATTTTCCGAAAGTAGCGGATAGCCCATATTAAAATGATAAAGAAGCATTGTTGGTGCTTTTTCGCTTCCCTGGTTTTCGATACAATCCTCAATAGTAAGAGCATTTTCATTTTTAGAGCAGATAAACTTTCTCTTTAAAACAAGCTTTCTGCCAAAAATTGACGCATCACGAACTGTTGCTTCAACAACAATCTCATCATCTGTTTCAAAATAAGAATAGTTTTCACAAGGAATATTTGAGATTGTTCCGTGAAGAGGCAAATCCTCACCATCATCTGTGCAAGGAGTTCCAACCGCGGTTAGTCCACAGGTAGTTAAAAATCCTGCTGTAAAAGATTTTAAGAACCCTGCACCATCTTTATCGTAAAAGCTTGGTGCAACATAACCGCAAGGAGAGAAAAAGCCCATATTGTCACCCTTAAAGCTAACTCTTGAGATGTCCATAGCACGGTCCGCAGACATGGTAAAATCAAGTCCTTTTCCGTTTCTTACTTCAAGAAGAGTCATCCCCTTACCCTTTCCTTTTGATAAGGTAACCTCCTCAACACCGCAAATTTGTGACGGATGCCCAATGTAACCATTATTCATTTCCATCTACCTCCTTAACTGCAGCATATATTTTCTTGTATTTTTTAAATTGGTTCTTATAAAACTCGTGCTTTTGTGCATCAGGATAAAATACTTTTCTTTCCTTTAAAAGTTTTATCCCATCTTCATATATGCCAATAGCTCTTCCCGCAAGATAAGCAGTTCCGGCACCACCGATTTCGCTTCCGTCAAGAGCAGTAACAGCTGTGTTTAAAACATCTGCCTTAATCTGGAGCCAAATATCTGAGTTTGCACCACCGCCTGTTGCGATAAGCATTTTTGGAGCAATTCCATACTCGCCTAAAATTTCAAGGTTAAGCATAATTTCATACGCTGTTCCTTCCATAAGAGCCTTATATATATCATCTTTACCGTGTTCAAAGGTAAGTCCAATTATAGCTGCCTTTGAAGATGTATCCATATAAGGTGTTGCAGCTCCTGCAAAATGAGGCATAATCATCAAATCTGATGGCTCATCCTTAACCATTTTATCAAGCTCGGCATAAGACTGGTTAGAGATATTATCTCTAAACCACTTTAAGGTTGCACCACCTGCATAAGAAAGCACATAACAAGCGTATTTGCCGTTAATATGCTCTGCCATAGAAAAGCCTTTTTCATAAAGAGAATAATCCTTTGGCAGATCTTCCATTATAACAGGCACACATTCAACGGTTCCTGTGCCGTCCATAACCTCATCACACTCAAAGGCATTTGCCCCTGTCATTGCCGCAATCTGGTCATGGCAACCCGAAGCAATCTTAACATCATCATTAAGGCCAAGTTTTTGTGCCATTTCTTTTTTAATTGTGCCGGCTATTGTTCCCGATGGCACCGGAGTTGACAGAAGGTTTTCGTCTATATCGCAAAACTCAAGTATGTCTTTTGCCCAGCAACGGTTTTTAATATCATAGCAAATTGTTCTTGCTGCCAAGGAATAGTCAATTTGACGCTTTCCTGAAAGCATATACACAATATAGTCCTGCATAAGAAGAATGCATTTAGCCTTTTTATAATTTTCAGGCATATTCTTCTTTATCCACATAATTTTAGGAAGAGAATACATTTCGTGAGTCATTGCCCCTGTTTTCAGAGCAAGTTCTTCAGCTCCAAACTTATCAGTTAAGATTTTGCATTCTTCCTTTCCTCTTGGGTCAGTATAAAGCATTGATGGAGCACAAGGCTTGTCATTTTCGTCAAGCATTGCAAAGGTTTCCCCAAAGCTTGTTACTGCAATAGATGAAATTTCTTTGTCTGATGCACTCTTTAAAACCTCGCAGACAGACGCAAAGATTTCCTCTGCGTCTATCTCGTGTAGGCCTTTTGAGCGCTTAACATCATATTCTTTATAAAAGCTACCACAAAATGTTCCTTTTTCATCATAAAGAACTATTTTGCATCCGCTTGTTCCTATATCAAGTCCGCCTACTATCATAATTAACCCTCTATACTTACAACGTCGTAGCCAAGATAATACTTAAATGCTTCTTCAAGAATTCTCTTAACGTGGCCGTTTGCAACAGTTGTATGATGTTTAAATCCGCCTCTTGCAAGATTGATAAGCTTTGTCTGGAGGTCGTCAATCACAGCAACACCGCCGCAACCGAAGAATGCATCCTCAATCACATCATCTGTAAATTCGCCTTCGCTGAAGTAAATTGTAATCTTTCCGTTTTCTGTTTTACAGTTAGTAAATGTCATTGGGAAAGAAGCAATTCTACCTTCATTTGTACCCCAGCCGCTACCCGGGTCGCCCTTTTCAAACATCTTATGAGCAGTAACTGTTCCTTTTGCAGCCATAAGTTTTTGAGCTGTTGAACCACAGTGGAAGAGAATTACTTTGTTTGGATCATCTCCATAGTTGTTATTCCAGTCAAGACAAGCTGCAGGACCCTCTGTTGCAAGAGATAATGCACGCATTGTAATTGCAGAGCACATATCAATTTCACAAGAAGCTGTGATGCCTCTGTCATTAAGTTCACTGATAAGAACGCAAGGACAAACTCTAAGGTATGTTTCCATTTCGTTCCAACAACGGAGGGAAACAGCATCAAGATGATATTCTTCAATATAATCGTCGATTACAACACTGATTTTTGAAAGCATAATCTTCTTATCTTCAGGAACATTAGAGAAGTCTGTATATTTTTCAAGAGCAGCCTTTTTAGCGATTACTTTTTCATCATCGTCAGCCTTTGCACGAACAAATTCAAAGAATTCTGATAAGTCAAAGCTTTCAACGTTGATACCATGACGCTGCATTGTAATTTCATCAAAACGAACTGTCTTAAAGGCAGTTGTTCTTGCACCGATACAACCAATGGTAAATCTCTTCATTCCGTTTACAACACGGCAAATTGCTGCAAAATCGTGAAGATTTTGAGTGAATTCCTTTGTAAGAGGATGAACAACATGTGGTTTCATAACAGTGTATGGAACTTGATACTGTTCAAATACATCAGTAACAGAAAACTTTCCGCAATATGCATCTCTTCTGTGCTGGAAATCCATTTTGCCGATTTCATCAGGATATGCCTGCATTAAAATAGGAACACCTGCATCCTGAAGTGCCGCGATAGCTCCGTTTTCATCAATGAAAATAGGCATACAAAGAATTACACCATCATACTCTCCCTCGTGAGATTTAAGCCACTGAGCATAAAGTCTACCCTCATCACGAGTTTCAACAGCACCATAGCGTGTTGCATCCTTATCCATAATTATGTAGTCATATCCGGCATCTGTAACTGCCTTTACCATATCTTCTCGAGCACCCTCGATAAGTTCTGCTGGCATAAACCCACGGTTGCCAAAGTAAAGTGCAAAAGTCATTTTTTTCATAAAAACACATCCTTTTTTATAATTTTTATATTTTACATCTTGATTTTATCAAAATATCTGTTATAATTATAGTTAATTTTGTATGCAAATTTGTAAATTTGTACGGATTGGAGGGATGAATTTATGAAAATCAAATTAGATACTTTAAACCTGTATGAAACACTTAAATATTTCTATATGCTGACCGGAATACGAACGGTTATTTTTGACTCGGAGTTTAAAGAAATCTTCTCCTACCCCGAAACCGCATGTAATTTTTGCACAATAATCAGGACTAATACTGCACTTATGAATAAATGCCGTGAAAGTGACATAGATGCCTTTGAAAAATGTAAGGATATGAAAAATATTTTCATATATAAATGTCATATGGGGTTAGTTGAAGCCGTTATGCCAATAAAAAATAAAAACAAAATAATTGGCTATATTATGCTTGGTCAAATAACTGATATAAAAGACAAAAATGACCTGAAAAAACTTGAATCAGAAATATATAAAGAACACGGATTAGAATGTAATACTACCGAAATTAAGTATAAAAATAAAAATCAGATTCTTGCTGCATCTAAGCTGCTTGAAATTTGTACCGATTATATGCTTTTAAAGGAAATGATAGGTGCAGAAAATGAAAAAATAATCACTTCAGCCAATTCATACATTAAAGAACATTTATCAGAACAAATAAATATATATGATTTATGCGAATATATCGGAGCTAGTCGAACAAAGCTTTATGAAATGTTTAAGAGTGAATATGGTGTTGGAATTGCTTCATATATAAAAGAAGCACGTCTGACGGAAGCCAGAAAGCTATTAAAAGAAAACAATCTATCTGTTTCCGAAGTTTCTGTTAAAGTTGGTTTTTCCGATTATAACTATTTCAGTAGAATCTATAAAAAAAGATTTAAAATTTCACCTCATAAAGATAGATAGGACATTAAAAAAGACAGATGCAAAAGCATCTGTCTTTTATTTTAGAATTTTGGTCTTTCAATGTAGTGAGTGTGGAGAAGCTCGTGTGCCTTGTGGCTACCCGGTTCGCCAAAGAACTCAGAATAAAGAAGCTTAACATCAGGATTTTCGTGGCTCTTTCTGAGAGTTGCTCTCTCGTCTTCGCTGTAAATAGCGGAAGCACGGAGTGCCTTAACATCACATTCAGCCTGAACCTTTGCAGATACGATTGGCTGACCGCCACCTGTTACACATCCACCAGGACAAGCCATAATTTCGATAAAGTGGTAATTTGCTTTACCCTCTCTTATTGCATTTAAAAGCTTTCTTGCATTGCCAAGACCTGAAACAACAGCGATTTTAACTTCTGTTCCTGCAACTGTTAAAGTTGCTTCCTTGATACCCTCAGTTCCGCGAACTGCTTCATATTCAACCTTATCAAAGGTCTTGCCCTCTAAAACTTCAGTTACAGTTCTAAGTGCTGCTTCCATAACACCGCCTGTTGCACCGAAGATAACACCAGCACCTGTTGCTTCTTCAAATGGATTGTCAAACTTTTCTTCAGGAAGCTCTGTAAATCTGATACCTGCCTGCTTAATCATTCTTGCAAGCTCACGAGTTGAGATAACAAAGTCAACATCACGGTATTTAGCTTCCATTTCAGGTCTGCCTGCTTCAAATTTCTTTGCGATACAAGGCATAACTGAAACAACAACGATTTTAGCAGGGTCAATACCCATTTTTTCAGCATAGTAAGACTTAATTACTGCACCAAACATCTGGTGAGGAGACTTACAGCTTGAAAGATTTTCGAGAAAATCAGGGAAGTTGTGTTCACAGAACTTAACCCAACCAGGGCTACAAGATGTGATAAGCGGAAGCTTTCCACCGTTCTTGAGTCTGTTTATAAACTCTGTTCCCTCTTCCATAATTGTAAGGTCTGCACCTGTGTCTGTATCAAACACTCTGTCAAAGCCCATTCTGCGAAGAGCTGCAGCCATCTGGCCTGTTACAGCAGTTCCAATCGGGTAACCGAATTCTTCGCCGAGAGCAACACGAACAGCAGGAGCTGTCTGAACAACAACATACTTGTCTTCATCAGCAATAGCAGCCCAAACATCTTCTGTGTTGTCCTTTTCGCGAAGAGCGCCAACAGGACAAGCCGCGATACACTGACCGCAGTTTACACAAGGAACTTCGCCAAGGGATTTATTGAATGGAGAAGCAATTGTTGTTTTGAATCCTCTTTCTGTTGCATCAATAACAGAAACTGTCTGAACATTTTTACATACGCTTACGCAACGACGGCAGAGAACACACTTGTTGTTATCTCTAACAATTGACGGAGAAAGCTCATCAATTGTGTATTCATTCATTTCGCCCTCATAAGCAATATCTGTAATACCTAAATCTTCAGAAAGTGTCTGAAGCTCACAGTTCTGGTTTCTAACGCAAGTTAAGCACTTTCTGTCGTGGTTTGATAAAATAAGTTCAAGAGTTGCTTTTCTTGCAGCTCTGACTTTTGGAGTGTTTGTTAAAACTTCTAAGCCTTCAGATACAGGATATACACAAGCTGCCTGAAGAGCTCTTCCTCCTTTAATTTCAACGACACACATTCTACAAGAACCTGTTTCGCTGAGATCCTTTAAGTAACAAAGAGTTGGAATATCAATATTCGCTTCCTTTGCTGCTTGAAGGATTGTATAATTTGCCGGAACGCTTAAGCTTTGTCCGTTTATCTTAATATTTACATTTTCCATAGCAAAAGTTCCTCCTTAATGTTTCTCAATAGCGTCAAACTTACAGCTATCCATACATACGCCACACTTGATACATTTATCCGGGTCAATTACAAACGGCGACTTAATTTCACCGGAAATAGCACCAACAGGACACTTTCTTGCACAAAGGCTACATCCCTTACACTTATCAGCAACAATTTCGTATTTAACAAGCTTTTTACATACGCCAGCTGGACAAGTCTTATCCTTAACGTGGGCAATATACTCGTCACGGAAATACTTAAGTGTGCTGAGAACTGGGTTTGGAGCTGTCTGACCAAGACCACAAAGTGAAGAATTCTTGATAGTGTAACAAAGTTCTTCAAGACGGTCGATATCTTCCATTGTTCCTTTACCGTCTGTAATCTTCTCTAAGAGCTCATAAAGTCTCTTTGTTCCTATACGGCAAGGAGTACATTTACCGCAAGATTCATCAACAGTAAATTCAAGGAAGAACTTAGCGATATCAACCATACAATTGTCTTCGTCCATAACGATAAGACCACCACTACCCATCATTGAGCCAATCTGAATAAGTGAGTCATAATCAATTGGTGTGTCAATAAGGTGAGCAGGGATACATCCGCCTGAAGGACCGCCTGTCTGAGCAGCCTTAAATTTCTTTCCATTAGGAATACCGCCACCGATTTCTTCAACGATTTCGCGAAGTGTTGTTCCCATAGGAATTTCAACAAGACCTGTGTTGTTGATTTTACCGCCAAGAGCAAATACCTTAGTTCCCTTAGACTTTTCAGTTCCCATTGAAGTAAACCACTCAACGCCGTTTAAAATAATCTGTGGAATATTTGCATAAGTTTCAACATTGTTAAGAAGTGTTGGTTTGCCCCAGAGGCCCTTAACAGCAGGGAACGGCGGACGAGGACGAGGTTCGCCTCTCTTACCTTCAATAGAAGTAATAAGAGCTGTTTCCTCACCACAAACGAATGCACCGGCACCAAGACGGATGTCAAGGTCAAAGTCAAAGCCTGTTCCAAAAATATCTTTACCAAGTAAACCGTATTCTCTCGCCTGATTGATAGCAATCTTGAGTCTGTCTACTGCGATTGGGTACTCTGCTCTTATGTAGATATAAGCCTGATTTGCACCAACTGCGTAACCTGCAATTGCCATAGCTTCAATAATACAGTGCGGGTCACCCTCTAAGATTGAACGGTCCATAAATGCACCAGGGTCACCTTCGTCGGCGTTACAAGCAACATATTTCTGGTCACCTTGTGCTTTATAGGTAAAGTCCCACTTCATTCCTGTTGTAAAACCACCGCCGCCACGGCCACGGAGCCCGGAATCCTTAATAAGCTGAATAACTTCTTCCTGACTCATTTCGGTAAGAACTTTACCAAGTGCCTGATAACCGTCAGCTGCGATATATTCATCAATATTCTCAGGGTTTATAACACCACAGTTACGGAGTGCAACACGCTTCTGTTTTGCATAGAAAGTAGTTTCGTTAATAGACTTAATTTCGTCACCCGTAATAGTTTCATCATATAAAAGTCTTTTAACGATACGACCTTTTAAGAGATGCTCTTCAACAATTTCCTTTACATCTGCTTCCTCAACACGGCTGTAAAAAGCACCCTCAGGATACACAACAACAACCGGACCAAGTGCACAAAGTCCAAAACATCCTGTTTCAACAATTTTTACTTCATCTTCAATACCGTTTGCTTTAAGCTGATTTTCAAATTCAGCCTGAAGCCTTTTTGAACCTGATGAAGTACAGCCTGTACCACCACAAATCAATACATGAGATCTGTATATATTCATCTTTTTGTCCTCCTAAACTATAACTCTTCTGCTTTAATTAAATATTCATCAACAGGGCTTTGATTGATGATGTGTTCAGCCACAACCTTTGCAACCTTATCCTCTGTCATATGAACATAGGTCACCTTTTCTTTACCCGGAACATATACCTCAACGATAGGCTCTAATCGACACATACCGATGCAACCGGTCTGAGTAACTGTTACATCAGCAATCCCTCTCTTTTCAATTTCTTTTACGAAAGCATTAAGCACAGGACGGGCACCTGCAGCAATTCCGCAAGTTGCCATTCCGACAACAATTCTTGTGCCGTTTTCACGCTCTTTACGCAAATTAACCTGACTTAAAGCTCTGTTACGAATTTCTTGTAATTCTGCCAAACTTTTCATAATTTGACCTCCTTAAAATTATAATATCCAAACCCCAAAAGGAGTCATAATTTACTGTATTTCATTTATTCCTTCGTTTATATAATCAGAAATCCAACTGACAACTTCTATATTATCAAGAGGAACACCGCCTAAAATTTCTCTTATCTCTTTTGTATCCATTTTAAACTCTTTATCGTTTTTTTTATGAGAATATACAAAGTCAATTTCAGGAGAGCCTGA
This sequence comes from Clostridia bacterium, assembly GCA_045648565.1. Lineage (GTDB taxonomy): Bacteria > Bacillota > Clostridia > Monoglobales > Monoglobaceae > SIG454. Next base: position 50,321 of record JAZROF010000015.1, on the reverse strand, counting down.
TATTAATGTAGCCATTGTTCCTGCAATATCACCAAGCGGTGCTCTGTCGATTGAATTAAGTTCAAAATCTGCTTTAACTTTCGTCCCTTCTCCAAGCTTGGAGGTAATTTCAAGTCCTCCGCCGCATTGAATTGCCGCTGCTTCAAAAAGGGATAGTCCCATACCAACTTTTCTTGTTGTTCTTGTTGTAGAAAACGGATTTTTAACTGTTTTTAAAAATTCCTCACTCATTCCGCAGCCATCATCCAAAATCTCAATGGTTAAAAGATTTTTTGTTTCATCTTCTAATACTTTTATTATGATTTCTTTAGCGTTTGCTTTGACTGAGTTTTTTGCAATGTCCAATATGTGAAGTGATAATTCTTCCATTATAATCACCTCTTAAAAATTTCAAGTATATCTTCTATATCTAAAAACGCATCCTGTAGTGAAATATCCTCCAGATAGTGAGCATCAGAATTTCTGAAAATTCCATATTTACGAAGCTCAGGTCTGGCAGTTAGATAATCCTCTAAAACATCAACTTTTTTAGAAACCTCAATATGCCTTATATCAAGATTATCAGGGATAAATCCTAAGTTCGTTAAAACGCTGTATGAATGTCTGTCTACATGGGCCGGGATAAATAAGCCTCCTGCATCCTCTACCAGCTCAAAAACCTTCTCAATTGAGAGATTAGTTGGAGAAATCAAAAGCTTTTCCTCAATTCCGACTACTTCGTCCATCTCATTCATTTTAAGCTGATTACCGAAAATCTCAGGTCGGTTTTTTATATCAGGAAGACTTTGATAAACAACCTCGGCAACATATTGTGCAGATTTAATATCAGGATAAAGGGTTAAAATATGAACTTCCTCTGCTGTTTCAATTTCCATTCCGGGAATAACTTTAACTCCGCACCCCTCACCAACTTTAATTGCCGATAACACATTCCCAATTGAATTATGGTCAGATATTGCTATTGCATCAAGCCCACCCAAGGCTGCCATATTGACTATATTATTCGGTGTCATATCGTCATCCCCGCATGGAGAAAGCGATGAATGGATGTGGAAATCATAATAAATCATTATAAAATTCCACCTATTTCATTTGCAAGTTCATAAGCAGTTTTAGGACTTTTTAAAATAACTATTCCCTCTTCATTGGCTTTGCCAAGAATGCTTTCATCAACCCCAACACCCTCACAAAGAATTATACAGGAAACCTCTGTAAGCGTTGCTACTGCAAGAATATTTATGTTATTCATAATTGTCAGCCACGCATTTTGCTCTTGAGCTTTTCCCATAACTCTGCTGAGTAAATCGCCGATATAACAGCCATCAACTTCTTTATCTTTAAAATCAGCTTTAGTAAGAACCTCAAGATTTAGTGTTTTAACAAGCTCTGATACTTTCATATTTATTCCTCTTTTTTAAAATCACGAAAATTCTCGTTAAGTTCAAATAATTCTTTCGCAAGGTCGCGAACTTTTTCTCTCATCAGGAAAATACAATCATTTTCACTTGCAAATCCTCGGACAATATCTTCAGCAAGAGAACGACAAGTCGGAGACCCGCAAGAACCACAATCAAGCTTTGGAAGTCTTTCATAAATTTCTTCCATTTGCTCCATCTTTCGCATTGCCTCGCCAAGATCACTGTCAAGAGGAGTAAAAGTCACGCTTTGCACTTCTTTTTCCCATCTTAAACCGTCAATATCAAGATCTTTAATCTCTCTAAGCTGAGGTTTTTTCTTAGACTGCTGAGAAATTCTACTTGATGCTAAAAACGGGTTTTCAATATTGAGAGCCCCGCCACTGCAACCACTTGGACAAGCAGAAAGCTCAACAAAATCAACAGATGTCATTTTATCGTTTTCTATTTCCTCTAAAACAGTTATAACATTATGAACTTCATCAACCGCAATGGTGTCGGCTGAGCCGGTTCCTAAACACTCTCCGCCGCTCCTTGCCCAAAAAATCCCTTCATATCCGGAAACAGAAAGATTTTCTTCCTCTTTTATGTCCTCGATAATTGAAATTATTTTCTTAAAGGCAGACTTTGCAGTTATAACTCCGCTTACATTTGATTTTTCAAGAGTTAGTGGAGATTTCACGCTTGTTACCTTAGCAGGACAAGGGGAAATGAAGAACACCCCAACCTCCTCAGGAGCAAACCCTGTTTTTTCGCAGGCTTCACGCCTTGCAAGAATGGCCGCTGTCTCCATTGGAGAAATTACATTCAAGACATTTCCCAAAAGATTTGGGAAACGCTCTCTTATAAGCCTTAAAACAGCAGGACAAGCCGAGCTTATAACCGGTTTTTTAGGCTTTTCGTTTTTGATTATGTATCTGGTCGCAGCACTGACATATTCAGCCCCTCTCGCAACTTCAAAAACATGATCAAAACCAATCTTTTTAAACGCTGTAAGAATCTGACCTATTGTGAACATACTATTGAACTGTCCGTAAAAAGACGGAGCAGGCATAGCAATATTATATTTAAAATCATCAAGCATAGCGAAAGTATCTGCAACAGCAATCTTCGCATGAGACTGACAAACGCGAATACACTCTCCGCAGTCAATACAACGCTCTTTAATGATTTTTGCCTTACCGTTTTGCACTCTTATTGCCTCTGTAGGGCAATGAGTTATACAATTGGTACAGCCATGACATTTATTTTTATCCAGTGTAACCGAGTGGAAATATTCCATCTTACTCACCTCACAGATTTATGACCAATGTCACCGTAGTTCCTTTTCCAATTTCTGTTTCAATGTTCATACTATCCGTATATTTCTTAATATTTGGAAGCCCCATTCCTGCACCAAAACCAAGCTCTCTTATTTGATCTGTGGCAGTGGAATAACCCTCCTGCATAGCAAGATCTAAGTTAGGAATACCAGGGCCTTTATCACGAAAAACAAGAGTAATTTTATTCCCCTCTATTTCCGCTTCACATTCTCCCCCGCCGCCGTGTACAATAGTGTTTATTTCTGCCTCATACATAGCAATTGCAACTTTTCTTACAACCAAGGAATCAATTCCCAGTTTTTTAAGAATTGCTTTAAAACTACTGGATGCCTCTCCGGCAAGGGAAAAATCATCGCCAGATAATATATATTTTTTAATCATTATTAACACCAAGTCCTTTGCTATATAACAACCCGCAAGACATATAAAGCGAATAATCTGTTTGAAGAAGTGTTATATCCTTTTCCTTTGCAAGTTCAATAACATCCTGTGTGGGAGTCTTTCCTCTAACAAAGCAAACAGCAATAATATCCATCATTTCTGCAGTGCGAATTACCTGAGAATTAATAAGGCCTGTTAACAGCAAGGACTGGTCCTTAACAAACGCTAAAACATCACTCATTAAATCACATCCGCAGGCTGTATGAATATCCTTTTCACAAAGTGCCTTTTCATCCTCTCCGCTTAAAACTCTCGCATTTAAAACAGATTTTATATCAGACAAGCGCATCTCTTTACCTCTTAATCCTTATACTTGGCAATAATACCTTCGATATCATCTACAACAAGTCTGCCGTATACATCATCGTTAACTGTTAAAACAGGAGCAAGGCCACAAGCACCGATACAGCGAGTTGCATCAATTGAGAAAAGCCCATCAGGTGTACACTCCCCAACTTCAATACCCAAGATTTCTTTAACCTTGTCTAAAATATCGCCTGAACCTTTAACATAACAAGCTGTTCCCATACAAATACCAATCTGATATTTACCCTTTGGATTAATTGAGAACTGGCTATAGAATGTAACTATACCATAAATTTCAGCAAGCGGAACATCAAGACCTTCAGAAATCATTTCCTGAACTTCAATCGGTAGATAGCCGTAAATTCCCTGTGCTTCATGAAGAACCGGAATAACAGCACCTTCCTGACCTTTATGACTCTCGATAACAGCCATAAGTCTTTCTTCCTGCTCTTTTGTTCCTTTGAAAGCTATTGTTTCTTTCATCAGTACAAACCCTCCTATAAGTGAAATATTGAAAGTTTATTTTACCGCAAACTCCCAAACGGATTTTCATAAATTTCAATATAGCAGACTTTCACCACTATACCTTTTTAATTATAACAAAAAATTGTGAAAAAATCTACAATTTATCTTTTTTTTAGTTCGTCATTTTCACCAAACTTAATGTAATATTTTAATAAAAAATGTCCAAATTGAATTTATTTGTTCATTTTTATATTTTCTATTGACAATTTTCCCTGTCTCCGATATAATATCATTACAAGTGATGCGGGAGTGGCTCAGTGGTAGAGCGTCACCTTGCCAAGGTGAACGTCGCGAGTTCGAATCTCGTCTTCCGCTCCAAAGCCTGATATTTTATATATCAGGCTTTAATTTATTAAATAAAATTAAAAGCCACCTCATATAATTTACAGAGGTGGTTTTCTTGTTTATTACAATTAAAAGAGGAAATATAATTTTTTCTGTTACGACAGTTGTTTTGGCTTTGATTTTTTTCCTCTCAATATTTATAGAATCAAATAATACAATCAGCACTTTTTCTACACCCGTTTCAGGCAAAATCTTTGTTATTGACCCGGGACACGGAGGAATTGACGCCGGTGCATCAGCAGGAAATGCTATTGAAAAGGAGCTTAATTTGAAAATCGCAAACTATCTCCGCGTATTTATTGAAGAAAACGGCGGAACTGTTATTATGACACGAAATTCTGACACAAACACCGCCGACCCAAGCCGAGAAAAAACTGTTTCACAAAAAAAATCTGACCTTATGGTGAGAAAAAATCTACCCGATAAAGTTAATGCAGATATTTTTGTAAGTATTCATATGAATAAGTTTTCTGAAGAAAAATATAAAGGAGCACAGGTATTTTGTGCTCCCTCCTCTGCTGAAAGCGAAAAGCTTGGAGAAATCGTCCAGGCATCATTAATTAAAAATGCAGACCCGTCAAATACCCGTCAATTAAAAGTTGGCAACAGCGTTTATATTTTAAAAGATGCAAAAATTCCATCCATTTTAGTTGAATGTGGTTTTTTATCTAATAAAGACGAAGCAACTCTTCTTATGACAGAAAGCTATCAGCAAAAAGTTGCCTGGTCAATATTTATGGGTCTTACAGAATATTTAGTTGGAAAATAGCTTAATCTATGTACTTTACTATTTCTTCAATCTCATCAAAATGTTTATTCGGCATAGAAACATCAACATTTCCATACCCCAAGGCAACTGCACCTATAATTTCATAATCTGTTGGGGTGTTTAGCCTGTTCATATAAGGCTTTCCCTTTTCAGACCTTAAAAAATCATTTGCAAGACCAATCCAACAGCTGTCAATTCCCAAATCCTTTGCGGCGAGCAACATATTTTCAATAGCCGCGCCTGTATTATTGCCCGTATAAGTATTATTCTTATCGCCTGTTACAAAAATAACAGTTGGGGCGTGGTAAAACGGATTGTAATTCGGCATTGCAAGACGCATTTTTATATGTTCGGTAGGGTTTATGCTTAATTGTTCAATAATATCCTTTGACAACCTCTCCAAAAGCTCCTTATTTCTCACAACTGTCAGATGCCAGGAAACCTTATTGATTGCCAGAGGAGCATACATTGCACACTCAACAATAGTTTTAATATCTTTTATATCTATTTGTTTGTCGGGGTTAAAGCCTCGGACTGCTCTTCTCTCTTTTATTGTCTTAATTGTTTCCATTTGTATCCTCCTCATTAACAATTTTAAATTTCTTTTTAATTGTTTCTAACCGTTTTTCTCCTACGTTGTCAGCACCCAGTAAATCTTCCATTCCACGAAAATCACCAAGCTCCTTACGCCTTTTTATTATTGCTTTAGCCGATACTTCGCCAATACCTTTTATTTTCATAAAATCTATTTTACTTGCCTTGTTTATATCTTTTCCATACTCCGCTCCTAAATCAGGCTCCTTTATCCGCTCCGTAAGTTTTTTCTCATAAGGAATACCACTATCAGTTATCTTTATTCCGAATATATATGTAAGAATATAAACCATAACGCAAGAAATAGAAATAATGATTTTCTTTTTCATTTTATCACCAAACTAAAAAACAAACCCACCTAAATTTAAGGCAGGTTTGCTTTTCTTCTATAAAAGAATTACATACTTTGACCGTTTGCTAAATCTCTTTCAGCCTTCTCAATCATCTTTTTAACCATCTGTCCACCGATTGAGCCTGCCTGTCTTGAAGTAAGGTCGCCGTTATAACCTTCCTTAAGCTGTACACCAACTTCGTTGGCAGCTTCCATTTTAAATCTGTCCATAGCAGCTCTTGATTCTGGAACTACTACGCTGTTATTGCCTTTGTTAGCCATTTCTGACTCACCTCCCTTATTTACCAAAATACAAAAAATATTTGAATTTTTTATATTTTGTTTTCAGGTTTAGTTTGCCTCAATGACTAAAGTTTAAACATTGTAATTTCTGTTTTTTCTTCCAAAATCTACTGATTTTTTGCTTTTGTTTCGCAATAAATACAGCGATAAATACCATTTTCTTTATCGGAAAGCTTAAAGATATGGTTAATTCCTTGCTCCACAGATGTTATACATCTTGGATTTTTGCACATTATAACATTAGTGAGTTTTTCAGGAAGTGACAAATGTCTTTTTTCAATTAAAACACCGTCTTTTATAATATTAACCGTAATATTTGGGTCAATATATCCTAAAACATCAAAATTTATATCAACATCGGCATCAATTTTTATAATGTCTTTCTTTCCCATTTTTCTGCTTTGAGCATTCTTTATAATAGCCACAGAGCAGTTAAGCTCTTCAAGCTTTAAAAGCTCGTAAATTTCCATACTGTTTCCTGACGCAATATGGTCGATTACAATTCCGTTTTTTATGGAGTCTATATTCATATTTCTACCTCCAAAAGCTTTAAAATAAGTGCCATTCGCATATATTTTCCATTTTTAACCTGCTTAAAGTAACAAGCTCTTTTGTCTTCGTCTACCTGTGTTGAAATTTCATTTACTCTCGGAAGCGGATGCATAATACATAAATCTTCTTTTGCATTTTCAAGCTTTTCAAGAGTTAAAATATAGCTGTCCTTAAGTCTTATATAGTCCGCTTCGTTAAAAAAGCGTTCTCTTTGAACCCTTGTCATATACAAAATATCAAGACTTGGCATAGCATCTTCTAAACTCTGCGTTTCGATGTATGGAATATTATTTTTCTCAATAACTCCCTTTTTAATGTAATCAGGAAGAGAAAGCTCCTCAGGAGAAATTAAAACAAATTTAATATTTTCATATCTTGACATCGCGTTAATTAAGGAGTGAACTGTTCGTCCGAACTTTAAATCTCCGCAAAGGCCGATTGTTAAATTATCAAATCTTCCCTTTTCACGCTTTATCGTGAGCAAATCCGCAAGGGTTTGGGTTGGGTGGTTATGACCGCCGTCCCCCGCATTTATAATAGGAACTTCTGATTTAAAAGTTCCCGCAAGTGGTGCACCCTCTTTTGGATGACGCATTGCTATAATATCTGCATAGCACCCAACAGTTCTTATGGTGTCAGAAACACTTTCGCCCTTTGCAGCAGAACTTGAATTTGCCTCTGAAAAGCCGATAACATTCCCTCCAAGCTCCATCATAGCCGCTTCAAAGCTCAATCTTGTGCGAGTTGATGGCTCAAAAAAGAGTGTTGCAAGTTTTTTATATTTGCACTTTTCCTGATATTTTTGAGGGTTTTCGATAATATCCTCTGCAATATTTGTAAGCTCCTCAATTTCGCTTACTGATAAATCTAAAACATCTATAAGGTGACGCATAAATTCGCTCCTTTTAAAATTATTTTATCCAACTTTCATCACTTGGGTTATTGCGGAATTTAATAAGTCGTTCCTTATCCTCTTCCTTAATATACCCAATTTTTGCAGCAACATCAACTGTTGTGTCAAAATCTGTAAGACTTGTATTTTCAACATTTGCTTCGCTTAGTCTTTTTAAGCCTTTCTCCATTCCGTAAGTGTAGATTGAAACAATACCTAAAACTTCCGCTCCTGCCTCACGAAGAACATCAACAACTTCGATAACACTTCCGCCTGTGGAAATTAAGTCTTCAATTACAACAACCTTCTGTCCTTTTTCAAGCTTTCCCTCAATCTGGTTTTGTCTGCCGTGGTCCTTTGCCCCACTGCGGACATATCCCATTGGAATACCTAAAATATGGGCCGAAATTGCGGCGTGGGCAATTCCTGCTGTGCTTGTCCCCATAAGAACCTCTGCCTCGGGATATTTTTCTTTTACTGTTTTTGCAATTGCATTTTCAATATCGTCACGAACTTTCGGTGCAGATAATGTTAATCTGTTATCGCAATAAACAGGGCTTTTTATTCCGCTCGCCCAGGTAAAAGGCTCCTCCGGTCTTAAAAATACTGCACCAATGCTTAATAAATCCTGTGCAATCAAAGTTTTGATGTTTTCCATTTTTATTTCCTCCTAAATTATTAGTCAACAAATTCCGCTACGCATCTTTCATAAGCCTGGGCAGGGTTTTCTGCAGCAGTTATCGGTCTTCCCACAACAATATAGTCTGAACCGATTTCCTTAGCTTTTTGTGGGGTTGTTATTCTAACCTGGTCTCCAACATCTCCACCCGCAAAACGAATGCCCGGAGTAACTGTCAAGAATTCTTTTCCGCAAATATCCTTAACCTTACTTGCCTCAAGAGGTGAGCAAACAACACCGTCAAGACCGCACTCAGATGCATTTTTCGCATATTTCATAACAACTTCATCAAGGGGTGCGTCGATAAGCAAGTCATTCTTCATTCTCTCTTCGCTTGTTGAAGTAAGCATTGTTACGGCGATTAAGAGTGGACGAGTTCCGTCTTCTCTTGTTAACCCCTCCAAAGCCGCTTCCATCATTGCCTTTGTGCCAAATGCGTGAAGATTTACCATATCAACATCAAGGCGTGATAAAACTGCCATTGACTTTTTAACAGTATTTGGAATATCGCAAAGCTTTAAATCAAGGAATATTTTATGCCCTCTTTCTTTAATTTCCTTAACAATCTCAGGACCTGCAGAATAATACAGCTCCATTCCGATTTTAACATAAGGCTTTCTTCCTGTAAACTTGTCTAAAAAATTAAGTGTTTCCTCTTTACTTGCAAAGTCACAAGCAATAATTACATCTTTTCCCATTAGTGGGCACCTCCTATAACGTCGCTTAACTTTTCTATTTTGTATTTCTCACAAAGAGCAGGTAGCTCTTCGATAATATTCTTGCAAACATACGGCTCAGTTAAATTTGCCGCCCCTACCTGAACAGCAGTTGCTCCCGCAAGCATCATTTCAATAACATTTTCAGCTGTTGCAACTCCGCCAACCCCCATAATCGGGATTTTAACAGCTTCATAAACATCATATATCATTCTGATTGCAACAGGGAAAATTGCAGGCCCTGAAAAACCGCCTTTTTTATTGAAGATAACAGGCTTTCTTGTCTTTAAGTCAATCTTCATTCCCATAAGTGTATTTATAAGGGTAAGCCCGTCTGCCCCTGCATCCTCACACGCCTTTGCAATCTCAACAATATCTGTAACATTTGGAGAAAGCTTTATAAATACAGGCTTGTCTGTAACCGCTTTTACTCTTTTGGTAACCTCATAGGCGTTTTTAGCATCCGTTCCAAAGCTCATTCCGCCTGCGTGGACATTAGGACAGCTTATATTAACCTCAACAATTCCAATCTCAGGAACTGCCCCTAATTTTTCGCAGTTATAAGCATATTCATCAAGTGAAAAACCGCCCACATTAGCAATTGCTTTTTTATGAAAGCATTTCCTAAGTTTTGGTATTTCTTCGAAAATAACTTTCTCAACCCCGGGATTTTGAAGACCAACCGAATTTATCATTCCCTCACGGCACTCTGCAATTCGGGGAAGCGGGTTTCCAAATCTTGGCTCTTTTGTAGTTCCTTTAAGGGAAATACTTCCTAAAATGTTTATATCATAAAGCTCAGAGAATTCATATCCAAAGCCATAAGTTCCACTGGCAGGAATTATAGGGTTATCAAGACAAAGTCCACCTAAATTTACGCTTAAATCTACCATATTATTTCCTCCTTTAAAAGAACAGGGCCGTCTTTGCAAATTCGCTTATTACCATATTTTGTTTCACAGGAGCATCCCATACAAGCTCCAAATCCGCAACCCATTCTCGCCTCAAAGCTAAGCTCGCCCGATGTTTTGGATGTATCATATACACCCTTTAGCATCGGCTCAGGACCGCAGGTGTAAAAATATGTATAGCCGTCAACTTCTTTCATAGCGTCGGTTACAAAGCCTTTTATTCCCTCGCTGCCATCATTTGTGGTTACAAGCACTTTTGCACCAAGCTTTTCAAATTCAGCCTTATAAAATACATCATCATGGCTCATAAAGCCCATAATAACAGTAACTTCTTTTCCCTCTTTAGTTAGTTTTTTGCAGAGGTTATACATTGGCGGAACACCAACTCCTCCGCCAATCAAAAGAGGCTTGTCCCCGCTTTTTTCTATATCAAAACCATTACCAAGCCCTGTTAAAATATCAAGCTTACCGCTCTCCATTTTACTCATTTTTTCAGTTCCCTCGCCAACAACCTTATAAATTATAGTTATAGTTTTATCGTCATAATCGCAAACTGAAATTGGGCGTCTTAAAAAAAGCCCATCAAGCTTTATGTTTATAAATTGACCGGGGCGACTCAAATCGAAGGTATCTCCTTTTAGCACCATTTCATAAATATCTCTCGCTATTTTTTTGTTAGACACTATATCAAATAAGCCTTGCTTCATTTATTTATCCTCCATATATGCAATTTCCCCGTTTGCAACGGTCATCTTGCATCTTCCATATACTTCTCTGCCTTCAAATGGTGTTGCCTTTCCCATTGATAAAAACTCGTCCGGATTGATTTTATACTTTTGATTTAAGTCAAAAACAGTCAGGTTTGCAATTTCGCCAACCTTAATCCCCGTTTTAATATTAAATCGCTTTGATGGGTTCAGGCTCATCAACTGAGTAAGCCTTTCAAGGCTGATTTTTCCATTTTTCACAAACTCAGTATACATTACAGAAAAAGCCGTTTCAATTCCCACAACTCCCATTAAGCTATCCTTTAAGCCTCTTCCTTTTTCTTCTTTTGAGTGAGGGGCGTGGTCAGTTGCAATCATATCAATCGTTCCATCAAGTATTCCCTCAATTAATGCCTTTTTGTCCTCTTCGCTTCGGATTGGCGGATTCATTTTAAATCTGCCCTCGTCCTTAATATCCATATCGCAAAGAGTTAAATAATGAGGTCCCGTTTCGCAGGTTATATTAACCCCGTCGGCTTTCGCTTTTCTTATTAAATCAACACTTTCTTTGGTAGAAATATGGCAAACGTGATATTTTGCCTCTGTTTCTTTCAAAAGCTTAATATCCCGCTCTATGGGAAGCCACTCACTTTTTGAGCATATTCCCTTATGCCCGTTTATTTTTGCATACTCACCATCGTGAATATATCCACCATTAAGCAGAGAATTTTCCTCACAATGTGCAACAATAATTTTATCAAGTTCCTTTGCTTTTATCATAGCAGATTTCATCATTTCACTGTCTTGAACTCCCCTGCCGTCATCGGAAAAGCCAACAACATTATTTGCCATCCCCTCCATATCGGAAAGCTTTTCGCCCTTTTCCCCGCAAGTTATAGAGCCATAAGGATAAACAGGGATTACAGCATCTTTTTCGATTATATCTGTCTGTGCTTTGAGATTTTCTACGCTGTCGGGAACAGGATTTAAATTTGGCATAGAGCAAACCGCCGTATATCCGCCTTTTGCAGACGCCTCAGTTCCCGATTTTATGGTTTCTTTATATGAAAAACCCGGTTCTCTAAGATGAACATGAACATCAATAAAACCGGGAAATACATAACAATTTTCAAAATCAAATAGACTACGGCTATCCTCCGCAGTTCTTTCAGAAATTTCAGACACCAATCCATTATCTATAAATATATTTTTCTTATTAAAAGAATTATCTTCATAAACCATAGCGTTTATTATGGCATACTTCATTTAGTGTTGTGCTCCTTTAATTGTTTTCTTTTAGTATTTTACCATACACCGACTTCTTTGTCAAGGAAAAGCACAACACTATTATCGTTTAAAAATCAAAAGCACCACACAATATTTGTGTGGTGCTTTTGATTAAAACTTATTAAAAAGGGGGACTCTGCCTATCTGCACCCGAACAGATGATAGCAGTTGTCAAATATGATACTTTCATCTCTTAATACTTGATTAAGCGATGAAGGTAAGACTTTGTTTTCACAAAGAAAGCGACACCAATGAATGCTTTCTTCTTCGCAGTAGAAAAGTTCAGGAGAAGCAACTTCTCTTATCTCCCCGTTGAATATCTGCTTCCCCACTATTTTATATTTCTCGCCTTTACAAATTTTATATTCGACAGTAATTTGTCCTTCTTCTATATCTTCTGTAAACTTAAAATCCATAATTTCTCTCCCTTATATCTTGGTTTTGTTGCTTAACAGACTGCTATCTGCGTTACTATTATCCCATAAACGAAATCTATTTTCAATGTTACTTTTTTTAAAATTCTTTATTTTAAAAATTTCCCATAACAATAGCATTTTTTATTTGCCTCTTAGATTTTTATATTGTTATGTAACCCTAAATAAAGAAAAATGTCAAAAGTTTTAGCTTTTGACATTTTTTGTTTATTCGACTGTTCTTCCTAAAAATCCAGCTGCAACCTCAACAAGCTTAGTTTCAACTTCGCTTGGGTTTTCTTCCTCAGACTTAGCTATAAGCATTACAGTACCTATGCTGTCCCCCTCAAAAATTATTGGTGCAACAACTCCTGCTTTATAATTTTCATTATCTTCTATAATATTTATCTTTTTATTTCCTGCATTTGCAACAAAAATGGTTTTATTATCCATAATTTTTTCAAGCTCTGAGGAGATTTTTTTTTCGTTGAGTTCTTTTTTGGATATTCCAGAAACAGCAATGATTACGTCCTTGTCCGAAATACAAGATGCCATACCTGAGGTTTTTGACAAGGACTCTGCGTATTGCTTTGCAAACTCTCCAAGTTCACCAATCGGAGAATATTTTTTAAATATAACAGTGCCATCGCTTTCAGTAAATATCTCAAGAGGTGCTCCCTCCCGAATACGCATTGTGCGTCTTATTTCTTTTGGTATAACAACACGACCAAGGTCGTCTATCCTTCTGACAATTCCTGTTGCTTTCATATAATAAAAAACTCCTTTTTTTAATAGTTTACATTAACTATTGTTAGCAAAAAAGGAGCTTTTATGTAATTTTATTTTTGGCATTTAGTGGAAATATTATGCTACATAAAAAGGTGGTCATTTGACCACCTTTTAGTATTTTTAATATATAAATTATATTTCTTGTTCCACAAGAATATATGAACCATCAACTTTCGCTTCAATAGTACCTTTGGTTCCGTCAGCATATGTTTTAAGAGTCAAGTTTTCTACATCGGGACTAAGCATGGCTCCACTTGCTGCAGTTCTTACAATACCAATCTCACCGCTTATTATGGCATTTCCGCCTCTTATAGCAGCATTTACACCCTTTAAGTTTATCAGCTTAGACTCATTAACACCGTCACCAATTATAATAATATCTCCTTCTGTAGCTGTGGTGGCATCTTTAAATTCTACGCCATCAATAACTACTCCATCGCAACGCACCAATGTGTTCCCTTTTGGAAGTGTGGTATATGTTCCGGGAGTATCGATATAAGTTGTAACAATTTTATCCATAATCTTAGCAAATTCAACACGGTTGATAGGTGCTTTTGGATTAAGTTTTTCTCCGTCATAATAACCACCGGACACTATTTTACTAACTCCACTTTTTGCCCAGGATGCAACATCTTTCCCATCTTCATATTTATCAAGAACATCAGCTATTTCATATCTTAAATCAAAAACTCTTGACAATACTAAAAATGCCTCTTGATAGGTTATTTCATTATTAGGGTATAGAGAAACTCCTCCATCACCCTGAAAAGCACCCATAGCCACAGCTCTTCTCATCCAATTATAATACCAAGCGTTTGGCTTCGCATCAACAAATTTTGATATGTCAGCTTCTTTTATCGCACCCATAGCACGAACAACAATAGTACCCATTTGAGCACGAGTCATTGTTGCGTATGGAGCAATTTCTGTGCTGCTGATACCATTTATAAGTCCATTTTCAACCGCCCTTGTAAGAGCAGCTCGTTCGCCTTCATCTGTAGGCATATCAACAAATGCAGCAAAAGACGGGACCGTTAAAACACAAACAACTATTCCGAAACTTAACATTTTTTTAATAAAACTTTTCATTAGAATCCCCTCACTTTCTATTCTATCTTATTCTATCATTTTTATGTTTTATTGTCAATAACATATCTTATGAAAGTTCTTGAAATATGTCAAACTATGTGGTATACTTATTTTATGCTATTGGAGAGGAATGAACTTTAGTTATGAAATTATTAAAAGAACGAATTATAAATGATGGAATTGTTAAAGAAGGCAACGTTTTAAAGGTTGATAGCTTTTTAAACCACTGTATGGATATAAAATTATTTCAAGAGATTGGTAAAGAATTCAAAAAACGTTTTGATGGAGAAGAAATCAATAAAATATTGACTGTGGAGGCATCAGGAATAGGAATAGCGTGCATTGTTGCACAATACTTTGATGTTCCTGTTGTATTTGCAAAAAAGAATAGCACAAAAAATATAGCCGGTGATGTTTACAAAGCAAGTGTTCAATCCTTTACTCATGGCAGAGTTTACGATGTTATTGTTTCAAAGGAATATTTAACCCCTGATGACAAGGTTTTGATTATAGATGACTTTTTAGCCAATGGTTGTGCACTTTTAGGACTTGCAGAAATTATAGAAAGCTCCGGGGCAACCTTAGTTGGTGCAGGAATTGTTATTGAAAAAGGTTTCCAGATTGGCGGTAAGCTTATACGCGACAAAGGTATTCACCTTGAGTCATTGGCTATTGTTGATGATATGTCTGACGGGAAAATTAAGTTCAGATAAATAATACATAAAATGTTTCATAGTATAAAAAGCGATTAAGGGAAAACCTTAATCGCTTTTTTGATTACCACCAAGCAATAATTATAAAAACAGCAGGTGCTTTAATAATACTCGTTTTTATAAAGCAGAAAACACAACATCCGAACCCATTTTTGAGTTCGGATGTTGTGCTGTGGTGGAGATAAAGAGAGTCGAACTCTTGACCCCCTGCTTGCAAGGCAGGTGCTCTCCCAACTGAGCTATACCCCCATAACAAAGTATATTCTACCACACTTTTTTTCGTTTGTAAAGTATTATTTTTTAATTTTTTTGGAAAAATATTTACAAAATCAGAAAAATGTGTTACACTACTATTACCACACAATTTAACAAGACATATAGGAAGTACTGTGTTTTTATTTTCGGTAAAAATGCAGACTTTATTCAGTCTTCCTGAATGTCTTAACGGATTGTGTGGTAACAAGGGTCTGCGTTTTTCAGCACGGCTCTGCCGTGCTTTTTTTGTTAAACGCAGAAAGGTTACCACACCTTTTTACATCAAAACAAGCAAAAAGGAGAGGTTATCCTCTCCTTTTTGCTTTTATTTAACTATTAAACGCTTGCTTATTAATCTGTCATATTATCAAAATAACCCTGAACTAAAATAACAGGTGTGCCTTTATCTCCAGAACCGCTTGTAAGGTCACAAAGAGAGCCGATAAGGTCTGTTAAACGACGTGGTGTTGTTCCCTGAGATGCCATATTGCCCACAAGGTCGTTACCTTTTTTTCTGATTTCTCCTTCTATCGCCGCTTTAAGCTCTTCACCTTTAAGGTCAGAAAACGTATTATCAGCAAGATATTTAAGCTTAAGTTCATTCGGTGTTCCCTCAAGACCTTTAGTATAAGCCGGAGATACAACCGGATCTGCAAGCTCCCAGATTTTGCCAACCGGGTCTTTGAATGCACCATCACCATATACCATAACTTCTATATTTTTTCCGCAACGATTTTTTAATTGAGCCTGAATATTTTCAACAAGGTCAAAACAATCCTGTGGGAACAATTTAATTTTATCCTCTGTTGCTTTATTTGAGCCAAGAAGTCCATATTTTTCATTAAAACCGCTATTATCAACCGGTTGTGTAAGTATTTCATCAAAACCAACCACACATTTAGCACCTGCATCACGCAAAATTCGTTTTGTGCGAGCACGGGTATGAATGTCACAGTTTAAAACGGTGTCTGTATATCTTAAAATCACACGCGGGTCATTTGCAAAAATAATCTCTACTTCAGCCCCGCAAGAGCGAATCAAATCACCATAATAGCTTACATAGTCAACACCTGTAAATTCGTGGAGGTTTACACCAAACAGCTCACGATACCTTTCTTCTGTCAAAACATCTGAATATGGATTAACTCCTGCTTCATCAAGCTGGTCCAAAGAAATAAGTGCATTGCCAACTTCATCACTTGGGTAGTTAAGCATTAAAATAATCTTTTTAGCACCTTTTGCTATACCACGCAAACAAATAGAAAAACGGTTACGACTGAGTATTGGGAAAATAACACCTATGGTTTCGCCACCAAGCTTTCTTTTAACATCTTTTGCGATTGCATCAACGGACGCATAGTTTCCCTGTGCCCTTGCAACAACAGACTCAGTTACCGCAACAACATCTCTGTCACGAAGCTCAAAACCTTCTGCCTCTGCAGCTTCTAATACGCTGTTAACAACAATACTTGCAATATCATCGCCTTCACGAATAATGGGGCAACGAATACCTCTTGAAATCGTACCTACTTTTCTTTCCATAATTTATTTTCCTCCTTAGCTATTGACTTTTATTTCTAATATTATTATAATACATATATATGCATAAGTAAAATAGATATATCTTACTGCGGTTATAAGGAGTGGTTATATGAAAACCAAGCTTGATTATTACAAAATCTTTTTTGAAACGGCAAAATTTTCCTCTTTTTCTACAGCAGCAAAGCATTTATATGTTTCTCAGTCTGCAATCTCTCAATGTATTAGTCAGCTTGAGCAAGACCTAAGCACCCAGCTTTTTATTCGTTCCCGTCACGGTGTAGCCTTAACTAATGAAGGCAAACTCCTTTTTCAAATGGTTGAGAGTGCAATTCACTCTATTGAACAAGGAGAAACAATACTTGCTCGTCTTCAGCACTTAGAAAGCGGTTCTTTGTTTATTGCTGCCAGTGATACAATTACCACTCACTATCTACTTCCTTATCTTGAGCAGTTTCACAAAACTTATCCTGAAATTCGTATTGAAATGGCTAATTCGTACTCCCATCAAATGTTACAGCTTGTTAAAGAAGGTAAAGCCGAACTTGCCTTTGTTAATCTTCCTGCAGAGGATGACGAGCTTTGCATAAAGCCTTGTTTTGATATACAAGATATTTTTGTGTGTGGTCCTGATTATAATGTAAAGCCTGATTATTCCTGGAAAGAAATGTCACAACAACCGCTTATTCTCCTTGAAACAAATTCTTCTTCCCGACACTACTTAGACAAGCAATTTAATTCTAAGCATATAACACTAAATCCACAGATTGAAATTGCCGCACACGAGCTTTTGATACAGTTTGCCTCTATTCACCTTGGCGTTTCCTGTGTTGTTAAAGAATTTTCTAAGGAGAGTTTAAGTAAAGGGATAATTAAGGAAATGCCTCTCAATCCGCCACTCCCACCTCGAAGTATCGGATATGCACATTTAAAACATAATCCTCTGTCTCTTCCTGCACAGGCATTTTTAAAGCTTATTCAAGATAAAGAGGCACATATGAATTAAAAATTCATATGTGCCTCTTTGTTTTGTCAAAATTTCTATTTTACCAACAATCCTATTCCGCAATTAAGCTTTCGCCTGTCATTTCAAGAGGTTTAGGAAGTCCCATAAGGTCAAGCATTGTTGGAGCAAGGTCAGCAAGTCTGCCCGGCTTTAATTTCTTGTCTTCCCCGATTAAGATAAGAGGAACAACATTTGTTGTATGGGCTGTGAATGCGCCGTTTGTGTCATAGTCAACCATCTGGTCTGCGTTTCCGTGGTCGGCAGTAATAAGTGCTACGCCTCCCATTTCCTCAATGGCATCAACAGTTCTTCCAAGGCAGGTATCAACTGTTTCAACAGCCTTAACTGCCGCCTCAAATACCCCTGTGTGGCCAACCATATCGCAGTTTGCAAAATTGAGAACGATAACATCATATTCTCCGCTTTCAATTCTCTTAACAACCTCGTCTGTTACCTCAAATGCACTCATTTCCGGCTTTAAATCATAGGTTGCAACCTTTGGAGAATTGATTAAGGCTCTGTCTTCCCCGTCATATTCCTTTTCAACGCCGCCGTTAAAGAAGAATGTTACGTGGGCATACTTTTCTGTTTCCGCAATTCGAAGCTGTCTTAACCCTTTCTTGCTTATATATTCGCCGAAAGTATTCTCAAGAGTTTGTGGTTTAAATGCAATATTGACATTTGGCATAGATGCGTCATACTGAGTCATACAAACATAGTAGGTCTTAAAGAAATCTCTCTTAAATCCCTCAAAAGACTCGTCAACAAGGGTTCTTGTTATTTCTCTTGCACGGTCAGGACGGAAGTTAAAGAAGATAACGCTGTCATTTTCCTTTATCTTGCCAAGAGGTGCACCATTTTCGTCTGTTATAACAGTCGGAACAACAAACTCGTCTGTAATATCCTCGTTATATGATTTCTGAACAGCGGAAACTGCTGAAGTATCATAGTTTCCCTCGCCCAAAACCATAGCATTATAAGCTTTTTCAACTCTTTCCCAACGATTGTCTCTATCCATCGCATAGTATCTTCCCATAACCGTTGCAACCTTGCCGATTTCCTTTTCACGGATTTTTTCAACAAGCTCTGATACAAAGTCTGCCCCTGAGGATGGCGGAAC
This sequence comes from Clostridia bacterium, assembly GCA_045648565.1. GTDB lineage: Bacteria > Bacillota > Clostridia > Monoglobales > Monoglobaceae > SIG454. The sequence continues at coordinate 31,302 of JAZROF010000015.1, read as the reverse complement.
ATCTCTTCCGTCCAAGAAGCAGTGAACATAAACTTTATCCAATCCGTTTTTCTTGGCTAAATCCAAAAGGCCGTAGAGATGGGTGTTATGGCTATGCACACCACCGCTTGATAAAAGTCCCATAAGGTGAAGAGCAGAACCGTTTTTCTTGCAGTTTTCAACTGCTTCGAGTAGTACTTCATTCTCGAAAAAATCACCGTCATTTATTGACTTTGTTATTCTTGTAAGCTCCTGATAAACAATTCTTCCTGCACCGATATTTGTATGCCCAACTTCAGAGTTACCCATCTGGCCCTCAGGGAGACCGACATCCATACCTGATGCGTGAACAATTGTGTTAGGGCAAGACGCCATATATTTATCAATATTTGGAGTTTTAGCAGCTTTTATGGCATTCCCAAGTTCTCTTTCGTTTACTCCAAACCCGTCCATTATGATTAAAGCATAAGGTTTTTTCATAGATTTTGTCCTTTCATAAATTGAGGCGAACTTTTTTGTCCGCCTCTTTCGTTTTAGTTTGTTTATTTTGCAGCCTTAACGATTACTGCGAACTTGTCAGCAACTAAACTTGCTCCGCCGATTAAACCGCCGTCAATGTCTTTCTTTGATAAAAGCTCAGCAGCATTAGCATCATTCATACTTCCGCCATACTGAATTGTAATTTCCTTAGCAGCCTTTTTGCTGTAAAGCTCAGCAAGGATACCTCTTATGCCTTCGCAAACCTCCTGTGCCTGATCAGCTGTTGCAGTTTTACCTGTGCCGATTGCCCAGATTGGCTCATATGCAATAACAACTTTCTTTGCATCTTCTTCGCTTATTCCGGCGAACGCTTTCTTTGTCTGGATTGCGATTAAATCCATTGTAATTCCGGCTTCTCTTTCCTCAAGGCTCTCACCAACGCAAACGATTGGGATAAGGCCCTTTTCGAGTGCTTTCTTAGTCTTAAGGTTAACTGTTTCGTCAGTTTCAGCAAAATACTGTCTTCTTTCAGAGTGGCCGATTATAACATAGTCAACCCCTAAATCAAGTAGCATATCAGCGCTAACTTCACCAGTGAACGCACCCTTATCTTCAAAATGAAGGTTTTCAGCACCGATTTTAACATGTGTGTCCTTTGCAGCACGAACTGCTTCAGCAAGACAAACATAAGGTGTGCAGCAAACAACTTCGCATTTTGCACCCTCTGTTACTTTAGCAACCTCTTTAACAAAATCATAAGTTTCACTTGGCAACTTATTCATTTTCCAGTTGCCTGCAATAATATATTTTCCCATCTTAATATCTCCTTATACTCTGATTATTTATCGTTAAGTGCAACAATACCCGGAAGGTCTTTACCCTCTAAGAATTCAAGGGAAGCACCGCCGCCTGTTGAAATGTGGCTCATCTTGTCCCCAAGCCCTGCCTGGTTAACAGCAGCAACGCTGTCGCCGCCGCCGATGATTGTTGTTGCATCAAGGTCAGCAAGCATTAAAGCGATTGCATTTGTTCCTTTAGCAAAGTTTGGCATTTCAAATACGCCCATAGGTCCGTTCCAAACAACTGTTTTTGCGTCCTTTAAAGCGTCCTTATAAAGAGCGATTGTCTTTTCGCCAATATCAAGTCCCTGCCAACCCTTTTCAATTCCGCCTCTTTCTACTGTCTTGCTTTCAGCATCATTGTCAAAGTCTTTTGCAACAACAGTGTCTGATGGAATTAAGAGCTTAACGCCTTTTTCTTCAGCTTTTTTCATCATTTCTCTTGCATATTCAAGATAGTCTGCCTCAAGGAGAGAATCTCCAACTTCTTCACCGAGAGCGTTCATAAAGGTATATGCCATACCGCCGCCGATGATGAGAGTGTCAACCTTTTCTAAAAGGTTATTTATAACAGAAATCTTAGATGAAACCTTAGAGCCACCTAAAACTGCAACAAGCGGTCTTACAGGATTGTTAACTGCGTTTCCTAAGTATTCGATTTCCTTATTGATAAGGTAACCGCCAACAGCAGTGTCAACATATTTTGTTACGCCAACATTTGAGCAGTGTGCTCTGTGAGCTGTACCGAATGCATCGTTTACGAAAATATCAGCAAGGGATGCAAGTTCTTTTGAGAATTCGTCAACATTCTTTGTTTCTTCTGCTCTGTATCTTGTGTTTTCAAGAAGAACAACATCTCCGTCATTCATAGAAGCAACTGCGGCCTTTGCGTTTTCCCCAACAACATTGTCATCAGCTGCAAAGATAACTTCCTTGCCTAAGTGAGCACTGAGGCTCTTTGCAACAGGAGCAAGTGAAAGCTCTGGCTTTGGCTCACCCTTTGGCTTACCCATATGTGAGCAGAGGATAACTTTAGCCCCATCATTGATAAGCTTTTTAATTGTTGGAAGAGCACCGATAATTCTTGTTTCATCTGTAATTTTTCCGTCTTTAATCGGAACATTAAAGTCGCAACGAACAAGAACGCGTTTGCCCTTTGCTAAAATGTCGTCTACTGTCTTTTTGTTCATTCTAAATTCCTCCGTTTATATAAAATTAAATTAATTACACATCTTTTTTATTTTACTCTATTTAGGAAAAATTATCAAGAGTTTTTGTTAAAATTTTCCCAATCATAATAAAAATTATTTAATCTGACAAGAATTTACCCGCATTTTCGATAAATTCTTCATTATTTTTTGTTCTTATAATCTGGTTTATAATAATTTCTGTTACATCGGCTGAATTTCTGCTTCCAAAGGCTTTTCTGATTTGCCAAACCGTTTCAAGTTCTTTTGATGAAAGCAAAAGCTCTTCCTTTCTTGTTCCTGATTTATAAATATCAATGGCAGGGAAAATCCGTCTTTCCTGAAGACGCCTGTCAAGATGAACCTCCATATTGCCTGTTCCCTTAAACTCCTCATAAATAACATCGTCCATTCGGCTCCCTGTTTCAGTAAGGGCAGTTGCAAGGATTGTAAGGCTTCCGCCTCCCTCAATATTTCGTGCCGCACCAAAAAATCTTTTTGGCTTAAAAAGTGCACCCGGGTCAAGACCTCCTGAGAGAGTTCTTCCTGTTGCAGTTATAGTAAGATTATAAGCTCTTGCAAGACGGGTTATGCTGTCCAGGAGTATAACAACATCTTTTCCGTGTTCAACAAGCCTTTTTGCTCTTTCAAGCACAATTTCTGCCATTTTGGTATGGTGGCTTGGCTCTTCATCAAAGGTTGAGAAAACCACATCGCCCTTAATACTTCTTTGCATATCTGTAACTTCTTCAGGACGCTCATCAATCAAAAGAACAATAAGCTCTACTTCAGGATGATTTTTTGTTATGCTGTTTGCGATATTTTTAAGCAGCGTGGTCTTTCCCGCTTTAGGAGGGGCAACAATAATTCCTCTCTGACCTTTCCCGATTGGGGCAATAAGGTCAATTATTCTCATAGCAGAGTCCTCTTTATTGCCCTCAAGACGAATTCTTTGGGTTGGGTAAACGGGAGTTAAATCGTCAAAAGCTTTTCGTTTTATGGAAACATCTACCTTATCACCGTTTACTGTCTGCACATAAAGGAGAGCCTCGTGTCGACCTGCGTCAGGCTGAAGCCTTGTGTTTCCAACTATAAAGTCGCCTGTTTTAAGATTAAAGCGTCTTATTTGGTTTTGAGGAACAAAAACATCGTTCTCTCCGGACTCGTAATTCTCTGACCTTAAAAAGCCATACCCATCCGCTAATACTTCTAATACCCCGCTCATAAGATTGGTTTTTCTTATTGGGTCGCTGTATTCTTTTTCACTTATTTCTTCGTTGTCTGCCGTTAAAATAGCGTCAATAATCTCTTCTTTTTTAAGCTTGGATATATTTTCAATATTCTTTTCCTTTGCAATTTCCCGAAGATAAGCAAGTTTTTCTTTCGTCAGGCTTTCTCTATCCAATTTTAAACCCCCATTTAATTTTTAACTTTAACAACTGTTGCACTGCTGTTTCCCGTAATAAATGCCACCTTGCGGTTTGGGAAAAGTTTTATTCCTCTGACATCGTGCTTTGAAATAACCGCCTCATCTGCATCTCCGTCAGGATATACCTTTTTTACTGTTCTCATACTGCTTATTAAAATAGCTTCTCCGCAAACATCAACGTTTGAAATTTCTTCATTTTCTGTTCGTGTTCCTCTTAATTTTCCTCGCCTTGAGTAACTTTCTATAACGCTGTCATTTCTGTCCCCGCTAAAGCAGAAAACCATATTGTCGTCACTGTCAATATTATAATTCATAAGATTTCGCCCGTTATAACTTACTTCATAGTCAGCTTCTCCCCGTTTTCCATATCCTGAAAAGCTCTTATCAGAAACTGCCACAAAGTCCCCGTTTGCCAGGAATTTAACGTCAAAAACCATCTCGTCAGCCTTGGTTTCACAAACCTTTTCTTCGTTGTCTGTCCAATCAATCAGAGCCACTCTTGAGTAAAGAGCATCATCTTTTGCCATAATCTGGGATATAACAAACTTATCCTTTCTTATATCAATGGCACTTATATATCCGTTTCCACTTCCAAAAACATACTTAGATTCTCCGTTCCTATCATAAACAGTTACAGAGCCTTTATATCCTTTCGTCTTTGTGGCAAGGGCAACATTTCCTTTATAGTCCAGTGCCGCTGCAAATATTTCTTCCTTTGACTTTATCGTTGTCCGAAGCTTATTTCCCTCATAAATATATGCGTTATTCCCGCCAATATCGGCTAAGAGGATATAATCATCCTTAGTATAAACCTTTGGAGTTGCTGCCTTAAATACCACATTCCATTTTACCTTACCCTTATTGGAAATATAAGAGATTTCGTTATTATTATAGGCAAGTATACCACTTTTATATCTTTCAAGGTAGTAATCCCCACCGACTAAACCATCTACACCTTCATAATCAGAATACATAAAAAAGTCATAAATTCCAGGAATATTGAAAATAATTATACCAATTATAATTAGTGCCGTTATTGAAAATATCAGTTTTCTTTTGTTTATTTTCAAGAAATTTTCCTCCCTTAAAATTTATACTTAACCTCTTTTAAAAATAGTCCCTCCGGCGGAGCTGTCATTCCGCCTAAACTTCTGTCACATTTTTTTATAATTTCAGGCAGGTCATCAGGTAAAATTTTTCCCATTCCGCACTCCACAACCGTTCCTGTTATAATCCTCACCATATTATAAAGATAAGCATCTGCCTCAATTTCTAAGGCAATTTGCTCATCCCACTCATACTTATCGAAAACTTCGCAGCGAAAAACCGTTCTCACTGTGGTTTTTTGAGAACCACCCTGGGACATAAACCCTGCAAAATCGTGGGTTCCAACAAACTTTTCCGCCGCTTTTTTCATTAAATCAACATTTAATCGATATGGCACAAACCAGCTATATTTACTTGTGAAAGGATTTGGAATTTTACTGTTCCAGATTTTATAAAGATAGGTTTTACCCTCATTTGAAAACCGGGCTGAAAAATCATCGCTGACTTTTTTGCAATTAAGTGCCATAATATCCTTATGCCCTGATAAATTATTAAATGCCAAAACTATATTCCCCGGCGGAATGGTGGTATTACTGAAAAAATTAAGGATATAGGAAAGAGCGTGCACCCCTGCATCTGTTCTGCTGCACCCTGTTACGCTTATTTCTTCACCCGTAAGACGAGAAAGGGTATTTTCAACCACTTCCTGAACAGTTATTCCGCTTCTCTGCCTTTGCCAACCGTGGTATGCCCCGCCGTCATATATAATTTTCATTGCAAAATTAGACATATTATCTTCCTTAAATCAAAAAAATATTGCACAAAACAATTCCTGCTACTAACAGAGCTATAAAGCCCCAACCATAAAAATCAATTTTGCCCATTTTAAGAACCTTGAGCCTTGTTCTGCCCTTTCCTCCTTTGTAGCACCGACACTCCATAGCAGTTGCAAGTTCATCAGCACGGCGGAAAGCACTTATAAACAGAGGAATTAAGATAGGCACCATAGCCTTAACTCGTCTTAAAATGTTTCCTGACTCAAAATCTGCCCCTCTTGCTGACTGAGCCTTTATAATTTTATCTGTTTCCTCAATAAGGGTTGGAATAAATCTTAAAGCAATACTCATCATCATTGCAATTTCGTGATGAGGAAGCCCAATTTTCCCAAAGGGAGAAAGTAATCTTTCAATTCCGTCAGTAAGAGTTATTGGTGAAGTCGTCAGAGTTAAAAGGGAAGTTCCCATTATAAGGAAAAAGAGTCTTAAAATCATAAATATGGCATTTTTTATTCCCTCATCAGTAATAGTTAAAAAGCTCCAATTCCAATAAACTTTTCCTGTTGTGGTCAGGAATAAATTAAATATGCCTGTTAAAACAATAAAGAACAGGACGGGTTTTAACCCTTTGAACATAAATTTTGGAGTAATTTTAGTATTTAAAATGCAAATAGTTAAAAACGCTCCTAAAACTAAATATCCATACAAATTATCTATAATAAAAATTGATGCTATATAAGCTATAATCATTAAGATTTTACTTCTTGGGTCAAGCCTGTGAATAAAGGAAGTCCCGGGGAAGTATTGCCCTAAGGTTATATCTGAAAGCATTCCATCATCCCATTTCTTTGTCAAAAATTAAAGTCTTAAGCTTTTTTAAGCTTTCTTATTTCCTCAACCGCCTCTGTTACGGTATAAATCCCTTTTTTAATAGGGTACCCTGCAGAGTTAAGCTTGTTGCAGATTTTTGTTACCTCAGGAATATCAAGCCCCATTCCTAAAAGCTCATCCCCCCGAGAGAAGACCTCTCCTGGAGTTCCCATCATCGCCACTTTACCTTTATTCATAACGATAATTTTATCTGCCATCTGAGCCACATCCTCCATACTGTGGGAAACGAATATAACTGTTATATTCATTCTCTTTTGAAGGTCTTTTATTTTATATAAAATTTCATCTCTGCCTTTTGGGTCAAGACCTGCCGTTGGCTCATCTAAAATCAGAGTGTTTGGCTGCATCGCAATAATTCCCGCTATTGCAACTCGCCTTTTCTGCCCACCTGAAAGCTCAAATGGTGATTTAATGAGCATTTTCTTTGAGATTCCAACAAGGTCTGCAGCATATTCAACTCTCTCTTTAATTTCATTTTCTGAAAGCCCCATATTGGTTGGCCCATAGGCAATTTCTTTTTCAACCGTTTCCTCAAAAAGCTGATACTCCGGATACTGCATAACAAGTCCAACTTTAAAACGGATGTCACGCATTTTGGTATCCTTTGCAAAAAGCTCACAATTATCAACTAAAACCCGTCCCTCTGTGGGTCTTAAAAGTCCATTCATAAGCTGGATAACGGTTGATTTACCGCTTCCTGTATGCCCCATAAGCCCAATAAACTCTCCGTCGGGAATGGTTAAGTCAATATTATGAACCGCAGTTTTCTCAAAAGGTCCGCCTTCCATATAGGTATATGTTACATTCTCAAGCTTAATCATTTATTCATCTTCCAAACATTTTAAAATTTCTCTGCTGCATTCCTCGGCGTTTAAAACTCCATCAGGCATATTAAGCCCTGCCTTTTTAAGTTCTGCTGCAAGATAGGTTGACTGTGGCACCGAAAGACCGATTTCTTTAAGCTCGTCAGCTTTTTTAAAGACATCCTTTGGTTTTCCGTCAAGATAAATTCTGCCGTGGTCAATAACCACAACCCTATCTGCCTTTGCCGCCTCATCCATATAATGAGTTATTAAAACAACGGTCATTTTTTCCGTCTTGTTAAGGTGCTTGATTGTTTCTATTATTTCCCGTCTTCCGCTTGGGTCAAGCATAGCCGTCGGCTCGTCCAAAACAATAATTTTCGGCTTCATTGCAAGAACTCCCGCAATTGCAATTCTTTGTTTTTGTCCGCCTGAGAGCATATGAGGTGCGTGATGGCGAAAGGCTTCCATATTTACTGTTTTTAAAGCATAATCAATGCGTTTAATAATTTCCTCTCTTACTACTCCTAAATTTTCAGGAGCGAAGGCAACATCTTCCTCAACAATACTTGCAACAAGCTGATTATCAGGGTTTTGAAAAACCATTCCGACATTTTGCCTGATAGAATATAAAAGGCTTTCATCAGAGGTATCCATATTAAGAACTGTCACCTTTCCCTCTGTCGGGGTGTTAATCGCATTAAAGTGCTTTGCAAGTGTAGATTTCCCTGAGCCGTTATGCCCTAAGATGGCTACAAACTCCCCCTCGGAAATTTCAAGGTTAATCCCATTTAAGATTTGGTTTTTCTCATTTTTTTCTTCGTCAATATATGAAAATTTCAGATTTTCCGTCTTTATAACAGTTTCCATTTTCTATTCCTTCCGATTTATCTGTTCCACCTTGAACTGTATCCGCAAGGAAGAACAAGTCCCCCTGTAGTTATTGGAAGTCCAATTTCATCCGTCTTACTCACTCCGCCAAAGCGTTTCTTTAAAGTAAGCTTATATATATTCTCCATAACACTTCCCGAAAGTCCTGTTGTATATGAGTTTACCAAAAAGAACAGTGGCTCATCCGACATAACTTCCATACATAAATTTATAAGGTCAAAAAGCTCATCTTCAATTTTCCAGACCTCGCCCGATGGACCTCTGCCATAAGACGGCGGGTCCATAATAATCCCGTCGTACTTATTTCCTCTGCGGATTTCCCTTTCAACAAACTTTTTAACATCGTCAACTATAAATCTTATGGGTCTGTCTGCTATTCCCGACAAAACCGCATTTTCCTTTGCCCAGGACACCATTCCCTTTGATGCATCAACGTGGCAAACCGATGCCCCTGCAGAAAGTGCCGCAATTGATGCACCGCCCGTATAGGCAAAAAGATTTAAAACCTTAACATCTTTTCTTTTAGATTTTCTTATAATATCAGAAAACCAATCCCAGTTTGTTGCCTGTTCAGGAAAAAGCCCCGTATGCTTAAAGCCCATCATTTTTATGCCAAATTTAAGGTCGCCATAGGAAATATCCCACTTTTCGGGAACTTTTTTATTATATTCCCAATGACCGCCTCCGCTGTTACTTCTTATATAGGTAGCATCGGCACTGTTCCATAATTTTGACCGCTCGGACTTTGGAACATTCCACACAATCTGAGGGTCGGGGCGTCTTAATATAATATTTCCCCAACGCTCAAGCTTTTCTCCGTTTGCCGCATCTATAAGCTCATAATCCTTCCATTTATCTGATAAAAACATAGTATCTCCTATTTTATTTTAAGATTGCTTTTAATTCTGAATATTAGGCTGCAGGTTCTTCTGTGTCTTCCTCTTGTGGAATATCAAGGTCAACAATGACCTGCCCATTATCATCTATTATTGGCTCCTCTTCTTCGTGTTTACAATACTTTTCAGGCTTATTATCCTCTGTAAACGGAAGTGCCATTCCCTCGCACAACTCCGATGCAAGTAGTCCCGTTTCAGGGCAAACGCTTAGCATAACAATCCCGCTTGGTGCAGAAATAGACTTAATTCTCTCATCCTCGTGAATTTTATTCATAACCATTCTAAAAGCTACCTGACTGCCTGATGTATGGGATGAAACAACTGAATTTTTATCGTATCCGTGCCAAACTCCACAAACATAGTTTGGGGTAAAGCCTATAAACCACTTATCCTTATTATCATCAGTTGTTCCTGTTTTACCTGCCGTAAATACTCCGCTTGGAAGATTTGCCTGTCCGCCTGTTCCGCTTGTTACAACTCGTCTTAAAAGCTGTGTCATAATATACGCCGTCTGTGAGCTTAGTGCACGCTTTGATTGAGGATTGCTCTCTAAAACCACATTTCCTGTTCTGTCATAAACTTTAGTATAAATATAAGGCTTTGTATAAATACCATCATTTACAAACGGAGTATATGCAGCCGTCATTTCAAGAGGTGATATTCCCTTTGTCATACCGCCAAGCCCTAAAGCAGGGAGATTTTTATCTGAATCGTAAAGCGAAGAAACGCCTAAATTATACTTCAGGTGGTTATAAGAGGTTTCAACCCCCAAATCTCTTAACACTTTACAAGCAATAATATTTGACGACCTTTGAACCGCAATTTGAACTGTTTTATCTCCGCCGTCTTGATAGCTGTTTTTAGGTGACCAACCGTTAAAATCCTCCGGGTCATCGCTATAAGTTGTTGATGCATTTATAATTTCTTCCTCTAAGGCAGGTGAATATACGGCAATTGGCTTAATTGATGAACCCGGCTGACGGGGAATAGTTGTTCTGTCCAAAACAAGGTTTGCAGGTTTTGGCCCAAGCCCGCCATACAGTCCGCTTATTGCACCATCAGGAGTTAAAACAACAATCGCTGATTGTGGAGTATTTTCCGTCCCCGGTTTATATCCAAAAACACTTGTACAGGTTTCTGTGTTAGTATAAACCTCATCAATTGCGTTTTGCACCTTAGGATTTACAGTTGTTATAATCTTAAGCCCGCCCGATGTCGCTTTTCTTATTGCAATCTCATAGCTGTAACCCATTTCCATAAATTCATCTGTTATGGTCTTTGTTATAAACTCAACATAATAATCATTAACTTTTATATTAGAATCACTTATGTTTGTTTTGCGGAACTTTAATTCGTAATCTACCGCTTCTTTATACTGCTTATCATCAATAAGCCCAAGCTCAAGCATTTTCTTTAAAACAAGCTCCTGCTTTGCTTTATTGTTTTTTGGGTTACGAAGAGGGTCATACCTTGACGGGTTTTGCGTTATGCCCGCAATTGAGGCACACTCCGCCAGATTAAGCTCCCCTACAGGTTTACCGAAAAACTCCATAGATGCCGACTGAACACCATAGCATCCGTTAGATAAATTTATAATATTAAGATAAAGCTCTAAAACCTCATCCTTTGAAAGCTGTTTTTCAAGATTGACAGCCTGAGAAATTTCCTTAATTTTTCTTGCAGGGGTATTATCCCAATCTCCCGTTGCATTTTTAATAAGCTGTTGAGTTATTGTGCTTCCGCCAAAATCAGAACCTTGTCCCGTTATTTTCCCCCAAATATACATAACTGTCGCCTTGGTTGTTCTGATTAAATCAAAGCCCGAGTGTTTATAAAAACGCTCATCCTCAATAGCAATAAACGCATCCTTGATATCCTTTGGCATATCTTCAAAATCAACCCATTTGCGATTGGCACCATCAGTTATGGTTGCCATATAGGTTTCTTCACCCGTGCTTGGATCAACATAGTAAATCTCAGAGCTTGTCCCAATTGATAAATCCTGAAGATTTACCTTCCCCACATCTCCAAGCCAGCCTGCCATTGAGCAAAACACAAGAATTCCGATAAGCACAACAAATATGCCCACCGTTGTACCAAAAACCTTTAAAAATGTTTTTGCATATCCACAAGATGAACTTTTTTTCTTTCTTTTTTTATTCGCCTTGTATTCCCCTGCAAAAGATGCTTGTTTTAAGCCCTTCTTTTGCGATGGTTTATCGTTTTTATTTCTTTGTCCTCCAAGATCTGAATCATCCATAGGTCTAAGCCCCATAAAAACGCCTCCTTAAAATCAAGAGAATTCATTACATACATAAATTATTATAACATAAAAACTTTATTTTGCATAGTATAAAATTCAAAATTTAGGAAATAATTTAAAAAAAGTAAGAAAAAGGAGAATTTACATTGGCTAAAAGAATTTTAAAAGGTGTTGGTATATTTTTATTTTTAATTGTTGTTGCTTCAATCAGCTGGCTTACCTCATATTTCGTGACAACTAAAGTTAATGAAGAGTATCGACAGGAAAATCCCCCTTCCTATGCTGTTTTTGCTCAGGATGATGAGGAAACTGCAAATACTATTAAATTTGAATACTATATCGTCCGGCTTGAAGATGATACTCTAAAGGTATATACCTGTGCAGACAACTCCGAGGAGTTTTTATACAGCGAAAAAATAATACTGTCTAACCTCACCAAAACGGATATTGAGCTTTTGGAAAAAGGTACAGTTTTATATACAACAGCACAGCTTACAGAGTTTATGGAGAATTTCGTAAGTTAATCCTTAAAAATTTTTCTTTTCCTATTGCGAATTATTAAATAATGTAGTATAATTGAAGTTGTGATTTTTCATTAACTTCAATTTTCTGCGTTTTGGAGGCTGATTTTCTTGGATATATATATTAAGACTCCGCTTACAAAGGATATAGCATCAAAGCTTAAAGCGGGTGACCGCGTCTTAATCAGCGGAACTATTTATACAGCAAGAGATGCGGCTCACAAACGAATGGTTGATTCTTTAGAAAAAGGGGAAAAGCTTCCCTTTGATATAAAAAATCAAATAATCTATTATGCAGGGCCGACTCCCGCTAAACCCTCAGAGGTGATTGGCTCCTGCGGGCCGACTACAAGCGGAAGAATGGATGCCTACGCTCCAACTCTTATTGCTTTAGGAGAAACAGGAATGATTGGTAAGGGTAGCCGAAATAGAGAAGTTGTTGAGGCTATGAAAAAATACAAATGTGTATATTTCGGTGCAATCGGCGGGGCGGGTGCTCTTATTGCAAAATCCATTAAATCTGCCGAGGTTATTGCCTACCCTGACCTTGGTGCAGAGGCAATTCGCCGTTTAGAGGTTGAAAACTTTCCTGCTTTTGTGGTTATTGATACTTTTGGGAACAGTTTATATGAAAGATAATTTAAATTTATATATAAGGAGAAATTACTATGGCAAAGGTTACAAAAGACACTATCATTATGGATGTTTTAAAGCTTGATGCAGGCACTGCTCCATTCTTTTTAGAAATCGGTATGCACTGTCTTGGATGCCCATCTGCAAGTGGGGAGAGCATTGAGCAGGCTTGCATGGTTCACGGAACAGATGCAGATGCCCTTGTTGAAAAAATCAACGCTTATTTAGAAGAAAAAGGTAATTAATTTTCAAATGGTTTTTATTTTCTTTTGTCACGAGGCTGTTCTGTGACAAAAGATATAAAAATCTGTAATATTTTTCAACAAATTTCACTAAAGTGCTTGACAAATTGTTATAAGTTGGTTATAATAATTGTCGACGCTTTTTGTGGTGTATTATGCCATAAAATGATAATAATGTGGGCGCATAGCTCAGCTGGGAGAGCATCTGCCTTACAAGCAGAGGGTCATAGGTTCGAGCCCTATTGTGCCCACCACATTTTTAAAGGGTGTTTATATGACGGTTGATTTATTATCCATTATAAACATTGACGGAAAAGCTTTAAAGGTTAATGATATTATTGATTTTTCCAAGGAAAATGAGCTTGATATTAAGTTTACAAAGCCTGCCGAGGTTAAGGCAACCTTTTCCTCCCTTGGCGGTGAGGTTAACCTGAAGGCATCGGTCAAATGCGATGTTGAGTATACCTGCGACAGATGCACTAAGGAATATTCTGATGTTCTCTGTGTTGAGTTTGAGGAAGTTTTAAAAAAAGAAACTCCTTTTGAAAATCAGGAAAATACGGATAGTGATATTATTTTCTTTAAAGGGAACTCAATAGATTTAGATGAGATTGTTTATAAAAACATATTTATGAATATCCCAACTAAAAAGCTTTGTAAAGAGGATTGTATGGGGCTTTGCCCAAAATGCGGTAAGGACTTAAACGAGGGATTATGCTCCTGTGATACGAGAGAAGCTGACCCACGGTTTGATGTTCTTGATAAATTTTTCGAGTAGATTATGCAGGGGTTTCCCTGTCAAACATATATATTTTGGAGAGAGGTGTATAAAATGGCAGTTCCAAAGAGAAAAACATCTAAAGCAAGAAGAGATAAAAGAAGAGCTAACTGGAAGCTTAGCATTCCTGGTATGATTGCTTGTCCGCAGTGCGGTGCATTCAAAATGCCTCACAGAGTTTGTAAGGCTTGTGGTTCTTATAATGGCAAAGAAGTCGTTAAGGTTGAGGCTTAGTATTTTTAAATAATTACGGCAAGACTGTGGTTGTCACGGTTTTGTCGTTTTTTCTGCCTTGACTTTGATTATTCTATTGAAATGTTTTAATTATTGTGATATTATTATATTGAGGAGATGATTTGAATGAAAAAAATATCTATTTTAATGCTTTCCTGTATGATTATTTTAACTTTTTTTGCTTGTTCAAAACATAAAGCTCCCTCTAATAGTGGCACAAATTATAGTCAGGATGTTACTTTCTACTTTCCTGACGAAGCAGTTATGTATCTTTGCCCTGAAACAAGAAAAGTAACTGCAGCTGAACATATATTTATGCAAAGCGTTGTTGACGCTATAATTAAGGGGCCTGCAACTGATGGTTTAAAGCCATCTATTTCAGGTGATGTAAAAATTCTTTCCATCTCTACCGGTGATGGAATTTTCACCCTTGATTTATCCTCCGAATTCAGAGATGCAAACACAGGCGGCACAACCAAGGAGGTTATGGCAATTTATTCTATCGTTAACACTCTTTGCTCTATTGATGGAATTGAAAAGGTTAAAATCAATATTGATGGGGACGAAACTCCTGAATTTGGTGGTCACTTTAGTTTAGATGAAGCTTTAGAGCCTGATTTTTCATTAGTTAAGGAATAAAAATAAGCGTGGCGAAAATTTCGTCACGCTTTTCTATGAGAAAAATTACTTTAATAATAACAGAAATTTTCATCCTCGTCAATGGGATATTTTAAATTTCTATACCTTGATGAAAAACCGGGTAAATGCTATGCATAATATTATGCAATAATTAAAATATATTAAGTTGACAGAGTATGCTTAAAAATGTTATAATAATAAATTAGGAAAATGTGATTATTCATCATATTAGTCTAATAAATAGGGGGATAAACAGATGGCAAAAATTTTTGACAGAAAATTAGTCTTAGAAGACGGAACTGAGTATTTGGGTTTCGGCTTCGGCGGTAAAGTTGACAGCGTTTGCGAAGTTGTTTTTGATACTTCAATGGTTGGTTATCAAGAGGTCGTTTCCGATCCTTCCTATACCGCACAAATGGTAGTTATGACCTACCCGCTTATTGGTAACTACGGAATTGTTGAGGATGATTTTGAGTCTAAAAACCCGACAATTGGAGGACTTATTGTTAGGGATTATAACGATATGCCAAGTAACTTCAGATATACAAAAACCTTATCTGAAGTTCTTGAGGAAAATAACATTCCCGGAATTTATGGGATTGATACAAGAAAGCTTACGCGTCACATAAGAAACAACGGTTGTCAAAGGGGAATTATAACCGATATTTCCATCCCCTCTGAAAAAGCTATTGAAATTATCAAAAGCACACCTGAGTCTTGTGACGCAGTTGCAAAGATAAGCTGCAGAAAGCGTTGGTATTCAAGAACATCTAATCATAGATTTAATGTTGTTGTTATTGACTGCGGAATTAAACTTAATATAATTGAAAAACTTAAAGCAAGAGGCTGTAATGTTACAGTTGTCCCCTATAACACAACTGCTGAAGAAATCGAATTTATGAACCCTGACGGCGTGTTTGTGTCAAACGGCCCCGGAAGTCCGGAAGATGCTTTGAATGTTGTTGATACTGTTAAAAAGCTTATCGGCAAATATCCAATCTTCGGTGTTTGCC
Source organism: Clostridia bacterium (assembly GCA_045648565.1). Classification (GTDB taxonomy): domain Bacteria; phylum Bacillota; class Clostridia; order Monoglobales; family Monoglobaceae; genus SIG454. The sequence goes on along the minus strand of JAZROF010000015.1, from coordinate 15,761 downwards.
TTGGTCACCAGATTATAAACCTCGCTTACGGTGCCAAGGTTTACAAGCTTAAATTCGGACACAGAGGCTCAAATCACCCTGTTAAAAATCTTATTACAAATAAAATTGAAGTGGTTTGCCAGAATCACGGCTATGCTGTTGATGAGAAATCCTTAGAGAAAACAAAACTTACCCTTACGCATATAAATATTTTAGACGGCACTGTTGAGGGAACTGCCTGCCCTGAGGACAAGGTATATTCCGTTCAGTATCTTCCTGAAAAACAGCCGGGTCCAAATCCTCAAAAATGCTTATATGATGAATTTATCGATATTATGGAGGGAGGAAATTTAAATGCCTAAACGCAAGGATATAAAAAAGGTTTTAGTTATTGGCTCAGGCCCTATCATTATCGGCCAGGCGGCAGAGTTTGACTATGCAGGAACTCAGGCGTGTTTGGCTCTTAAAGAAGAAGGCTATGAGGTTATTTTGGTTAACTCAAACCCTGCTCCAATTATGACAGACCCAACTGTTGCTGATAAGGTTTATATGGAGCCTCTTACACTCGAATATGTTGCAAAGATTTTAAGATATGAGCGTCCTGACGCTATCGTTCCGGGAATCGGCGGACAGACAGGCTTAAACCTTGCTATGCAGCTTGCAAGAAAGGGAATACTTGCCGAATGTCAGGTTGAGCTACTTGGAACAAGCTGTGAAAGTATTGAAAGAGCCGAGGACAGAGAGCTTTTTAAGGAGCTTTGCGAAGAGCTTGGAGAGCCAGTTCTTCCGTCCTTAATCGCAACCAGTATGGAAGAGGGCATAAAAGCCGCAGAAGAAATCGGCTACCCTGTTGTTCTTCGTCCTGCCTTTACATTAGGCGGAACAGGCGGCGGTTTTGCGGACAACGAAGAAGAACTTTGTGAAATAATGAAAAACGCTCTTCAGCTTTCACCTGTTGGCCAGGTTTTGGTTGAAAAGAGCATTAAAGGTTATAAAGAAATTGAATTTGAGGTTATGCGTGATAGCAACGATACTGCAATAACAATCTGCAGTATGGAAAATATGGACCCTGTTGGTATCCACACGGGTGACAGTATAGTTGTTGCTCCTGCTCAGACTTTAACAAGCAAAGAATATAATATGCTTCGCGATGCGGCACTCCGCCTTATCCGTGCCCTTAAAATCGAGGGCGGATGTAACGTTCAGTTTGCTCTTGACCCTCAATCATTTACCTATTATGTAATTGAGGTTAACCCAAGAGTTTCCCGTTCCTCCGCTCTTGCATCAAAGGCAAGTGGATACCCAATTGCAAGGGTTACGGCAAAGGTTGCGGTTGGTATGACACTTGACGAGATTAAACTTGCTAACATTCCTGCAAGTTTTGAGCCAGCTTTAGACTATGTTGTTACAAAGATGCCTCGTTTCCCATTTGATAAGTTTGCCAAGGCTTCAAATAAGCTTGGAACTCAGATGAAAGCAACGGGCGAAGTTATGAGCATCGGCAGAACTTTGGAAGAAAGTCTTCTTAAGGCTATCCGCTCTCTTGAAATCGGAGTTTGCCATATTTATATGTCAAAGTTCGACCAAAGTAAAATGTCTGTTGATGACCTCCTCGCTTATATTGCAGAAGGCACAGACGACAGAATTTATGCCATCGCTCAGCTTATGTGGCTTGGCGTTGACCACAGCAGAATTTGCAATATAACCCATATTGATATGTTCTTCCTTGACAAAATTAAGAACATTGTTGACCTTGAGAGAGTTCTTGAGGCAAAGGAAAATATCGGTAATATTGATGTTCTTAAAGAGGCCAAGAAAATGGGCTTCTCCGATAAATATATCGCCCATCTCTGGAAAACTGACGAAGATGCAATTTATAATCTCCGTAAGGAAAACGGCATCTTCCCCGTTTACAAGATGATTGACACTTGTGCAAGTGAGTTCGAGGGCTATATCCCTTACCTCTACTCAACTTATGAAGATGAGAACGAATCAATCGTAAGTGACAAGAAGAAAATTATTGTTTTAGGTTCAGGACCTATTCGTATCGGTCAGGGCGTTGAGTTTGACTATTCAACAGTTCACGCTGTTAAGACTATTAAAGAATACGGCTATGAATCAATTATAATCAACAATAACCCTGAAACTGTTTCAACAGACTACACAACAAGCGACAAGCTCTATTTTGAGCCACTCACTGTTGAAGATGTTATGAATATTGTTGAGCTTGAAAAGCCGATGGGCGTTATCGCATCTCTCGGCGGACAGACTGCAATTAACCTTGCTGAGCCACTTATGAAGCGTGGTGTTAAGATTATCGGAACAGATGTTGACGCTATTGAAAGAGCGGAAAACCGCGACTCCTTTGAACACATTATGAATGTTTTAGGCATCCCTCAGCCAAAGGGTAAAGCCGTTACTAAAATTGAGGACGGCGTTAAGGCTGCCAGCGAAATCGGCTATCCTGTTCTTGTTCGACCAAGCTATGTGCTTGGCGGTCGGGCTATGCAGATTGTAAACAACGAAGAGGGACTCCGTCTATACCTTAAGACTGCCGTTGAAATTGACGAGGACAAGCCTGTTTTAGTTGATAAATACATCGTTGGTAAAGAGGTTGAGGTTGACGCGGTTTGTGATGGTGAAAATGTGTTTATCCCGGGAATTATGGAACACGTTGAAAGAACAGGTATCCACTCCGGCGACAGTATTAGTATATATCCATCCTTTAGTATTTCCGACAAGGTTAAGGAAACAATTATTGACTACTCAAAACGCCTTGCTCTTGGTATCGGTATTGTTGGTCTTTATAATATCCAGTTTATAGTTGACAAAAATGATGATGTTTATGTTATCGAGGTTAACCCCCGTTCATCAAGAACAGTGCCGTTTTTATCTAAGGCAACAGGCTATTCTTTAGCAGACATTGCAACCCTTGCAATCTTAGGGAAAACTCTCCCTGAGCAGGGAATAACAGAGATTTATCCAAAGGAAAAGAGCAGATGGTATGTTAAAGTTCCTGCTTTCTCATTCTCGAAAATCAGAGGGCTTGACGCTTACCTCTCTCCTGAAATGAAATCAACAGGTGAGGCAATCGGTTATGATAAGAGCCGAACAAGAGCTTTATACAAAGCTCTTCAGGCGTCAGGAATGAATGTTGTTAACTATGGAACAATCTTTGTTTCAATCGCCGATAAAGATAAAGAAGAGGCTCTTCCTCTTATCGAGAGATTTTATAAGATGGGCTTTAACATCGAGGCAACAAGCGGAACTGCAAACTTCCTTAAGTCTCACGGCATAAAGACAAGAATTAAGAAGAAAATCAAAGAGGGCAGTGAAGAGATTTTAGAGTCAATCCGCAAAGGATATGTTAACTATGTTATAAACACCCGTGATGTGGGCGAGATTGATGATGAATCAGACGGATATATGATCAGACGCTGTGCTGTTGAAAATAATGTAACAATGTTTACAGCACTGGATACAGTTCACGGACTACTTGATGTTTTAGAAGAAATGACAATCTGCATTTCAACTATTGACAGCGAAGAGTAAAATAAAAACCCCAAAAGCGAAAAGCTTTTGGGGTTTTTATTTTGTTATCATTTCTTCCAGATTTTTCGTGAGAATAAAATTAGCATCGGGAAAATTTCAAGTCGTCCTATAAGCATAGCCATAGTCAGAATCAGTTTTGAAAAATCAGAAAATCCCGAGAAATTCCCTGTTGGGCCGACCACGGAAAGACCTGGGCCGATGTTTCCTATAGCGGATGCCACTGCGGTAAAATTCGTGGTAAAATCAAAATTGTCAAAGCTTATAAGTAAAAGCACAACCGCAAATATAAACATATATGAAATAAAGAAAACATTGATTGAACGCAGCGTTTCGTGCTCTAAAATTCGTCCGTTAAGCTTAACCTTTATGACACTTTTAGGGTGAACAAGAACTTTTATTTCTTTTATAATAGTTTTAAACAAAATAAGTATTCTCGACACTTTCATACTACCGCCCGTGCTTCCTGCACAGGCACCGCAAAACATCAAAAGAACAAGTATTGTTTTTGAAAACTCAGGCCAGGCATTAAAATCCACCGTGGAATAGCCCGTTGTGGTTATCATAGCCGCCACCTGAAAAGATGAGTGCTTAATTGTTTCAAAAATATTTCCAAATATAGAGTAAATATTTATACCTATTAAAACAACGGCTGATAAAATTATCAAAAGATAAGCACGGACTTCTTCCATTTTCAGTGCAGACTTAACTTTTCTCATAAGAATTAAATAATAGAACGAAAAGTCTATGCCGAAAAGAATCATAAACACTGTTATAACTATCTGTACATAGGAAGTATACTCCGCAATGCCCGAATTTAAAATTGCAAAGCCTCCTGTTCCTGCCGTGCCAAAAGATAAAGTCAACGCTTCAAAGAAGCTCAGGCCTCCTGCCAAGAGAAGAACAACCTGCAAACAGGTTAAAGCCAGATATATAAGGTATAAGATTTTCGCCGTTGATTTAATATGAGGAACGAGTTTCCCCACAGATGGTCCCGGGCTTTCCGCCTTGATAAGGTGGAAATTGTCTCCTCCTGATAAAGGGAGAACCGCAACCAAAAGGACTAAAACTCCCATTCCGCCTATCCAATGTGTAAAGCTTCGCCAGAAAAGCAGGGATTTAGGGAGCACCTCAACATCTGTTAAAATTGACGCTCCTGTAGTTGTAAATCCTGAAACTGATTCAAAAATCGCATCAAAAAAGTTTGGTATGTAGCCTGATGCGTTAAAGGGGATTGCCCCGAAAATACTTATTGCAATCCAACTCAGTGCAACTGCAACAAAGCCTTCCTTTGCAAATATCGATTTATTCTTAGGCGGCTTTACGGTCAGCGTAAGTCCTACCACAAAGCACAAAAGCGCGCAAAACAGAAAAAGAAACTTATTCTCTTCTCCATACGCCAAAGCACACAAAAAGGGGAAAAGCATACAAACAGCTTCTATGTTAAGTGCCCAGCCTACCACATAAGAAATTACTTTTAAATTCATAAGTTTTCTCCTATTTCAGTATATCCTGTATATCATTATAGCCTGTGTTTGTCGTAACAATTATAACCGTGTCTCCGACTTTAATAATATCTTTACCTTTAGGAGTTATAATTTTGCCGTTTCTGTTTATTGAGGCTATAATAATTCCGCTCTTTAAGTTAAGCGTTTCAATAGTCTTGTTGATTACAGGAGAGTTCTCTTTTATTCTGAATTCGAGAGCCTCTGCCTTGCCGTCTAAAATATAGTGAAGTGTTTCAATATTGTTCCCGATTGAGTTATTCATAGCGCGTACAAATCGAATTATGTACTCCGCTGTAATCTCTTTCGGATAAATTATTGTGTCAAGATTTAAATTTCCGATAACCTCTTCGTATGCAATTCTGTTTATTTTTGTTATTATTTTCCCGTTATTTTTTGTTTTTGCATACAAGGAAAGGAGCACATTTTCTTCATCAATTCCTGTAAGGGCAACAAATGACTCCGCCTTATCAATACCTTCTTCCAGTAAAAGGCGATTTTCAGTTCCGTCCCCGTTTATTATGGTAGCTTTAGGAAGAATATCGCATAAAAATTCGCATCTACTTGGGTTGTTTTCAATAATCTTAACGCTTATTCCCGATCTTATGAGTCTATGAGCAAGGTATACAGCGGTTGTTCCTCCGCCCACTATAATACAGTCTTTAACCTTATTGGTCTTTATGCCTATTTTCTTGATAAACTGGGAGGTATTTTCAATAGACGAAACTATGCTTATAAAGTCCCCCTCCTTGAGCATAAAATCACCGCCGGGGATAAAGGCTTCTTCTCCTCTTTCAACTCCGCAAACCAGGACATCGCAACTGAGCTTTTGCGAAAGATCAGCAAGTTTTATATCACAGAGAGGCGAGCCACCTGGGATTTTAAATTTAAGAATTTCAACTCTTCCCTTTGCAAAAGTATCAATCTGTACAGCACTGGGAAAACGCAAAAGTCTTGCAATTTCATCTGCCGCCGTAAGCTCGGGATTGATAATCATAGCGAGGCCTAAATCCTCTTTGAAAAAGTGAATTTCTTTATTATATTCAGGATTTCTCACCCTTGCAATAGTTTTGCAATTACCTAATTTCTTGGCAAGAAGGCAAGTTAAAAGATTAAGCTCATCCGAGCCTGTTACAGCGATAAGAATATCCGTATCCTCAACTTTTGCTTCGCGAAGAGTGTCGATGCTGGCTCCATTTCCTGAAACGCCCATAACATCATAAGCGTTAACCACCCGCTTTGTTACCTCGTGGTTTGTATCAATAACCGTTATGTTATATTCTCCCTCTCGGCTTAATTCTTCAGTAAGCTTTTCGCCTATTTTCCCAAGACCTATTATAGTAATATTCATATAAATATCTCCATCAACAATATTGTATTCTACATTATATCAAAACCCCTTTATAAAGTCAAGCATCCTGAATATTATTTAAAGGTGCTTTTTCATATGGTTTATGGCGTTTTTCTCAAGGCGGGAGACCTGTGCCTGAGAAATCCCAATTTCGTCGGCAATTTCCATTTGTGTTTTGCCACTAAAAAACCTTAATGTAATTATGTTTTTTTCTCTCTCGGGGAGTCTGTTTATGGCTTGGCTTAATGAAATTTCATCAAGCCATTTTTCGTCATTATTTTTCTCATCCTTAACTTGGTCCATTACAAAAACCGCATCACCGCTATCGTGATAGATAGGCTCATTTAAGGATACTGGGTCCATAATTGCATCAAGAGCTGTATCTACCTCGGAGGTTTTAACCCCAAGTTCTCTGGCAATTTCGGTATTACTTGGCTCTTTTGAGGTTTCCGACATAAGCCTTTCCTTAACCGCAAGAGCCTTATAGGCAATATCCCGAAGACTTCGGCTTACTCTTAATGCGTTATTATCTCTTAAATATCGTCTTATTTCCCCGATAATCATTGGAACTGCATAGGTAGAAAACTTTACTCCGTGAGAGGTATCGAAATTATCAAGGGCTTTTATAAGCCCGATACAGCCAATCTGAAAAAGGTCGTCTGCGCACTCACCACGGTTATTGAATTTTTGCATAACGCTTAAAACCAGGCGCAAATTTCCATAAATAAACTCCTGTCTTGCCTGCTTGTCCCCATTTTTGATTTTTTCAAAAAGCTCCTTTTTTTCAGCCTCCGAAAGAGTTGGCAGTTTTGAAGTGTTTATTCCACAAATTTCCACCTTGTTTATAATCATTATCTTTTCCCCTTAATATTTAATTTTTACATAAACATTATTGGTTCATTTTTCATAATTTATACGAAAAAATCATATGATTGTAAGGGGTGATTTTATGGCTTCTTGCAGCATTAACGAAATAAGAAATAAAGAAATAATAAATATAAAAACAGGAGCAAGACTTGGCTTTCCTTCGGATGTTGAAGTTGACCTTGAAACAGGGAGCCTTGTTTCCCTTGTGGTTTCAGGGGGATATAAAATTATGGGGCTTTTCGGCAGAGAAGATGATATTGTTATCAAATGGGAGAACATAAAAAATATCGGAGACGATTTAATAATAATCGAGATGGAATAAAAAAAAGGCTCTGCTAAGCAGAGCCTTTTAAGTTTTAAAATTCTATATTGGAAAGTGCATCAGCAATCGCTTCATTTTCGTTTGCCTGAACATAAATTCCGCTATACTCCGGCATACCGGTTCCTGCCGGAACAAGTTTACCGATAATAACATTTTCTTTAAGACCGATAAGCGGGTCTTTCTTTCCTTTAATAGCAGCGTCAGTTAACACTCTTGTTGTTTCCTGGAAGGATGCCGCTGAAAGGAATGAATCTGTAGCTAAAGCCGCCTTGGTAATACCCATAAGAACATCGGTTGCAGTTGCAAGTTCCTTGCCCTCTTCTTCCATTCTTATATTTTCTCTTTCAAGCTCATATCTGTCAACTAATGAGCCTGTTAAAAAGTCTGTATCACCTGCAGATTCAACTCGAACCTTACGCATCATCTGTCTAACGATAACTTCAATATGCTTATCGTTAATATCAACACCCTGAAGTCTGTAAACCTTCTGAACTTCCTTAATGAGGTAGTCATGAACTGCTGTGTAACCCTTGATATTCATAATATCCTGCGGATATACGCTACCCTCTGTAAGTTCATCTCCCGCCTCAACAACCTGGCCATCTGTTACCTTAATTCTTGAGCCATAAGGAATGAGATAAGTTGCAGCGTTTCCATTCTCATCATCAAGAACTGTAACTTCACGTTTTTTCTTGGTTTCGCTGATTTGAATTCTACCGCCAAGCTCTGCAATAATTGCAAGTCCCTTTGGCTTTCTTGCTTCGAAAAGTTCTTCAACACGAGGAAGACCCTGTGTGATATCGTCACCCGATGCAACACCGCCGGCGTGGAAGGTTCTCATTGTTAGCTGAGTTCCCGGTTCACCGATTGACTGAGCCGCGATAATACCAACTGCTTCACCTGCATCAACAAGGTCACCTGAAGCTAAGTTGTATCCGTAACACTTAGCACAAACGCCAACCTTACTTCTACATTTTAATACACTGCGGATTTTAACTTCTGTTATTCCCGCATTTTCAATTTTCTTTGCCTTGTCGGCGTTGATTGTTTCATTTTCCTCTGCTAAAACTTCGCCTGTTTCCGGGTGAACAACTACTTCTGCAACTGTTCTGCCCTCTAAGCGGTCAGCAAGTGGTTCAATAACCTCCTTGCCCTCTGTAATAGCAGTTGCAACTATATAATCTCTTGTTCCACAATCGATTTCGCGAACGATAACTTCCTGAGATACATCAACCAAACGACGGGTGAGGTAACCTGAGTCGGCTGTTCGAAGTGCTGTATCAGTAAGACCTTTACGAGCACCGTGAGTTGAAATGAAGTACTCAAGAACTGTAAGACCTTCACGGAAGTTAGCCTTAATCGGAATTTCCACAGGACGACCTGATGTATCCGCCATAAGACCACGCATCGCAGCGAGCTGACGAATCTGGTTAACGCTACCACGGGCACCTGAATTTGCCATCATAAAGATTGGGTTTAACTCGTCAAGGTTTTCCATCATAGCACCTGTAACCATATCAGATGTGCTGTTCCAAACATCAATAACCTTGTTATATCTTTCTTCATCTGTAAAGAGACCGCGTCTGAACTGTTTGTCAATCTTATCGACACGCTTTTGAGCACAATCCTCAAATACAAGCTCGTATCCGTCTTTTTCTAATGCCTTTTTCTCTTCATCTGTTAAGGCGTCAACCTTATAAACAGTTTTCTTGTCCTTAACATATTTTGAGAACTGACCAGCTTCACAACCTCTTGCCTGTGCTTCTTCCTCATTATATCCATTAAGAATATACTTTTTCGCATCAGGAATGATAATATCATCAACGCTTACTGTTATAGCACCCTTTGTTGAGTACTTAAAGCCCATTGCCTTAACATTATCAAGCAGTGTTGCAGTTTCCGTAATACCGTGGATTTTGATACTTCTGTCAATAATCTGACCGAGCTTTTTCTTATCAACCTTAAATGTTACTTCAAGGTCTAAAGCTGTTTCTTCATTAGTTCTGTCAACAAAACCAAGGTCCTGAGGAATCTTACTGTTAAATATAAGCTGACCAACAGTTGTATCAATAAGCCTTGTAATTGTTCTTCCCTCAAACTCGCCTGTTTTTCTAACCTTAATAGGGGCATGAAGTCCAACAACGTTATTTGCATACGCCATCAAAGCTTCTTCTTCTGATTTGAACACCTTTCCTTCTCCAAGTTCTCCCTCAATTCTGATTGTGAGGTAGTAACTTCCAAGAACCATATCCTGTGTAGGAACAGTTACAGGCTTACCATCCTGAGGCTTAAGAAGGTTGTTTGCAGATAACATTAAGAATCTTGCTTCTGCCTGAGCCTCGGCTGAAAGTGGAAGGTGAACCGCCATCTGGTCACCGTCGAAGTCAGCGTTAAACGCAGTACAAACAAGTGGGTGAAGCTTAAGTGCCTTACCTTCAACCAAAACAGGCTCAAACGCCTGAATACCAAGTCTGTGAAGTGTGGGGGCACGGTTTAAAAGAACCGGATGCTCTGTAATTACTTCCTCTAAAATATCCCAAACTTCAGGGCGAACACGCTCAACCATTCTCTTTGCAGATTTAATATTGTGAGCAAGTCCGTCTTTAACAAGCTTTTTCATAACAAATGGCTTAAAGAGTTCAAGTGCCATTTTCTTCGGAAGACCGCACTGATAAATCTTAAGTTCAGGTCCTACAACAATAACGCTACGGCCTGAGTAGTCAACACGCTTAACAAGTAGGTTTTGACGGAAACGGCCCTGCTTACCCTTGAGTAAATCAGACAAGGATTTTAAAGCTCTGTTTCCAGGACCTGTTACAGGACGGCCGCGTCTTCCGTTATCGATTAATGCGTCAACAGCCTCCTGAAGCATTCTCTTTTCGTTTCTGATAATGATTTCAGGAGCGGATAAATCAATTAATTTCTTTAGACGGTTATTTCTGTTGATAACACGTCTGTATAAATCATTAAGGTCTGATGTTGCAAATCTTCCGCCATCAAGCTGAACCATAGGTCTGATATCAGGTGGGAGGACAGGGATAACTGTCATAACCATCCATTCAGGCTTATTTCCGCTCATTCTGAAAGCTTCAACAACTTCAAGGCGTCTGATTGTTTTGCTTTTCTTCTGACCCTTTGCACCGTCTAAATCTTCTTTAAGTTCTTCATAAAGGGCTTCAAGGTCGATATTTTGAAGCATTTCAAGGATAGCTTCTGCTCCCATTCCTGCTTTAAAAGAGCCTTCACCGTACTTTTCAACTGCCTCGTGGTATTCCTTTTCAGATAAAACCTGATGTGCCATAAGGTCAGTTCTGCCCGGATCAATTACAACATATTCTGCAAAGTATAATACTTTTTCAAGAACACGGGGAGACATATCAAGGATAAGCCCCATACGGCTTGGAATACCCTTAAAGTACCAGATGTGTGATACAGGGGCAGCAAGTTCAATATGCCCCATTCTTTCTCTTCTCACCTTTGCACGGGTAACTTCAACGCCGCAACGGTCACAAACAACGCCCTTATAACGAACTCTTTTGTATTTTCCGCAATGGCATTCCCAATCCTTTGTAGGTCCGAAAATACGCTCACAGAATAAACCGTCTTTTTCGGGCTTTAAGGTTCTATAATTAATGGTTTCAGGCTTTTTAACTTCGCCTCTTGACCATTCTCTTATTTTTTCAGGGGATGCAAGACCAATCTGCATCGCCTCAAAATTTTGATATTCACTCATAACGAACACTCGACTTTCTGCTCACAAAATTTTTTCGGAAATTTCCTGCTGTGAGCCACAGGAACTCGACAATAAAGATTAATTAGATTTCGTCATCCTCATCGTCGCCGTCAAGTTCACTTTCGCCTAATTCTTCAACAGATAGAAAATCTGCTTCAATTTCCTCTGCATCTAAATCAGGCTCATCAAAATCATCGTATTCATCATCGTCAAGAATACTGTCGTCATCAAAATCGTCATCATCTTCTGAGAGCTTGAATGCGCCATCAACATCGTCAATATTATTCTCAACGTTTTCAAGGTCTGCAACCATTGGCATATCGTCATCATCCTCATCGGAAAGTTCCTTTAAGATAACTTCGTTGCCGTTGCCGTCTAAGACCTTAACATCAAGTGCAAGACCTTGAAGTTCCTTAATTAAAACCTTAAAGGATTCAGGAACGCCCGGCTTTGGAATGTTTTCGCCCTTAACGATTGCCTCGTAGGTTTTAACTCTTCCCACAACATCGTCGGACTTAACAGTTAAGATTTCCTGAAGTGTATAAGCTGCACCATACGCCTCAAGCGCCCAAACTTCCATTTCACCGAATCTCTGTCCACCAAACTGTGCTTTACCACCAAGTGGCTGCTGAGTAACGAGGGAGTAAGGCCCTGTGGAACGAGCATGAATTTTATCATCTACTAAGTGAGCAAGTTTTAAGATATGCATATATCCAACTGTTACTCTGTTATCAAAGGCTTCACCTGTTCTACCATCATAAAGAACTGTTTTACCGTCTTTATCATAACCTGCCTGAATAAGAGCCTCTGCAATATCCTGCTCATTTGCACCGTCAAATACAGGGGTTGCAACCTTCCAGCCAAGCTTTTTAGCAGCATAGCCTAAATGCACCTCAAGCACCTGTCCGATGTTCATACGGGAAGGAACACCAAGTGGGTTAAGAACAATCTGGAGCGGAGTTCCATCAGGTAAGAACGGCATATCTTCTTCAGGAAGAATTCTTGAAATAACACCCTTGTTACCGTGACGGCCAGCCATCTTATCACCAACAGAGATTTTTCTCTTCTGGGCAATATAACATCTGACAATCTGATTTACTCCAGGTGGGAGTTCATCGCCGTTTTCTCTTGTAAATACTTTAACATCAACGATAATACCGTATTCACCGTGAGGCACTCTGAGAGATGTGTCTCTAACTTCTCTTGCCTTTTCACCGAAGATTGCACGAAGAAGTCTTTCCTCGGAGCTAAGGTCTGTTTCTCCCTTAGGAGTTACCTTACCAACTAAGATATCGCCGCTCTCAACTTCAGCACCAACGCGGATAATACCTCTTTCGTCCAAATCACGAAGAGCGTCTTCACCAACATTTGGAATATCTCTTGTGATTTCTTCAGGTCCGAGTTTTGTATCTCTTGACTCAATTTCATATTCTTCAATATGGATTGATGTTAAGATATCTTCTTTAACAAGCTTTTCGTTAATAAGCATAGCATCCTCGTAGTTATAACCTTCCCAGGTCATAAATCCGATAAGGATATTTCTGCCAAGTCCAAGCTCACCATTCTTAGTTGAAGGGCCATCGGCGATAATGTCGCCAGCTTCAACTCTTTCACCAACCTCAACTATTGGACGCTGGTTTATACACATACCCTGGTTGGAACGAGTGAACTTAATAAGCTTATATTTATCTGTTTCACCCTCGTCTGTCTTAACCTCAATGTGAGTTGCAGACACTTTGGAAACAACACCTGAATTTTTAGCAAGAACACAAACACCGCTGTCTCTTGCAGCTTTATATTCCATACCTGTTCCAATGATTGGAGATTCAGGCATTAAAAGCGGAACAGCCTGACGCTGCATGTTAGATCCCATAAGGGCACGGTTAGCGTCATCGTTTTCAAGGAACGGAATCATCGCTGTTGCTATAGATGTAACCTGTCTTGGAGATACATCCATATAGTCAACACGGCAATTTCCAGGCTCAGCACTAACTTCTAAGAACTGGTCCTTATATCTTGTAACAACACGGCTTGAGAGGAACTTTCCGTTTTCGTCAAGCTCTTCGTTTGCCTGTGCGATATAGAATCCGTCTTCTGTATCAGCTGTCATATATTCAACTTCATCTGTAACGATACCCTTTTCCTTGTCAACCTTACGGTAAGGAGCTTCAATAAAGCCGTATTCGTTAACCTTTGCATATCCGCTTAGAGAGTTAATAAGACCGATGTTTGGACCTTCAGGAGTTTCGATAGGACACATACGGCCGTAGTGTGAGTGATGAACGTCACGCACTTCAAAGCCTGCTCTGTCTCTTGAAAGACCGCCGGGACCAAGCGCTGATAATCTTCTCTTATGAGTTAATTCACCAAGAGGGTTAATCTGGTCCATAAACTGTGAAAGCTGAGATGAACCAAAGAATTCCTTAACAGCAGATGTTACAGGTCTTATATTGATTAAGGTCTGAGGAGTTATTGAGTCTAAATCCTGTGTTGTCATTCTCTCTCTAACTACTCTTTCCATTCTTGCAAGACCAATTCTGAACTGGTTCTGTAAAAGCTCCCCAACACTGCGGAGTCTTCTGTTTCCTAAATGGTCAATATCGTCAATATGGCCAACACCGTGGGCAACATTTAACATATAAGAAATTGATGCTATAATATCGTCAATTATTATGTGGCTTGGAACAAGCTCATAACGGCGGTTTTCAATTTCCTTTTTAAATTCATCAGAGTTAACATCAGGATACTGCGCTAAAATTTCATTTAAAACAGAAAGTCTAACCTTTTCCTTAATGCCGTAATCTCTTGGGTTATAGTCAACAATATCTTTAAGGTCAACCATATTATTGGAAATAACCTTTGTGGTCTTTCCTTCATCATCAACCTTAATGTTAATTGCATTAATCCACTCTTTCTCAAGTGCCTTTGCAATCTCTCTTGTTATCATTTCACCCTCGAAAACGATAATTTCACCTGTCTTTTCCGACGCTATTGTGTCAGCACTGATTTGACCTACAATTCTATCATAAAGAGAAAGCTTTTTATTAAACTTATATCTTCCAACATGAGCAAGGTCATATCTTCTTGAATCGAAGAATAAATTTGTTATAAGAGTTTTAGCACTGTCAACCGTTGGCGGTTCACCAGGACGGAGCTTTCTGTAAATCTCTAAAAGTCCTTCTTCTTCTGATGTTGTTGTATCTTTTCCGCTGAGAGTTGCAAGAATTTTTTCATCCTCGCCGAAAAGGTTTAAGATTTCCTGATTTGTTCCATAGCCTAAAGCACGAACTAAAACTGTTACAGGAATCTTTCTTGTTCTGTCAATTCGGACATAGAATAAATCATTGCTGTCTGTCTCGTATTCAAGCCATGCACCACGGTTTGGAATTACCTGAGAGAAGAAAAGCTTTTTACCAAGCTTATCAAACTCCTGGGTATAGTAAACACTGGGGGCGCGGACAAGCTGACTTACGATAACACGCTCAGCACCGTTTATGATAAATGTTCCTGAAGGAGTCATAATCGGGAAATCACCCATAAAGATTTCCTGCTCCTTAACCTCGCCTGTTTCCTTATTAATAAGACGAACCTTAACACGAAGAGGAGCTGCATAAGTTGCATCTCTTTCTTTGCACTCCTCAATATCATATTTTGGCGTCATATCAATTCTATAGTCGACAAATTCAATCATTAAATTACCTGCAAAGTCGGCTATAGGGGATACATCGTGAAATACTTCTTTAAGCCCTTCCTCTAAGAACCAGTTATAGGAATTCTTTTGAATTTCAATAAGATTAGGCATATCAATAACCTCTCTAATCTTACCGTAACTCATTCGGGTATTCCTTCCGAGTTTAACCGGATGTATCATAAACAATCACCTCTAAAGTTTATTTACGCAGAAAAGTGAATTTTTTACTGCGCATTATGTATAAAATGCATCAAAAAAAATGCACTAATAATTTACAAATTCAACATTTTTGTATCTTTGTAGAGAAATTTTCAGTCTATTTGCAGAAAATTATGTGCAAATTGCATAAAAACTCTCCCGTTTTTTGACTTTTTTCTTCCCAATTTTTGGCAAATTTTAGAAAAAAAGCCTAAAAACGCATTATAATAGGAATACAGTATATCACAGGAAATGTCAAATGTCAAGCATTTTTTCTCTATCCCTTTGCATAAAATTTCTTTTCCCCTCTTCTCCTCGTTTTTCTGCTACCCAAAAATATGAAAAATCAGAGCCTTTTCGGCGGTGTTCCTTAGGGATTAACCGCCCAAAAATCACAATTTTGGCAGATAACCGCGTCAAAAATCCTCACAATCCGTCAAGGATTCTTCGAATTTTTTCCTTGTTCTATACTCAAAATTGAGGTTTTTGTGGTGCAGAGCAGTTTTGGGTTAGATATTTTTCGTCTCAGAGAAGTCATAAAAAATGCAGGCATACTGGCGTATGTC
>JAZROF010000014.1:0-2784 GCA_045648565.1 Clostridia bacterium | reverse complement strand
TTCTTTTTTGCTTTTTCATAAGTTTGAAAAGCGCCTCCCCAGGGATATTTAACGTAACAGATAGCAGAGGAAGAATTTTTAATCATCCATTCGTTTCTTTTAATAATGGCATATTTTATAAAACACTTATCTAAAACATCTGGGAAAATACAATCATCATATAAAGTCTGCCAAAAACCTTTATATGAAAGAGTATAAAGAACAAGAATACAGTTAATGTTAGGGTAAATATTCTTAAGTTCTTTAACACAAGTTGCGCATAGAAAATCAAAATCTCCCAAACCACCATTTAAAAAAGTATCATATCCAGCCAATATAAGTTTTTCAATTTCTTTTTTTATTTCATCTTTTAAAGCATCAGTCGCTATAATATCTCTATGTCCAATAAAAAGAACTGTCTTTTCTTTTATTATTTTTAACACCCCATTTATAAAATACGTTTATGTAACGTATAATATCATAAAAATTATGTTAAAGTCAAGTAAAATAAGCTTTATTAACATAATGGGGTTGAAAAATGAAAAAGATTGTTTTTGGTGAAAAGAAAAATTTAATATCGAAAAATTTAAAACTTTTAAGAGTTAAAAGGGGAATGACACAGGAACAACTTGCGGCGAAAATGCAACTCTTAAATGTTAACATTGACCAGCAGATGATTAGCAAAATAGAAAATAATAACAGAATAGTAACTGACTATGAGTTAGTTTGTTTTTGCAAGGTTTTAAAAGCCGATATTAAAGAACTATTAGAAGAAATATAAAAAGGAGATGCAAAAGCATCTCCTTTTATTTTTTATTGTTTATAACAACAAGGTTCTCGGGACCCCACAGCAATCTTTGATTGCGTTGTAGGGTGGGGTTATTATTTTTCAATTTTTTCCATTCCGCCAAGGTATGGTCTTAAAACTTCAGGGATTGTAACAGAGCCGTCTGCGTTCTGGTAGTTTTCTAAGATTGCGGCAACAGTTCTTCCGATTGCAACGCCTGAACCGTTAAG
The DNA here is from genome assembly GCA_045648565.1 of Clostridia bacterium. Classification (GTDB taxonomy): domain Bacteria; phylum Bacillota; class Clostridia; order Monoglobales; family Monoglobaceae; genus SIG454. The sequence continues at coordinate 1,788 of JAZROF010000014.1, read as the reverse complement.
AGTGTGAACAAGCTGTGCTTTATCCTTTGGTGAATTTTTATATTTGATATTAGCACGGCGGGACTGGAAGTCTTCAAAGTTAGAGCAGGAAGAAATTTCAACAAATCTTCCGTAGCTTGGCATCCAAACCTCAATATCATATTTTAATGCAGCCGTAAAGCCTAAATCGCCGATACAGATTTTAACAACACGGTATGGGATTTTTAAAAGCTTTAAAACAGATTCTGCATCTGCTACAAGCTTTTCAAGTTCAGCATAAGATTCTTCAGGCTTTGTAAATTTAACAAGTTCAACCTTGTTAAACTGGTGCTGACGGATAAGACCTCTTGTATCTCTGCCTGCGCTGCCTGCCTCTGCTCTAAAGCATGCTGTGTATGCACAGTATTTAATAGGAAGATTATTTCCGTCCAAAATTTCGTCCCTGTGCATATTTGTTACAGGAACTTCGGCGGTTGGAACTAAAAAGTAGTCTGTGTTTGCAACCTTGAAAGCGTCTTCTTCAAATTTTGGAAGCTGCCCTGTTCCAATCATACTGTTTCTGTGCACCATAAATGGTGGAAAAATTTCAGTATATCCGTTTTGTCTTGTGTGCGTATCAAGATAGAAATTGATAACCGCTCTTTCAAGCGCTGCACCCTTATCCTTATAAACCGTAAAGCGTGTTCCTGTGATTTTTGCAGCAGTTGAAGCGTCTAAAATGCCCAATTCTTCACCTAAATCCCAGTGAGCTTTTGGCTCAAAATCAAACTGAGTTGGCTCTAAATGGCGTCTTATTTCGATGTTATCCTCATCAGTATCCCCTTCCGGAACAGTTTCGTTTGCGATGTTCGGAATTGTATACATAATTGTTTGGATTTTTTCGTCCAAATCACGGACTTTGTCATCGCATTTTTTGATTTCGTCGGACAATTCTTTCATTTCCGCAAAAATTGCAGAGGTGTCTTTTCCCTCTTTTTTAAGAGCAGGGATTTGCTTTGAAACCTCGTTTTGTTTGCTCTTCATCTGTTCAACATTATAAAGAATTTCTCTTCTTTCTTTATCAAGGGCGAGTAGTCCGTCAACATCAACTCTTGTTTCTTTTCTTCTTTCCAAAGCTTTAATAAGTTTTTCAGGTTCGTTTCTTAAAATTTTAATGTCAATCATTATGTTTTCTCCTTTTTATTTAGCGTTTATGTTAAGTTCACGGCAAAGGCTTTCGTAAAAAGAAAGTGCCGTAAAATCAAAGCCGTTTGTATTTATTTTTAAAAGTTCTTTTTTCGCCTCGTCGATTTTTCCTTCCTTAATTAAAAGGCTTATATCCGAAAGACCTATCATTGATTGCTGATAAGTAACCAGACTACTTGATGAGGGAGAAAGGCTTTCTTTTAAAACGGAAATTTCTTCTTCTAATGTTTCTACCTTTTCAAGAAGCTCATCATTCTCTTTTTCTAATTCTACATTCTCTTTCGTAAGAGAGTCTATACTGTTGTTTTTTATCTTCAGGGAATTTTCGTTTCGGTTTTCACAAATCCAGAAGAAAAAAACAAGAGCTAAAACTATCAAACACAGCAAGACGAGAGTTATGAAAAGTTTTTTGTCTTTTTTTATCAAAATTTTGTCCTCCTTTAAACGACCTCTTAAAATATCAAAAAAATCACGCTTTTAAGGGGTTTTGAGATTAAAACGGGAAATCACTTTGCTCATTTCAAAATCTCCTCTTTAAACAGCAATTTTAAGGGCGTATTTTTTGTGGTTTGGTTTACATAACAATTATTTCTTTAATTCAAACAAAAGGCGTTCAAAATCTTC
>JAZROF010000013.1:0-7946 GCA_045648565.1 Clostridia bacterium | reverse complement strand
CTGCATTTCTTTATAGGCGTTTTCTGCCGATACCAAATCAGCAAATATACCGAAAACTGTTGGACCGCTCCCGCTCATCATAGAGAGGATTGCACCATTTTCTTTAAGGATATTTTTATATTCCCCAATTACGGGATATTCTTTTTGGGTAACGGTTTCCAAAACATTTGCGGTATTTTCTGAAAGCTCTTTAAGATTTCCCTCTTTTATTGCCGAAATAACCTTATCCGTATCAGGATGAACAGAAACATTTTCCATTTTAAAGTTTTGGTAAACCCAAGCGGTTGAAACAGAAAAATCGGGTTTTGCAATAACGATATATGCATTTTCAAGAGGGGAAAGCGGAGTTAAAACTTCTCCAATTCCCTCGGACAGAGCACATCCACCGATGTAACAAAAGGGAACATCCGCCCCGATTTTAAGACAAAGAGCTAAAATTTCTTCCTCAGATAAGGGGTGGTTAAAAAGCTCATTTAAGCCCTTTAAAACTGCCGCCGCATCTGTGCTTCCCCCTGCCATACCTGCCGCTGCTGGTATTTTTTTCTTAAGGGTAATCGTGATTTTTGAAGAAATATTTGCTTTTTCCAAAAACAGCTCTGCCCCTTTATAGGCGCTGTTTTTATTGTCCAGAGGAACGCCTTCCTTGTCACATATAATTTCAATACCGCTCCCTGAGGAAACCTCAATTTTGACAGTATCAAAAAGAGGAATTGTCTGCATAATCATTTTGACGCTATGATATCCGTTTGGGAGTTTCCCTAAAATATCAAGGCTTAAATTGATTTTGGCAGGTGCGTTTAAACTAATACTTTTCATAGCTATTCTTCGCTTTCTGAAGAAGTCTCCTCCTTAGGCTCGATAAAAAGTGCCTCAAATTCTTCTGCATCAATCTTTTCTTTATCCATTAGGAGCTGAGATAACTGATTAAGCTTATTCATATTGTCTTTAAGGATATTTTCGCACCTTGAGTAGCATCCGTCAATAATTGTCTTGATTTCAGCATCAATCTCAGCAGCAACGCTTTCGCTGTAATCCTTTGTATGACCGAAATCTCTGCCGATAAATACCTCATCGTTGGTATCCCCGAAAACTCTTGTTCCAAGTTTTTCACTCATACCGTATTTAACAACCATATTTCTTGCAATAACAGTTGCTCTTTCAATGTCATTGGACGCTCCTGTGCTTATATCACCAAGCATAAGGCTCTCTGCAATTCTTCCGCCAAGTAAAACTATGATTTCTTCAATCATTTCAGTCTTGGAGGTATAGGACGCATCGTCTTTTGGAAGAGAGAGGGTATATCCGCCGGCTCTTCCGCGAGGAATGATGGAAACCTGATGAACACGGTCTTGTGTTGGCAGGAACTTAGCCACTATTGCGTGCCCAGCCTCGTGAACTGCGGTTAAGCGTTTTTCCTTTTCTGTAACCATTCTTGTTTTCTTTTCAGGCCCAGCTATAACCTTCATAATAGACTCTTCAAGGTCCTGCATAGAAATTGTTTCTTTGTTTTCTTTAGCCGCCTTAAGAGCCGCCTCATTAGTTAGGTTCTCAAGGTCAGCCCCAGTGAATCCTACGGTTGTTTTGGCAAGAACATCAAGCTTAACATCATCTGAAAGCGGTTTACTCTTTGTGTGCACCTTAAGGATTGCCTCTCTGCCCTTAACATCAGGAGTATCAACCAAAACCTGTCTGTCAAATCTGCCCGGACGAAGAAGAGCACGGTCTAATATATCAGGGCGGTTTGTTGCGGCGATAATAATAACACCGTCATTTACGCCAAAGCCGTCCATTTCAACCAATAACTGATTTAAGGTCTGCTCTCTTTCGTCGTGCCCGCCGCCAAGACCTGCACCTCTTTGTCTGCCGACAGCATCAATTTCATCAATAAATACAATACAAGGTGAATTTTTCTTCGCCTGCTCAAAAAGGTCACGAACACGGGAAGCACCAACACCTACAAACATTTCAACAAAATCAGAACCTGAAATGGAGAAGAATGGAACATTAGCCTCACCTGCAACAGCCTTTGCAAGAAGAGTTTTACCCGTTCCCGGAGGTCCAACCAGAAGGACACCCTTTGGAATTCTCGCACCCAATTTTTGGAACTTAGCGGGATTTTTAAGAAATTCAACAATTTCCTGAAGCTCTGCCTTTTCCTCATCTGCCCCTGCAACATCGTCAAAATTATGTTTACTCTGGGCATCAACAGACATCTTAGCCTTTGTTTTTCCAAAGGACATAACGCCTCTGCCACCGCCACCGCCTTGGGAATTGTTCATAAATATAAACCAGAAAACAAATATAATTATAAGCATACCAAGAGATGGGAGCATAGTAACCCACCACGGAATTTCAGTTGGCTTTGGTGTGCTGACAACTAAAGCTTTTTCCGCAATTTGCTCGGTAATTTCGTCCCCACAAGCATCGAAAAGAGCATTATAGCTCGGAATATCAACTTCGATTGTAGTTCCGTTTTTTAAAGTTGCCAAAGCCGTATTTTCGATAATCTCCAGGTCTTTAACATTTTCATTTTTAATAAAGCTTACAAGGTCTGAAAATTTATAGTCAGCAGCATTATCACCTGTTGAAATCATAGAGTATATTAAAATAATTACAATAAGTAATATCGCATAAAATCCAAAACCTCTGAATTTCTTCATTCAATCGCCTCCGTTGTATATAGTCTGTAATCGACTTAAACTTAATAATACCATATTATTCTAAAAATTACAAGTCTTATTACAAGAATTTCATAAAAATTTCACAGTAATAGTATTGACAAAAAGTTTGGGGTAAATTACAATATAAACAAGTATTTATTTTAGGAGGTACTTATGACAAAATCAAGACAACAAAGAAGACAAGAAATGAGAAAAGGACCAAAACAAAAGGATAACTTATGGATATATGCCGTTGTTGCAGTTGTTATTACAATTGCAATAGGAATTGGTGTTTATTTTGGAACAAAACCTAATGAAGCTGAGCTTACAGCAGGAACTAATGAGACAAATCAAACAGTAAGTGCGGACCCATCAGTTATAGTATATAAAGATGATGAAATTCCAAAGGAAAATGTTAAAGCTCAGTTCACTATGGAAAACGGCGAAAGCTTTACACTTGAGCTTTACCCCGAGTTTGCCCCTCAAACAGTTGCAAACTTTACAAAGCTTATTAAAGATGGCTTTTATGACGGACTTACCTTCCACAGAGTAGTTGATGGCTTTATGGCTCAGGGCGGTGACCCTGAGGGAACAGGAATGGGCGGAAGCAATAAGACTATCAAAGGGGAATTCTCATCTAACGGTTTTACAAAAAACACCCTTTCCCACGAGAGAGGCGTAATTTCAATGGCTCGCTCAAGTGCTCCTGACAGTGCAAGTTCGCAGTTCTTTATCTGCTATGACGATGCGTCTTTCCTTGATGGAAACTATGCCGCATTCGGCAAAGTTATAGAGGGAATGGAAGTTGTTGACGGTTTTTTAGATATAGAAAGAATGCCAAACTCAATGGGAGAAATGGCAAGTCCAATAGAGCCGATTGTTATTAAATCCGCAACAGTAATAAAATAAGAAAAAGACTCTGCTATGCAGAGTCTTTTTTTAAAAATCTATTGTATTTTTGAGATAAATATAGTAAAATATGTTTAAAGGCGGTGAGTAGAGTGAAGAGGATGATGTTTATATTTAATCCTATATCAGGTAAGGCAAGAGTTAAAAGCGAGCTTTTTAATATTGTGGACAGCTTTGTTAAAGCTGGTTTTGATGTTCGTGTTCACCCTACACAAGAGCAAAACGATGCCTATGAACAAATTAAGAACCACGGAAAAAAATATGATATGATTGTTGCATCAGGGGGAGACGGAACACTTCGTGAGTCTATAAACGGGCTTATGACCATAGCGGAAGAAAAAAGGCCCTCTTTTGGATATATTCCCTCAGGTACAGTCAATGATTTTGCCACAGCGTTGAGAATCCCCAAAACTGTTAAAAAAGCCGTTAAGAAGATTGCAACCGGAAAGTCAACCGCCATTGATATAGGAAAAGGAAACGATAAATATTTCTCTTATGTTGCAGGTTTCGGCTTGTTTACGGAGGTGTCCTACGAAACTCCTCAGAATGCCAAAAACGCCCTTGGAAAAGCTGCGTATTTCTTTGCAGGGGTAAAGAGCCTTGCAAATATAAAACCGTATAAAATGACTGTTAAGTGGGACGGAGGCGAGGAAAGCGGAGAATTTATTTTAGGGCTTATCACAAATGTTGACCATGTGGCAGGGATGAAAACTAAATATAACGAAAATTCTCAGATAAATGACGGGCTTTTTGAGGTTATTCTTGTGAGAAAACCAAAGCTTTTGGCTCAGCTTTCAATTATGGCGGCTGAAATGATGTCAAGTAAGCTTAGCGAGGAGTATTTTCTCAAATTTTCAGCTAAAAGTGTAACCTTTGAAAGTGATGAGAAGATAAAATGGACCTTTGACGGGGAATTTGGCGGAGAAGAAGAAAGGATGGAAATATCAGTTATCGAAAGAGCAATTGATATTATATTATAGAGGAGGAAACGGTGGATATTTCTAAAATGAACAAGGCTCAGCTTAAAGAGCTGATTTCAGAAAATAAATATAAAACCGATAAAGCCTTGATAGATAAGGCTTTTTCCTTGAGGAAAAAGTATTATGGGGATAAGGTTTATTTAAGAGGCCTTATTGAAATCTCAAATTATTGCAAAAATAACTGCTTTTATTGCGGAATTCGTTGCGACAACCAAAAGGTTAACCGCTATCGACTAAGTGAAGAGGAAATAATGCTTTGTTGCAGACGGGGCTATGAACTTGGCTTTCACACCTTTGTTTTGCAGGGTGGAGAGGACGATTATTACAGTGATGAGGTAATGTGCAGAATAATCAGTCAAATTAAGGAGAAATACCCTGATTGTGCAATAACTCTTTCCCTTGGAGAAAAGTCAAAGGAGACATACAGGGATTATAAGATGGCGGGGGCGGACAGGTATCTGCTTCGCCACGAGAGTGCAACAGAGAAGCATTATAAAAGGCTTCACCCAAGCTCTTTAACCCTGGAAAACAGAAAAAAATGTCTTTATGATTTAAAGGATTTAGGTTTTCAGGTTGGGGCAGGGTTTATGGTTGGCTCACCCTTTCAAACGGAGGAGCATCTGGCACAGGATTTGCTGTTTTTAAAGGAGCTATCTCCCGAAATGGTTGGAATCGGTCCGTTTATCCCACACTGTGATACTCCATTTAAAGATTATGAGGCAGGTGGGCTTGAACTTACTGTAACAATGATTGCTTTAACAAGAATTATGCTTCCCAAAAGCCTTCTCCCCGCAACAACTGCTCTTGGGACAATTTCAAAAGACGGTAGAGAGCGAGGACTCTTGGCAGGGGCAAATGTTATTATGCCAAATTTATCTCCGCTTGATTTCAGAAAGGATTATGCCCTTTATAACGATAAAGCATATACGGGAGATGAGGCAGGAGAAAGCATTAAAAAAATTCAGGAAAAAGTGTCTGCCTTAGGACTTAGAATTGATTTTTCAAGAGGCGACAATATAGATTTTGAGAAGGAGAACAAAAAATGATAAAGCTTTGCGTATTTGATTTAGACGGAACAATTGCAGATACCATAACAACTATTGCGTATTATGGAAATAACGCATTAAAATCGGCAAATCTTCCCGAAATCCAAAGAGATAGATATAAAATATTAGTAGGTGACGGAGCGGTTACCTTAGTTGAGAGAATGCTCAGCGAAGTTTCCTGCACTGATAAGGAAATATTTGATAAGGTATATAATAAATATATAAAAGATTATGACGATGATTTTATGTATTTAACAGAGGTTTACGACGGGGTTACGGAGCTTATTGATGAGCTTATAAAGAGGGGTATAAAGGTTGCGGTGTTTACCAATAAACCCGAATTTACTGCTCTTAAGGTTATTGATATTCTCCTTGGAGACAGGGTTGACCTGCTTATTGGGAACGCTGAGGGAAGACCAAAAAAACCGGACCCGACAGGGCTTTTTGAAATCCTTGATAACTTTAATGTTACGGGCGATGAGTGTCTTTACATAGGCGACACCTCAACGGATATGAAAACAGGAAACGGCGGAGGTTGCCACACTGTGGGAGTTTTATGGGGCTTTAGAGAAAGAGCGGAGCTTGAGGAGCATAATGCAGAATTTATTATAGAAAAGCCAAATGAAATTTTAGACATAATTGATAATATAAACTAAAATAATACGGGGCATCTTAAGTAAAGATGCCCCGTAAATTTTACTTTAATATTATATTAATGATGCTAATCACATCTTTATTGTGATTTTTGCTTAGTGTTCCAAACAATTTTAATGTTTCAAGAAACACACCAATGTTATTTTTGTCTATTAAAAAGGTTGCACATTCGTTTGTATTTGCAGTCCTTCCTAATAACGTTTCAAAATTTTCAAGTTCAGTTATTGGAAAGCATAGATACAGCATAGGTTGGACGCCAACAGCACGTTGCTTTTCCTTTATTATAATTTCATTCACAATGTCAGAATTCCCGAATTTGTAAACTAATAATGGATATTCGACTTGAGTCCACAGAAAGCCAAACCCATTGATTTGTTTTTCAACAAAATTTGTTCTTTTTATTGCTAATTCGGGGTGAGTTATGGGATTATCTAAAAAGTCATTTTCATTCATAGCTGATAAATAGTCAAGCATATTTGTCAGTTCTTGTCTTGAAATAACATTCCAGTCATAAAAATATTTTATGTATTCAGAAAGCTCATACAGAGCTTTTTCTTTTTCATTTGCACCTGTGAATCTTAAATTTTTCAGTGTTGTTTTATCTAATTTTTCTTTATCGGACGTAACAACATCATAGCCGATTTGCCATTCAACATAACAATTTTGACTAAAAGGCTCACTTTTGGTTGAAACCGGAACGCCATACTCGGTCAAATCGTCTCTTTTCTTTATCCGTGTCTTGCCTCGTGGCGTTGTTAAAGGAATATTAACGGTAATTGTCTGATTTTCAATTTTTTGAATAGGCATAATATATTCCTCCTTAGAAGAAGTTAAAAATTAAAGATTGTATTAAAATACTTGTCAATTTGAGAATAGTCATTATTGTAATTATATTTTATATTTTCCTCCTTTAACCAGGGGTGCCTTTCAACGCTGTTGGTTATAAAAATATCTTTTATTGGCTGAAAAAGGTCGTTATTTATAAAAACATCAATATTTCCATAATAATAAGGCAGTTTACTTATATATTGTTTAAAAACATCAACATAACAATAATAAGCAAACTTTTCTTTATCTATAATAATAGCATTGTTTCCATAATCCTGAATAAAGGTTCTGCTTCTGTTTAAAGCGTTTATATCACGCATTGTGAAGAATAAAATATCGTCATCTTTTAATACCTTGCTTTTTGATGGATATTTTGAAATATAGTTTTTTATAAAGTCAAATTTTAAATTAAAGGATATATTATCAATCGTTTGAAAATCCATATCCATAATTTCCTCGTAGGACATTCCTTCTTTATCTCTTTTGTATAAGGCGATTATAATAGGGAAGCCTTTTGTTTTAGAGGTCATAGAAAACTCCTGGCTGTCTATTATTGAGTGGCTGATTAACTTGTAATTATTGTAAAAAGGCTTTAATAAGTCATAATTTGCCTTTTTAATCATATAAGAAAGAGGGTGCAAAACCGCAACATAGTCTGCAGAAATTTTATTATAAGATAACAAAAAGGAGATACCTAAGTCCCTTGTTTTTAAATCGCTGTCAACAGGGCAAGGTTTTTCGTTTTTTAAATCCTTTCTGACTTTTGATGTGGTATCATTATAGGGAGGATTTCCAATAATAATAAGCTTGTCTTTTTCATTAAGATTTATTGCACTGCGGGAAAAGTTACACAAGGTATTGTGGCAAAA
>JAZROF010000012.1:0-38513 GCA_045648565.1 Clostridia bacterium | reverse complement strand
CTTGATTTAAGACAGGGCGAAATTGTTAAGGTTGAGCTTGACGAAAATAATGCCGTAAAAGCGGTTTATACCCGTACGGGAGCGTGCTTTCTTTGCCGTGCAGTCATTGTCTGCACAGGCACATACCTAAAATCAAGAATTATAATCGGCGACTTTTCTCAGGAAAGCGGTCCTGATGGAGTTTTCCCTGCAACCGAGCTTTCAAAAAGCCTTATGGATATAGGCGTTGAGCTTGTCCGTTTCAAAACGGGAACTCCTCAAAGAGTTGCAAAAAGCTCTATTGATTTTTCTGTCCTTGAAGTTCAGTATGGGGACGAGAAGATAACGCCATTCTCTTTTGAAACCGAGGAAGAGCTTGAAAACCAGACCGTTTGCCATATAACTTATACAAACGAGGAAACCCATAAGGTAATCCTTGATAATATCCATCGTTCTCCTCTTTATGGCGGAGATATTAAGGGAATCGGGCCAAGATATTGCCCGTCTATTGAGGATAAAATTGTCCGCTTTAAAGATAAAGAAAGACATCAGCTTTTTGTTGAGCCAATGGGGCTTAACACAGACGAAATGTATATTCAGGGCTTTTCAAGCAGTCTCCCTGAGGATGTTCAACTTAAAATGCTAAGAACTCTTCCGGGCTTTGAAAATGCCAAAGTAATGCGAAATGCCTATGCCATTGAATATGACTGCGCAAACCCACTTCAGCTTAAACCGACACTTGAATTTAAGGAGATAAAAGGTCTTTTCGGAGCGGGGCAGTTCAACGGAACATCAGGCTATGAAGAGGCGGCGGCTCAAGGCCTTATCGCAGGAATAAACGCTGTCCGCTCATTAAGAGGGGAAGAGCCTTTTGTTCTTGACAGGAGCGAGGCATACATAGGCACACTCATTGACGATTTAGTTACAAAAGGCACTAATGAGCCATATCGAATGATGACCTCCCGCTCGGAATACCGTCTCCTTTTAAGACAGGATAATGCGGATTTAAGACTTATGGAAAAGGGTTATGAAATCGGTCTTATATCTAAAGAAAGATACGAAAAATTCTTAAATAAAAAGGCGCAGATTGAGGCAGAGCGAGAAAGACTTGAAGGGATAACCTTCCCGCCATCTGACGAGGTTAATGAATATTTAGTGGCAAGAGGAAGCACACCGATTTCAACGGGAGCAAAGGCATCGGACATCTTAAAACGCCCTGAGGTTGATTATGACTCAATGGGGGTTATTGATAAAACCCGACCAGAGGGAATTTCGGAAGCGGTGGCGGAGCAGGTTGAAATAAGCCTTAAATATGAGGGGTATATAAATCGTCAATTAAGCCAGGCAAAGCAGTTTAAGCGTCTTGAAAACAAGGCACTTCCAACTGATATTGACTATAGCAGTATCGACGGTCTCCGTTTAGAGGCAAGGCAGAAGCTTGATAAAATTAAACCTGTTTCAATCGGTCAGGCGTCAAGAATTTCGGGGGTATCTCCAGCAGATATTGCAGTTTTGATGGTTTATCTTGACAAAAGATAAAGGTTTTGGTATAATAAACCTGTTGGCAGAAATGCCGAAAAAATTTAATAATGCACAGGGGAGCTTTTTGGCTGAGAGGAAACTTTTGTTTCGACCCTTAACCTGATTTGGATAATGCCAACGGAGGGAGTTTTAATAGCGTCGTTTATCGGTGTCCCTTTGGGTACACCGATTTTTTTTGGGCCCAAGGACGCTAAGGGCGAAAGCGTGCCTGTGCGGTAAAAAATATTTCCGCATAAGCTATGGGGGTTTGGTTCTTTATGCTTTTGCGAAGAAAGAAGGTAATTTTATGAGTAAAAAAATAAATATTATGGTTGAAACGGCAATTATGATTGCCTTGGCGGTGGTTTTAAGTTTCGTTAAAGTCTGGAGTATGCCTCAGGGCGGAACAGTTTCTTTAACAATGCTTCCCCTTTTCGTTCTTGCTTTTCGGAGGGGATTTTTAAGTGCTCTTTTGGGCGGAGTGGTATATGGAGCAATTTCCATTATATTTGACGGAGTGATTTATCATCCTATGTCAATTCTTCTTGACTATACTCTCGCCTACGGCGTTTTGGGTGTTGCAGGTCTTTTTAAGAAAAACTATTTAGGAATAGTTTTAGGGACCACAGTTGGAACAGTTTTAAGATATATCTGCTCTCTGCTTTCAGGGGCGGTGCTTTTTGCAGAGTATGCTCCTGAGGGGCAAAATCCCTGGATTTATTCTTTGGGATACAATGCAACATATATGCTTCCTGAACTTATTATCTGCGTAGTTGCTCTTATGGTTCTATACAGCAGTGCAAGAAGAATATTCATTCTTAATAATAATGAAAAGTAGATAGTTTTTCTTTCATTTTTCGTAAGGCTGAAAGACGGATACATCTTGCCCGGGATGCAGTTATCCCTATGCCTCTGGCACACTTTGCCAGAGGCATATCTTTTATACAGGTTAAATATACTATCTTTTTCTCTAAGGGGGAGAGAAGCTTAAATGCATCTAATGCTTTTTTCCCATCTAAGGAGGTTTCCAGTTGAGAAAATTTCTCAAAGGCAGACGGGTCTTCGATGGTTTCAGAAAGGGATAGCCCGTTTTCATCGTCCCCTAAAACTGTATCATATGGGATTTCGCGATTTTTTTGCGTTTTAACCTCTGCTAAGACCGTGTATTTTATGCAACGACTCGCCCAGGTCAAGAAACTGCAATCTCTTTTTGAGTCAAAAGTTTCTATTGCCTTTTCTACTCCAAGCCAGGTAAGGGCTGGAAGCTCACCAAAGTCTAAAGCCCTGCCCTTAACATAGGCTATATATTTTCTCTCCTCAATTTTAAGAAAATCTCTAATTAAATTATACAGGGTTTCCTTTGTTTCTTCTCCTTTTTTGATTTTTTCGATAAGTCTTTTTAAATCTTCCATTTCATTTCCTTTCGAGTATCTTGCAAAGATACTTTTATTTTAAAATGAAGGATTAAGAAAGTCAATATGGCAAGAGGTGGCATATTATGTCAAGCCAATAAAAGACACAAAGGGGAATTTTTAAAAGGGTTGTATCATAGGATTATAATGAGATTTTATCCTATAAAGGAGAAGATAAATATGATAAAAAAACAATTTACAGCAGTTTTACTAATTATTACAGCACTGTTTTCGGTAGTATTTGGTGCAGCCTCTCAGCAGGTAAACACGGATGTGTCTGCAGAAATTGTAACTGCTCCGTCGGCAATACTGATTGAGCAGACAACAGGGCAGGTTTTATATGAAGTTGATGCGGACAACAAAATGCCTATTGCATCGGTTACAAAAACTATGACAATGCTTCTTATTATGGAGGCAATAGACGGCGGAAAAATTAAGTATAGCGATATGGTGACAACAAGTGAACACGCCGCCTCAATGGGAGGCTCCCAGGTGTTTTTAGAGGTCGGGGAGAGTATGAGCGTGGATGATATGCTAAAAGCAATTGCGGTATCTTCAGGGAATGATGCAGCCGTTGCTATGGCAGAGCATATCTCGGGAACGGAAGAAGCTTTTGTTGAGCAAATGAATAAAAGAGCAGTTGAGCTTGGGGCAAAAAATACTCATTTTATAAATTGCAACGGACTTGACGAAACAGATGAGCATTACAGCACAGCAAGGGATATTGCAATTATCTCCGCTGAGCTTTTAAGGCACAAGGATATTGAAAAGTATCTTACAATCTGGATGGATACCATAAGAGACGGAAAGTTTGGACTTTCAAATACAAATAAGCTTATTCGTTTTTATGAGGGGGCAAACGGAATTAAAACAGGCTCGACCTCAGTTGCAAAATATTGCCTTAGTGCTTCTGCAAAAAGAAATAATATGCAACTTATTGCAGTTGTTTTAGGTGCGCCCAGCACGGCGGAAAGGTTTTCCAGCGCCTCAAAGCTTCTTGACTTTGGCTTTGCAAATTATGCTATTGCTGATAATTCTTCATATAAGGCAAAGATACCCAAAATTCAGGTAGTCGGCGGAACAAAGGATAAGGTGGGAGCAGAAATAAGAGGCCCCCTTTCGGCAGTAGTTAAAAAAGGCAATCAGGATAAGATAACCGTTAAAGTAAAAACTGAGGATAAGCTAAACGCCCCCATAAAAAAGGGTGATAAGGTTGGAGAGGCAACCTTTTATGTTGACGGAGAGGAACTGACAAAAAGAACAGTTGTAGCAAAAGAAGATATTCCGAAAATTACTTTGGTTAAAATGTTCGGAAAGTGTCTTATAAAATGGGTAACTCTGCAATAATAAAAACAATAATAAAAGCCGACGATTTCGTCGGCTTTTAAACTATTCAGATTTACTGTCCACTTCAAAATAGAAAACTACTCCGCCATCAGCGTTGTAAGCTCCGTATTTTTGATTGTGGGCACTCATTATTGCTGAAACCAATGAAAGACCAAGACCTGTGCTTCCATTATCTCTTGTCCGTGCTTTGTCAGCTGTATAAAAGCTCTTCCACATATTTTCTAAAACTTCGTCGTCAATATTTTCGCCCGTATTAAAGACATTCACTCTGATAGCATCTTCTCTTTTCTCAAGAGAAATCTTGATTTTTTTATCTTTTGAGCAATATTTTATAGCGTTTGTCAAATAATTTAAGAAAACATCTTCGATTAAGAATTCGTCAGCCCAAACATAGCTTGGCTCAGGATTTTCAAAGGAAACAGAAACATTATTTTGCTCCAAAAGAATTGATTTTTGTTTTATAATCTCCTCAATTTGTTCGGAAATGTCAAAACGGGTTATATCTAAAACAGTACCTCCTGATTCAAGACGCATAAGCGACATAAGCTTTTTAATAAGCAAATTCATTTTTTGAGCTTCATCTAAAATTACTTCGCAGTAGTAGGAGCGGTCCTCATCATTAAGCTCCATTTCGCAAAGCCCCTCGGCATAAGCCTCAATTATGGAAATCGGGGTTTTAAGCTCGTGGGAAACATTGGACATAAATTCTTTTCTCTGGTTGTCAATTTTTTCTTTTTTATCAATGTCCCGCAGAAGCTCTGCGTTGGCAGACTTCAGGTTGGAAATGGTTTTCTCCAAATTTTCGGACATTTTGTTCATACTGTCCCCTAAGGTTCCAACCTCATCAAAGGTTTTTCCCTCATATTTCTGGCTAAAATCCATATTTGCCATACTGCCTGCAATATTCGTGAGCTTTTGGAGTGGCGTTAAAAGCTTACGGCTTAAAAATGTCACAATTATTGCAGAAATCAGCCAGATAAACAGCCCTGTTGAAATTAGAAATCTGTTTGAAAAGACAACGCTTTCGGAAATTGGTGCAACTGAGGTTTGAATAAAAACAAAGTGGTTTTCATCGGTCACAGCATAAAGCTCGATTGCCTGAGAATTGAGATGCCTTAGATTAGACAGAGTAATAACATAGTTTGTCCCCTGTTTTAAGATTTCAGGGTGGTTTTTTTCATCTAAGAAAAGGGAGACGTTTCCTTTATCAAAAATCACATTAAAAGTGGAATTGAAGTTAAAGCGAAAGGCATTTTCGGGAATTGAAGAATATATAAGGGCGTGTCGATTGTTGTAAACCACCGCGTGAATATTGGAATTTACGCAAAGCTTCTCCATTTCAAGACGAAAGGTATTTTCATCTAAATCGTCATTTAAAAGATATTCAATTTTACTAAGCTGGTTATATATAAGGTCTGTTTTGCGAGTGATGTAGTAGTTTTTAAAAACGAGGGAGTTTAAAAGAACACAAATGCCAATAACTGCAAAAACAGATATATTAACAAGCATAAAGAGCCTTTTCTGGAGGCTCTTTTTATAAGGTTTTTTATTTTTTCCAATCATCTTTCTCTACCTCAAATTTATAACCTATGCCTCGGACAGTTTTGATATAATCTCCGCAGGATAAAAGCTTACTGCGAAGCTTTTTAACATGGGTATCAATAGTTCTGGCATCACCAAAATAGTCAAAATTCCAGACACTGTTTAAAATCTGGTTTCGGGAAAGAGCAAGGCCTTGATTATCAACAAAATAATCAAGAAGCTCAAACTCCTTAAAACTTAAGAGAATATCCTCCCCTAAAACCTTAACAGTGTGTGCCCCTTTGTTGATTTCAATATCTCCGATTATTTTGCTTCCACCCGTTATTGTTTGATTTCTTTTAAGGAGAGCCTCCGCTCTTGCAACTAAAATCTTCGGGGAAAAGGGCTTGGTTATATATTCGTCAGCTCCAAGGTTAAAGCCAAAAAGCTCATCACTCTCTTCAGATTTTGCAGTAAGCATAATTATCGGAACGGCAGAGCTTTCCCGTATTTTTCGGCAAACCTCCCACCCGTCCATCTTCGGCATCATAACATCTAAAACAACTAAGGCAATGCTCTTTTCCTGAGTGAAAATATCAAAGGCTTCCTCTCCGTCAGAAGCTTCTAAAACTTCATAGCCTTTTGTTTGCAGAAAGTCGTGAACAACCTTTCTTATTCTCAGTTCGTCATCAGCAACCAAAACCTTAATCATATTCTTCACCACCTGTCTTAATCAAAACAAGCATAACATATATTTATGTATTTTCTGTGAATTTTTAAATAACTTCCCCTGTTTTCTCAGGCGAGGTCATTTTAAGCACAAAATCAATCCCCTCTCTTGCACCGATACTGCACAAAATTTCCTTTACCGTAACATAGGCCAAATCAGGATTATTGTTTTCCTCGCTTAAATGCCCTAAAAGGAACTTTTTTGTTCCGCTTTTTAAAAGAGAGAGTGCAACCTCCCCTGCTTTTTCATTGGATAAATGCCCTCTGTCCCCTTTAATCCGCCTCTTAAGCGGCTCGGGATATGAACCTATTGAAAGAAGATTAAGGTCGTGATTTGCTTCAAGCAACACCTTGTCCGACCCTTTAAGAGCACAAACAACTCTGTCGTTAATTGTTCCCATATCTGTTGCAATGGATACCTTTTCGCACCCTGAAACAAAGGTATAGCCAACAGGGCAAACGGCGTCGTGGGGAATGGGGAAAGCACATATATTTATATCCCCGATTTTAACTGATTCATCTTCAATTATAAAAACATTTTCCTCACTGACTCCCGAAAGGCTCTCCCGCATAGCGGACCAGGTTGAAGAATTTGCATAAACAGGAGTATTGAATTTCTTTGAAAAAAGGCTTATTCCTTTTGTGTGGTCACTGTGCTCGTGAGTTACGAAAACAGCGTCAATTTCCGAAGGAGAAATGCCTATATCCGAAAGAGCGGATACTGCCATACGACAGCTTATTCCGCAGTCTATTAAAATTTTTGTCTTTTCAGTAAAAACAATAGTTGAATTTCCTCTGCTGCTGCTCCTGAGAGAACAGATGTTAAGATTACTCAAGAGTATATCCTCCTACAAAATAAGTCCGATTAAAACAAGAAGTAAAACCCCGGGAAATCCCAAAATGCCCACAAGGAGGGCATTAAGCGGATTTATTGGAATCATAAGACCAATTTCAGCACCAATTGAGTTAATGATAATAAGCATAATTCCGCCCAAAAGTCCATTTAAAACGGTCTTTAAAATCCATTTAAAGGGCTTTGTTAAAATAAAAAATATAAGTGCAACTAAAACTATGCCGATAACATAAGCAATTGTTGAATTTAAGTCTATCATAAAATCACCCCGATAGAGTATATGCTTCTTGTCCGTTAAAAAATTACTTATGACGCTGAATTTGTCCACAATAAAATTAAGATTATTCAATGTAATCCCTCACTCTGAATGAAACCCCGCACTCCAGGGCGATTTTGCGGCAGTTTTCAATTTCGTC
This sequence comes from Clostridia bacterium, assembly GCA_045648565.1. Taxonomy (GTDB): domain Bacteria; phylum Bacillota; class Clostridia; order Monoglobales; family Monoglobaceae; genus SIG454. The sequence goes on along the minus strand of JAZROF010000012.1, from coordinate 30,735 downwards.
TTCAGGTGTAACCTTATTAACAACGGAAAAAATAACCTTTTCCACATATTTTTTAGCCTCTTTGGCAAAATCTAAAATTCCATCATAGGCTAAAAGTCCGAATTGGCTTTTGCAAACCTCTTGATATTTTTCAGCGTTGTCTGCATTTAAGCTGATTGAAACAGTGTCAAAAAGACCTTCCATTTCCGGGGCAATATTCCTTTTTGCAATAAGGCTTCCCTGCCCGTTGGTATTAACGCGGATTTTAATATCTTTATAATTTTCTTTAAGCCACTTGGCAACGGCTTTGCAATCGTCAAATCGTTCAAAAGGCTCTCCAAAGCCACAGAAAACTACTCCGTCAAAGCTTTCAACATCCCGCCCTTTAATATCCTCTATAATTTCCTCTACGGTCGGCTCCCGAGTGAGCCAGAGATTGTCCTCACCGTTTACATCATCGTGATTATTTCTGACACAAAAGATGCAGTCGTTTGAGCATCGGTTAGTTAAGTTTATATAAAGTGAATTTTCTAAAACATAAGTGATTATCATAATTTTTCTCCCAAGTTATTTAAGAGGAAGAGATGCAACGGCATTTAAGTCAAGATTTGCAACTTCCCCATTTTTAAAGGCATAGTAGGCACTGCATCCAATCATTGCTGCATTATCTGTGCAAAGTGATGGCGGTGGATATGAAAGAGTGAAGTTATTTTCTTCTGCCTTTTTTAAAATTCTCTCTCTCAAAAGCTTGTTTGAGGCAACCCCTCCAGCTAAGGCAATTTGAGTTATACCGTGTTTTTTCGCACAGTCAATTAAATGGTTTGATAAAACATCAATAACTGCCTCCTGAAAAGATGCACAAACATCGGCTTTGTTTATCTCTTCGCCCTTTTGCTCTGCGTTGTGGATATAATTTATAACGGCAGTTTTAACTCCGCTAAAGCTAAAGTCAAATCCATCCTCTCCCATATTAACTCTCGGGAATCGGATTGCATCTGGATTTCCCTTTTCCGCCTCCCGTGATACGGCAGGTCCACCGGGATAACCAAGCCCTAAAACCCTTGAAACCTTATCAAATGCTTCCCCTGCTGCGTCGTCACAGGTTTTAGCCAAAACCTCATAGGTGTTATAGTCACGAACTAAGACAATATGGCTATGCCCTCCTGACGCCACAAGACAAACAAAAGGCGGTTTAAAGTCAGGGGTTTCAATATAGTTGGCACAGATATGCCCCTTAATATGGTGAACGGGGATAAGTGGCTTATCAAGGGCGAAGGAAAGCCCTTTAGCAGTCGATACACCAACCAAAAGTGCCCCCACAAGCCCCGGGCCGTAGGTTACGGCAAAGGCGTCAATATCCGAGAATGTAAGCCTTGCCTCAGAGAGTGCCTTATCAATAACAGTATTGATATTTTCAATATGCATTCTTGATGCGATTTCTGGAACAACCCCGCCATAGCGTTTATGGGTATCAATTTGCGTATTTATGATATTTGATAAAATCGTAGTGCCGTTTTCAACAACCGCCGCCGCCGTTTCATCGCAAGAACTTTCTATTGCAAGAATTTTCATATTTCTTTCACCTGTACAAAAAATAAATTCATATATATTATACTTTAATGAAATAAATTTTGCAATACTTTTATTATTGCAAAATGCTAAGCAGTGTGGTATACTTTATATATTATAGGGGGCAGAAATTTATGGAAGATAAAATATATGGAAGAAACCCTGTTATTGAGGCGTTTTCCTCAAACAGAGATATAGATAAAATATTTTTTCAAGACGGGCTTACCCATAGTCTTATCTCAAAAATAACGGCTATGGCAAAGGAAAAAAGAATTCCTTATAAGTTTGTTAACCGCAAAAAGCTTGATGAGCTTTCAGAGGGCGGAAATCATCAGGGGGTAGTTGCATTTGTTGCAAGTCACGCCTATGCATCTGTTGAGGATATTTTAGAGCGTGCAAAAGAAAAAGGTGAAGCTCCCTTTATTCTTATAGCCGACGGGCTTTCTGACCCTCATAATTTAGGAAGCATTATAAGAACAGCCAACGCAGCGGGAATGCACGGGGTTATTATTCCGAAAAACAGAAGTGTAGGGCTTAATGCAACAGTTGCAAAGGTATCTGCCGGGGCGGTTGAATATATCCCGGTTGCCAAGGTTTCAAATATTGCCCAAACCATTGAAAAGCTTAAAAAAGAGGGTATCTGGGTGGCAGGGACAGACCTTAGTGCCACAGATTATCACTATTCCTCTGATTTAAAAGGTCCTCTTGCTATTGTAATCGGTAGCGAGGGAGAGGGAATAAGCCGATTGGTTAAAGAAAAATGCGACTTTTTGGTTAAAATTCCTATGATTGGCGAAATTGAGTCCCTTAACGCCTCGGTTGCGGCGGGGGTGCTGATATATGAGGCGGTAAGGCAAAGGAGTTAAATTATGCTATCTAAAGTGCAAAGCTCTGCTTTAAATGGAATTGATGGTTTTATTGTTGAGGTTGAGGTGGATATATCAAATTCACTTCCCGCTTTTGAAATCGTCGGTCTTCCTGATGCGGCAGTTAAAGAGTCTAAAGAGCGTATTCGCTCTGCAATAAAAAACACAGGCCTTTATATGCCTGCTAAAAAGATTGTGGTTAATCTTGCTCCTGCAAGTGTTAAAAAAGCAGGTGCTTTATATGATTTGCCAATTTCCGTGGCTGTTTTAATGGCGTCAGACCAGATAAAAGCTAAAAATATAGATGAATACATATTTTTAGGGGAACTTGCCTTAGACGGAAGCCTGCGAGGTGTCCGCGGGATACTTCCAATGGTGATTTCCGCCTATCAAAACGGTTATAAAAAGGTAATTCTTCCAAAAAACAACGCCAAAGAGGCGGCGATAATTGAGGGGATGGAGGTTTTCGGTGCGGAAAAGCTTTGTCAGGTGGTAGAGCATATTTCAGGGGAAAAACCAATAGAAAAAACAATGGTAAACACTGAGGAGCTGTTTTCAAGGCGAAATGACTATGACTTTGATTTTGCTGATGTTAAAGGGCTTGAAAGCATTAAAAGGGCACTTTTAATCGCAGCGGCGGGCGGCCATAATGTTGCCCTTTCGGGCCCTCCAGGGTCGGGAAAGACTATGCTTGCCAAAAGGCTTCCGGGAATTCTTCCCGATTTAAGCTTTGAAGAGGCTTTAGAGGCAACTAAAATTCATAGCATATCAGGGCTTCTTCCTGAGGATGTTCCTATGGTAGTAAATCGTCCTTTCAGAAACCCTCACCATACCGTTTCGGCAGTGGGACTATCAGGTGGCGGAACAAACCCAAAGCCCGGGGAGGTCAGCCTTGCCCATAACGGAGTGTTGTTTTTAGACGAGCTTCCCGAGTTTCGCCGTGATGCCCTTGAAATTTTAAGACAACCTCTTGAGGATAGGGAAATAACAATAACAAGAACAGGGGGAACAAGCACATATCCTTGTAATTTTATGCTGGTTGCGGCGTATAACCCTTGTCCCTGCGGATATTTAGGGGATAAAAATCACGATTGCTTCTGCACAGAGGGGCAGATTGCAAAATATATGAGCCGTATAAGCGGCCCGCTTCTTGACAGAATTGATATTCTGGTTAAAGTTCCTGCCGTAAGCTTTGATGAGCTTGAGGGAAAAAAGAGCGGTGAAACTTCTGCTCAAATCAGGGAAAAAGTTAATAAGGCAAGGAAAATTCAGCTTGAAAGATATAAAGGGACAAATATTTTTTCAAACAGCCAGTTAACCCCTGAGCTTATGGAAAAATACTGCACCTTAGATGAGGCGGGAAGCAAAATTTTAAAGTTTGCCTTTGAAAAATTAGGGCTTTCGGGAAGAGCCTATAACCGAATTTTAAAGGTGGCAAGGACAATTGCAGATCTTGAGGAGTCGGAGAATATTCTTCCGGGGCATATAACCGAGGCAATTCAATACAGAAACGCCGACACAGATAAGGTTTAGATTTGAAAGGACAAAGAAATGAGATTACATATAGTTTTGGTTGAGCCAGAAATTCCCTCAAATACGGGGAATATTTCAAGGACCTGCTCAGTAATTGATGCGTCCTTGCATCTTGTCCACCCCCTTGGCTTTGACATAAGCGAAAAGGCGGTCCGGAGAGCAGGACTTGACTATTGGAGCGACCTTGATTTGCACGAATATAAAAGCGTCAATGAGGTTTTTGAAAAGTATCCGAACGGCGACTTTTATTTTTGCACAACCAAAGGGAAAAAGACCCACAGTGAAATGGATTATAAAAACAATGGGGGGCGGGATATATTTTTGGTTTTCGGCAAGGAAACAAAAGGCCTTCCTAAAAAATTGCTTAACGAACACATCGAAAAGTGCATAAGAATACCGATGCTTAAAGAAAAAAGGTCATTAAACCTTTCAAACTCTGTGGCGATTGTTGCATACGAGGTGCTTCGCCAGTGGGATTTTGAGAATTTGGAAAAAGAGGGTTATTTGCCCGAAGTTTAAGGTGGGGAGAATATGTTTTTAGAAAAGGAAGAAATGAAATTTATAGTGCTTTACGCTTTGAAACAGTATAAAGCACCAATGAAAAGCGAAACCTTTTATGACATTATAACATGGGACAAGGATATAATGGGCTTTTTTGATGCGGCTGCGGCACTTTCCGAGCTTGACACGGGCGACTATGTTGAAAAGACATTTTATCGCAACGAGGAATGTTATGCCTTAACTGAAAACGGAGCGAAAGCCTTAGAGCTTTTTGGAGAAAAATTCCCCAAAAGCATACAGAACAGAATTGACGATGCCATCGGAAAACTAAGATATGATACCCTTTCAGACCCAAATGCAGTTTACGCCGAAGTTCTCCCCGTTACCCATAAGGAATATGGAGTTAAGCTTTCTATAATGGAGGAGCATAAGCCTTTAATGGAGCTTTCTTTAAATGTGGGAGACATTAATGTTGCCAAAGATGTTGCAGAAAGGTTTAAGGAAAACTCGGATAAAATATACGAGGAAATTTTAAAGATTGTTCTGCCCGAATAAAATTTTTTAAAAACCTATTGCAAAATATAAAAAGGTGTGATATAATAACGAGGTTGAATAAGCGCCGGTAGCTCAGCTGGATAGAGTGTTTGGCTACGAACCAAAAGGTCGGGGGTTCGAATCCCTTCCGGCGTACCAGAATTCCCCGTGATTTATCATGGGGAATTTCGTTATTAAATGCAAAAGCAGTATATGGAGGAAATATGCAATTTTTTAACATAACTCTTAATCAAATGTTAGTATTGCTTGGCTTTATGGCAGCCGGCTTTTTATTAAACAAAAAGCACATTTTGCCGAAAGAAACTTCAAGGGGGTTATCTAAGCTTGAAACCTGCCTTCTTCTTCCTTGCCTGTCCTTTAGGGCGTTTTATAATAATTTTACAGTAGATAACTTATATGGCGCAAGCAAACAGATGCTTTACGGAGTGGCGGTTCTGCTTTTGTCGTTTTTAATAGCCCTTGCTATTTCCCGTTTTTTCACAAAGGACGGATATACCAAGTATGCGTATGTTTATTCGTTTACAATACCCAATTTAGGTTTTATGGGCAACGCTCTTGTGTTAGGGGTATTTGGGGAAAAAGTTTTATTTGATTATATGATGTTTTATTTGCCGTTTCAGATTTTCATTTATACATACGGGGTGTATTCCTTAATTCCTAAAGAAAACGGAGGTAAATTTGACCTGAAAAGCCTGATAAATCCGCCACTTATGGGGATTTTGCTTGGGATGATTTTGGGAATTTTCAAAATTCCGCTTCCCGAATTTTTAACAACCGCAATTTCTTCGTTAGCTGACTGTATGTCACCTATTGCAATGCTTATTGCAGGCTTTGTTGTTGCGAATTATTCTGTTGCAAAGCTTTCGGCAAATATAAAAATTTATATTGCATCAATTGTCCGTTTAATCTTAATGCCGTTAGCCTTTGTTTTGTTACTCAGGGCGTTTAATGTTGACCCAAGTATTATAAGAGTGGTGCTTTGTGCCACTGCTTTGCCTTTCGGGCTTAACACAATAGTATATCCTGAAACTTATGGCAAAGACTCATCCATCGGGGCAAGTATGGCACTTATATCACATTTGATGTCGGTTATAACTATCCCGATGATGCTTAGCTTATTATTGTAGTAAATATAAATTTTAAAGAGGTGTTTAAAATGAAAAAGGCTTTCTTTTTTACAGACGATGTTATTTGGTGTCTTCGTGATGTGGCGAGAGAAAAACCCGCTTCACTGTTTGATAACGAATATTTCAAAATGCTTAAAAAGTGTCACGATGAATGGGGCTTAAAGGTTCAGATGAACCTTTTCTATCGCACAGACTTTTATTATGGCGATGAAGAATTTACGCTCGCTCAAATGCCTGATACATATAAAGCAGAGTTTGAGGCAAATTCCGATTGGTTAAAACTTGCTTTTCATTCAAAGCAGGAGTTTCCTGACTATCCTTATGTTAACGCAAGATATGAGGATGTTATAAGGGACTATGAACAGCTTATGGGAGAAGTGAAAAGATTTGCAGGAGAAAAAGTAATTTCTAATGCACTTACTCCTCATTGGCTCCCTGTTAGTAAAGAAGGTTGCAAGGCTTTTTATGATTGCGGTATAAGATTTATAACTGTAAGCGAAGGCGACACAACGGAATATACGGGAGATGAGAGTATTCTTCCTTATGGCCACGCTGCAAGACTTCTAAATAACCGTCAGCCTGAGACAAGGCTCTATACAAGAGGATTAAAGGACGAAAGAATAAAAGCGTCGATTTGTGCTTATAACCACGTAACACAGGAAGAAAATGATGCTCTTGTAAACAGAAATCTTTCCATCCTTGATGAGGAAACAGGGCTTCGCTTTAAGGCAATTGGAAGTCCCCCTGTTTTAAACTTAGATACAGTCGAAGAAGTATATGAGGATATAATATCTCTTGATAAAGGCGGATGCGAGTTCCTTGTTATGGCAACTCATGAGCAGTATTTCTATCCCGATTATTTTGCTTATCAGCCGGACACCAGAGAAAAGCATTATATGATGGCAAAAACAATTCACGATTTGGGATATACCTTTGTTACAGCAGAAGAATTTGAATAATATAAAAAGGTTAGGCGTTTGCCTAACCTTTTATCTTTTATTAAAATCCTCGCCATTTATTAAATAATCTACTGAAACATTAAAATATTTGGACATCTTATTAAGCATATCAAGGCTCGGCTCTCTTTTTCCATTTTCGTAATGGGAAAGAGCTTCGCGGGAAATATTTAAATCCATAGCAACTTTTAATTGGTTTAGGTTGCGTTCTTTTCTGATTTGCTTTAACCCTTTCATAAAAGCATCTCTGCGTTTGCAACGGTTTTTGTTTTATTCATTTTCAAATAACTTTTCGATACTTACTTCAAGAATTTTTGCTATTACGAAAATTTCTTTGTCAGTTGCACTTCGCACCTGACCTTCAAGCTTTGAGTAACTGGTAGGGTTCATATCGCATCCCATAATTTGAATTTGTGCAATGAAATCCTTTTGTTTAATTCCTCTTTCTTTGCGTAACCGCTCGATATTTTTACCTACTTGATTTTTGTTTCCGTAAGATTGCTTCCTTATCTTCATAACATATAATTCCTTTTTAGAATATTTATAATTAGTATATTCTAAAAATTCCTTGACATTATTCCGAAACGGAATTATAATTAAAAATAATTCCAAATCGAAATTAAAAGGGGAAAGAAAATATGAATATAAAGGTTGAGTTATTAAAAGATTATATATCTGACTTTATAAAATACCAAGTAGAAGATTTTGACATTGATGCATCGCAAATTGCCGATACGACGGCTATAAAAATGCTGTCCGAAATACAAAAAGTAATAAAGAACGTAGAATATTCGGACTTTGATGCAATAGAGGAGATTGTTTGCATATTTGAAAAATATAATATTGATTTCGGGTTTCGCCACGATTTCTAATACAAAATAAAAAAGGTTAGGCGGGAGCCTAACCTTTTCTTTCTAATAAAGTAACATCTGTTGCGTAAAGGACGGGGCCTTTGTCGCCGTATTCGGGGCAGAAGCGGTAGTCCACAACTGCGGTAATTTTGATTTTGTCATAATCCCGAAGGCTCTCGCCACCCTCTTCCCATCGACAGGCATAACCTAAAAAGGCTATGTCGTCCTCACAGCAGGTCATAACGTGCTTTCCCGGAACGAACCAGAACTCCCTGAATTTTTTCGGCTTTGCAACAAGCCCTTCAAATGCGATTTTCTTTCCCTTATATCTTTCGGGGTTTTCCATAACATCAATATACCAGATTGTGTAGGAATCATCGTCAAGCTCGATTACCTCGTCATTTAATGAATATGGAAGCTCATCCTCAAAGGTAAGGTCAATTAACCCCTTATCGTCTGAATACATAATCTCCGCATCGGGATTAACGGTCTTAACCCTCGTTCTAAGCTGAGCGAAATTGGTGCTTTCCCTGTCGCAACGGTTAAAAACAATGGTTGCTGAGCTTTGGAAAAGCTCAAAGAAAATATTTCGCATATTGTTATAGTAGCCATCAAAAGTGGTTGCATCAATTAAGGTAAGCTGTTCGGCGTATCGCCAGTCTTTCGGCAGACGCAAATCGTAAAGGGCGTCCATTCCCCACATACAGTTAAATTCAATAATAACTCTGTCGGGGTTGTAGGTCTTTCTAAGGTTTGAAAAAAGGGACTGTGTTAAAAAATCCTTGCTGTCAACCTTATGAATAAAAAGATTTTTCTGCTCACGAATTTCCACTTCCCCTTCCTCACAAAGAATAACAAGGGTTCTTGTCTTTTTAACCTCAGGGTCGGAGAGGATTGCATTATTTATAAAGGAAGTTTTTCCGCTTTCCAAAAAACCGTTTATTAAAAATACGGGAACTGCATATTTCATTTTTTCACCTCTTAAATTTCAAAAAGTGCAGACAGCTTGTCCTCTTTAAGATTAGCACCAATAACACAAATTCTGCCTGTGTAGTCAGCACTGCTTTCCCTGATTCCCATTTCGCCCGGAACATAGTCAAAAGCCATCCATCCATCCTCACCCTTAACAATTCCCTTTGCACGAAGAATTGTGCCATACTCTCCGCTGTCCAAAGCGGATAAAATGCCCTCGAGAGCAGATTTTGAAAAGGCTTTCGGAGTTTCAATTCCCCAGGAGGAGAATGCCTCGTCGGCGTGATGGTGGTGCTCGTGGTGGTGTTCATGATGATGTTCGTGGTAACCGCAATCGCAATCTTCGCCGTGTTCGTGGTGATGCTCGTGATGATGCTCGTGGCAACCGCAATCACAATCTTCGCCGTGTTCGTGGTGATGCTCGTGATGGTGCTCGTGGCAACCGCAGTCGCAATCTTCGCCGTGTTCGTGGTGATGCTCGTGATGATGTTCAAGCATTTCCTCTAAAAGCACATCTTTGCCTTTAATGGCAGAAAGGATATTCTCGCCCTTAAGCTCATTAAGAGGGGTAGTTATAACCGAAGCCTTATGGTTAATGCCTTTTAAAATTTCGAGGCTTTCCGAAAGCTTTTCCTCTGTAATCTTGTCCATTCTTGTCATTAAAATGCAGTTTGCATTTTCAATCTGGTTATTATAAAATTCGCCGAAATTTTTAGAATACATTTTGCACTTTGTCCCATCTACAACAGTTATGGCACAGTCAAGAGAAAAGTCCTCATCATTAAGATTTTCAATTGCGCCAATAACATCGGAAAGCTTTCCGACTCCTGTCGGCTCAATTAAAATTCTTTCAGGATTATAGGTATTTTTAAGCTCGGTTAACGATGTGCCGAAATCTCCAACCAAAGAGCAACAGATACAGCCCGAATTCATTTCCTTTATTTCAATTCCCGAATTCTTTAAAAAGTGGCCGTCAATACCGATTTCTCCGAATTCGTTTTCAATAAGGGCAATTTTTTCGCCCTCGTAAACCTCGCTTATAAGCTTTTTAATAAGAGTGGTTTTTCCCGCACCTAAAAAGCCTGATACTATTGTGATTTTTGTCATTAGTTTTCCTCCTGTTTTAAGAGACTGAGTGCAATCTCTAAATTACTATCCGCTAAAGCTTTCGCCTTACTTCGTATATTTTCAAGGCTTAGTTTTAAAGAGTCTTGAGTATTTATTATTTCATCTATTAACAAAATAAGCTTGTCCTCACTGATTTTACTTACAGGAATAAAATATTTTTGCCCCATATATTCCATCATATTATTGACTTTCGGGTCGTAATCAAGACCAACTACAGGAATGCCAACACAGGCGGCATAAATTAAAATATGAAGCCTCATTCCAAGAACAAACTCGCTTTTTGAAATAACTCCAAGGATTTCATCAAGAGATGTCCCGCCTTCTAAAATAAATGAAGGAGCCTTGATTTTATTTTTTATCCGATTGCAGATTTCAAAATCCTGATTGTATTGCATTGGTATAAAAATCGGAACGAATCCGTATTTTTCATAAATATAGTCGCAAGAGCTTGAGATAGCCTCTTCAAAGTTTTCGGCAAGGTATTTCCAGTTTCTGACTGACACACAGAAATATCTTTGGTCTTTTTCAAGTCCTAACATTAAAAGCTTGTCCCAAGGCCAGGGGAAGTCCCTGTCTGCCAGTGAGAAAACCGCATCGGCAGTAACAGAGGTGTTTTTATTATTAACCTCCATTTCAAGGAGCGTATCAAGTGATTTTGGTTCTCTAAGGGTGATTTTGTCTACTTTATTTAAGACCTTTGCTATTTTCGGATAGGATTTTTTATTTAAAACAGGTCCTATACCGTTGCCGTAAAGCATAGTTTTAAGATTTAAAAGCTGTGCCAGGCGGATAATAAAAAGATAGTAAATAAGAGATTTTTCAGAGGTTACATCCTGAATTAAGCTGCCGCCGCCGCTAAGGAGCAACCTTGATGACCTCATAGCTTTTATAATCTTAAAGATATTAAGCCGCTTTATGGAGTTGACTCCGTAAAGTCTCTTTGTTTCTGCAGGATTTTTGGACAAAACCGTTATGCGAATTTTAGGGCAAAGAGCCTTAAGCCCGTCAACGATTGTCCTAAGACTGGCATCATCGCCGCTGTTTTTAAAACCGTAATATCCCGAAATCACAATGTCGTTTTCATTTTTTCTGCTGCATGGCATAGAGTATTTGCTGAGCTCCTCGGGAGATTTTGCCTCAACCTCGTTGATTTTACCACCCGTTAAAACAGAGGTATACATTTTTAAGGCATCCTCTGCCATTGTGTCAACAGAATATCTTGTTTTAATAATTTCCCTTGAGTACTCGCCCAAAGCGTTAAGGTCACGGGCAGAAAAAAGCTCCTCAATATCCCTTTGCAGTTTTTCAGGAGTTGACATCTCGCAGCCCCTGCAACAAAAGTTTGTATCAATGGAAATCTCAAGCTTATCCTCGTCAAAAATACCTATATAGCCCTCGTTTCCTGCAATAATTGATGGCTTTTCCGCCGCCATAGCCTCAAGCGCCGCACGGCTTACTCCAACAAAAATATCTCCGCTTGCAACAAATTTATTAACGTCAGTTCTTGCACCTGTGGTTATAATAATCTTCTTGCCCAGCTTGTTATTCACTTGCTTTGCTTCGCTTAAAACTGCATCATAGTCATTTCCGCCGCCTACGATTACAATTTCAAGATTGGGATATTTTTTATATAAATCAGGAGCAATCTTTATAAGATGATGAGCAACTAAGCTTCTATCTGTGTCCATTCGGCTCACATAGACAATTCGCTTTTTATTTTCCCTTAAGAAAAATTCCCGCTTAACAGAGGAAAAATCGGTATTTTTTGAGAATTTATCCGTGTCGATTCCGTTAATGGTAACACGAATATTATCCCCGTTTACGTCATAACTGTCAATTAAATATTTTTTAATATCCTCGCTTACGGCAAGACTTCTCTGCCCCCAGTTTGAAAGCTTGTTAAAGGGAAAATTTGTTTTAAAAACCCAATGGGCAGTGGTAACAAAAGGAAAATGCATTTTCTTATGAAGCTTTCCGCAGATAAAAGACGGAATTCGGGCATGGCCGTGAACAACGTCAATTTTATATTCCTTAATAACCTTTTTAAGAAGGTGAAAGGATTTTAGCGTAGATATAAGGGTTTTACGATTTAAGGGAATATTAAAATGTTTAATATTGTTTTCTTTAAGCTCCTTTTCAAAGGCCCCTCCGGAGGAGGCAACAAACACCTCAACCCCTTTTTTGGAAAGTGCTTTTGAAAGCTCAACAATATGGGTTTCCGCTCCGCCTATATCAAGCTGCATAGTAGTCATTAAAACACGCATTTTTCCGCCTCCGCAAATTTATCAATATAGAATATTTTAACATAATTTTTAAAAAAAGTCTACTTATATATTGTAAATTTTTCTGACAAATGCTAAAATAAAAATGAGGTGAGAAGGTTGGGAATTAAAATTATGCATTGTGCAGATATTCATATAGGAGCAAAGCGTAATGCCTTGCAAAAGTCTCTCAAACGAAGAAAAGAGGTTCTTGGCACTTTCTTAAGGGCAATTTCTTTTGCAAAGGAAAAAGAGGTAGACCTGATTTTAATCTCGGGGGATTTGTTTGACAGCCATAGTGTAGAAGAAGATGTTTTAGAGGAAATTTCCTCCGCATTTGAGGGGTTTTCGGGAAGGGTTTTTATCTCTCCGGGAAACCACGATTATTATGGGGCAAATACCTTTTGGGAGAAGTGGAAGCTGCCACAGAATGTAAAGGTTTTTAAGAGTGCGAATGAGGTTGTTGAAATTCCGGAGCTTAATTTAAAGGTTTTTGGCGGAGCTTTTGAGGGAGTTTACAGAAAAGACCATATTTTAAGTGGTTTTTCAGCAGATGATAGGACGATAAATATAGCCGTCATCCACGGAGATTTAGGGGCGGACAGTGTCTACGGCCCAATATCTTCTGAAGATATAAAAAACAGTAAAATGGACTATATTGCTTTAGGGCATATACATAAAAGAACAGAAGTTTTAAAAGAGGGAAACACCTTTTATGCTTATCCGGGATGTCCTGAGGGGCAAGGTTTTGACGAGCTTTATGAAAAGGGAGTTTATTTTGGCGAGATAGAAAAAGGTAAGGTAAAAATGGAATTTATCCCTCTTTGCCGTCGTAGATTTATAGAGGAAGCAGTTGATATTTCCTCTGCAAGAAGCAGGGGCGATGTTTCAAAAATCATTCTCTCTCAAATACACGAAAAATATGGGGAAGAGGGGAATGAGTGGTTTTATAAGATAATTTTAAAAGGCGAAACGGATATGGCGTTTTCTTCTGCACAAATTTGTGCAGACCTTGAAGAAACCTTAAATTTTGCAAAGGTGAAAAATAAAACCAAAGCACCTCTTGGCAATTTAAGGGAACTGGCCAAGGAGAACTCTTTAAGAGGAATTTTTGTCCGAAAAATGCTTGAGCGGGAAAGTCTTGGAGAGGATATTTCGGGGGCTGTTAAGCTTGGGCTGACTGCATTTTCCGAGGAGGTGATCTTTGATGAGGATTAAAAGAGTTGAAATTGCCTCCTTTGGCAAATTTAAAAATTTCTCAATGGATTTTACCGATGGGTTTAATGCTATTTTCGGCAAAAATGAGGACGGAAAGTCAACAATTATGGCATTTATCTGCCTTATGCTCTATGGAACGGCGGGAAATGCATCAAGAAATGATTTAACACAAAATATAAGAAAGAAATACCTCCCCTGGAGCGGTGAAAAAATGGCGGGGGATATGGAAATTGAACATAAGGGCAGAACCTATTTAATTCATAAGGAGTTCCGTGCCACCGCTAAAACCGATAAGGTGACAGTAACAGATGTGGAAACGGGTGAAAAGCTAAATCTTCCCCCCGACACCGAAGTTGGAAAGTATTTTTTGGGGATTGATTACAGCAGTTTTGATAAAAGTATATTTTCTGCAACCTCAAAAAGCTTTGCAGGAGAGGAGTGCTCAGACATTTCCGTCCGGCTTTCAAATCTTTCAGGAAGCGGAGATGAAAATATCTCTCAAAAAGAGGCAAGAGGGCGAATAGAGTCCGCTATGGACGACCTTATTAAAAAGCGGAGCAAGGGAAGGCTTACTTTGGCTGAAGAAAAATGTGAGGCGTATGCAGCGGAAATTGAAATGGCGGAAATAACCGAAAACCGCCGACAAGCCTTATTGGCAGAGTATAAAAAAATTGAAGAAGAGCTTATATATTTGCAACAACAGGCGGAAAAAGGCAGGCTTTCCATAGAAAATGAGGAAAAACGCAGAAAGGCAACTGTCTATGAAACCTTAGCAAAGCTTTATGAAGATGTAAAGAGTAAAGAAAAGGAGCTTGAAAAGGCTTTGAAGGGCGATAAAGCAGACGAGGTTTTAAAAAATGGTGAGGATTTAAAACAAGCTCTTATTTTTTCATCTCAAAAGCTTGAGGAAATGGAAATTGCAGATGATGAAAATATAGTTTCTGAGGAGGATATGAAAAAATATTTCCTCTTAAAAGAAGAAGCTTATCAGGGTAAAAGGCAAAATGCCCCAACGAACAAATTATCTTTAATAGCGTTATGGATATTTGCCTTAATCGTTGCTTTTTTTACAGCCAGGGTAATGGACACTGTTTTGGTTCCCGCTTTAGTTGTTTTTACTTTAGCAGGCCTTGGAACAGGCGTGCTTTTAGTCAGAAATAAAAACAAAGGAAAGGCAGAAGAGAAATTAAGTGAGTTTATAAACAGCAAAGGCTTACAAAGTGCTGAGGAATTTGAAAGGGCATACCGCAGAGGAATTGAAACTCTTGAAAAACAGAAAATTTACACCAGAGCCGCAGACGATTTAAGAGAGAAAAGAGAAAGCTTCCTATTATATATAGGAAAGTATAAAGAAGTGGCATCTGAAAATGAGGCAAATGCGTTTTTGGACGAGGTGAGGGCTTTATATAATGAGAAAACGAGCATAGAAAATGAGGCAAAAGTTTATGCAGCCACCTATGGTATTGATGAGGGAAACCAAGAAAGCTTTTCTGTCCTTGCCAAGAAATTAAGAGAAGGCATACCAAAGGAAACAGAAAAAATTGATTGGGAGGCTACTCAAAAGGAAATACGCAGTAAAAACAGTCGGCTTCTTGAAATAAGGGGACAGCTTGGGTCAGGCGGCGTAAACATTGAAACGCTTAAAAAAGAGCTGCTTGAGGCTCAAGAGGCGGCAAGGGAGATGAGAGAGTATTATAACAATCTCGCTCTTGCGTCAGAAGTTTTAGGCGAGGCAGAGGACGAAATGCGTAGATTCTTTGCCCCAAGGCTTAATGAGAGAGCCTCGGAAATTTTAGAAGTGCTCACAGACGGGAAATATAAAAAGCTAAGCACAGATAAAGCATACGAGATAGAAATTAAGTCCGAAGAAACCGCAGGATACAGAAATTGGCAGTATTTAAGCCGGGGAACTATGGCACAAAGCTACCTTGCACTTAGAATTGCCCTTTGCGAAATGCTTTCGGAGGACGAAAAAGTCCCCCTGTTTTTAGATGATGTTTTAACTGAGTATGACGAGGAACGAGAGGAAAGGACTTTGGCATTTTTAGACAATTATGCTAAGAACGGACACCAGATAATTCTGTTTACCTGCCGAGAAATAAACGGGGCAGAAAAAAGCTTACAAAAAGATTCTAATAAAAATTAACAAAATAACGGATTGATTTTTGTAAGTATCGCACTAAAAATAATAATAAAGAGCCTCTTGACAAGAAAAAGTTATTATGTTATAATTAGTAAGCAAATAATAGACGAATATGGATTCTATTTGAATGGAGGAAGATTAAAATGAAAAAAATAGTATCTCTTTTGATTGCGGTTATGATGATTTCAACCGTTGCACTCGGTGCAGAAATTTCAAACACAACAAAATATGAAAACAAAACTATAACAATTGATTACACAGGAGTTACAGCTGGTGAACAGGCAACAGTTATGGCTTATACTATCGCGGAGAATGCTGCTAGTACCGACTGGGATGGTAGTGACCTCTCTATAATTGGTCTTGAACAGGAAGCTTCAGATGGTAAATTTGTTATTCCGCTTGATAAGGACTATACAGGTAAGATAGGTGTATATGTAGGAAGTGCGTCTACTAACAGTGCTATAAAATATGTTATTTCTATTGCTAGTGGGCTTCCAACAGAAATTACAGCTGAAAATGTAGTAACTCTTGCCGGCAAAACTTATGTATTGGCAAGTACGGAGACTGTTAAGATTGATGCTGGTGAAAGTATGAACAATGTTACAATTGATGCTACAACAGGTTCTCTTAAATACTTAAATGCCAATGGCGTATATATTGATTTAGAGGGTAAAATTAATTTCAATGCGGGTGTTATAAATCCGGTTGGTAATAAAGCTCCTATAACACTTAGTATTGCTGGAAGCGGTGCATCAACTAAGACTGTAGGGTTTATTTGGGCAGACACAAATATAAGTAGCGAGACATATTCTATCAGTGTATCAGATGGTTCTACTACAAAGCCTGTTAGCATTGCAATTCCTGAGCTTCTTCGTGGTGCGGGCAACATTAAGTTTTCAGTTGCTGCAAAGAATGTACCTGAAAGCTCAACACTTACTATTTCATTACCATAGTAATTCCTCTTTGCAAGTTAATAAAGAATCTTTAACGAAGGTTTTCTGCGAAAGCAGGAAACCTTCTTTGAGTTTCAAGGATATTTAAAATTTTCGCTTAGATTATACAGATTTTCTTCAAACTATATTTTGTGCCTAAATATAAGAAAATTTCTATATATAGTGCTTGACAAAAGCATAAAAAAATGGTAAAATAAAGTGCTTTATGTTTAAGTGTTGAACTATGTCCATTTGCAGTTTTTAAATTTTGCAAAAAAGTATATTTTTAGCATAATAGGAGAAAAAATAAATGGAAAGATTACACAGCGAAAAACATCTTGTGGGGCTTAAACAGTCCAAAAAGGCAATTCTTTCTAGAAAGGCGGTTCTTGCATATATCGCCGAGGATGCAGATGACTATATAAAGCTTCCTTTAATTGATCTTTGCGAAAGTGAAAATGTTGAGATTGTGAAGGTGGATACCATGAAGGAACTTTCAAAAGCGTGTCACGTTGAAGTTCCGACGGCGGTAGCAGTTTTAGTTAAATAACAAAAATCTTTAGTATATTAAGAATTGTAAATCGCTTAATTTCGTTAAAACCGGGGGAACCCGATTTTATATACATTTTATATCATAGGGGGTGAATATTAAGTGCCAACATTTAACCAACTTGTTAAGAAGGGTAGAGCAACAGCAGAAAAGAAGTCAACTGCTCCAGCACTCTTAAAGGGATTTAACACCATTAAGAAAAGACCTACAGACCAGGATTCTCCACAAAAGAGAGGCGTTTGTACATCTGTTAGAACAATGACTCCTAAAAAGCCTAACTCAGCTCTTCGTAAGGTTGCCAGAGTAAGACTTACTAACGGCATCGAGGTTTCTGCTTATATCCCGGGTGTGGGACATAACCTTCAGGAACACAGTGTTGTTATGATAAGAGGCGGAAGAGTTAAGGACCTCCCGGGTGTGCGTTATCACATTATCCGCGGAACACTTGATACTGCCGGCGTTGCTAAGCGTAACCAGTCAAGATCTAAGTACGGTGCTAAGAAACCGAAGGAAGGTAAATAATTCCTTGAAATCTTAAGAATTTAGAAAATCAGTATAGTGCGTATATTACTATTTTATATATATCGAAGCGAACATAGCGTTCCCACTGATGAGTTATAGTAGATACAGCACTAGCAGTACCAATTAGGTATTGAGTACCTTGTGGGTATTTAACCACTAAGAAATGGAGGGAAGATAAGTGCCAAGAAAAGGACATATTGCACGTCGTGACGTGTTACCTGATCCACTTTACAACAGTAAGACTGTTACTCGTCTTATCAATAACATTATGTTAGATGGCAAAAAGGGTGTTGCCCAGGCTATCGTATATGATGCTTTTGATATTATTAAGGAAAAAACAGGCAAAGACCCGGTTGAGGTTTTTGAGGAAGCTATGAACGCTGTTATGCCTGTTCTCGAAGTTAAAGCAAGACGTGTAGGCGGTGCTAACTATCAGGTTCCGATCGAAGTTCGTGCTGAAAGAAGAGAAACTCTTGGTCTTCGTTGGATTACTCTTTATTCTCGTCAGAGAAATGAGAGAACAATGGCTGAAAGACTTGCAAACGAGCTTATGGATGCAATCAACAGCACAGGCGGAGCATTCAAGAAAAAACAAGACACACACAAAATGGCAGAAGCGAATAAAGCATTCGCTCACTTCCGTTGGTAATTTTGCTTCGAAATTTACTTCATCTTTGGCGGCTTTGCTCGATGTGAAAATGCTCGTCGTATATCATATACGACTGTGCGTTTCATCATCTCGCATCCACCAAATCTAAAGCAAATTTCCTCGCAAAACCTTTTACTTTGAAAATCGCCTCATCTTCGGCGGATTTTTCGGAGGAAAAATGCTCGCAGTATAAACATACAGCTGTGCTTTTTCCAGCCTCGAATCCACCAAATCTAAGGCAATTTTCTTCGTAAAAACCCTTTGGGGGGTGGTTTGGGTGCAGCCCAAACGAACGGAGTCATTTTTAGACATTGCGGATTTTCCGCACAAGCGATATTAAGTAGTTTTTTTGACTACTTTGAAAGGAGAAAATTATGGGTAGAGAGTTCTCATTGGAAAGAACAAGAAATATCGGTATCATGGCTCACATCGATGCTGGTAAAACTACAACAACCGAAAGAATTCTGTATTACACAGGTGTTAATCATAAAATCGGTGAAACCCATGAAGGTTCTGCAACCATGGACTGGATGGCTCAGGAACAAGAGCGTGGTATTACAATTACTTCTGCTGCAACAACTTGTTTCTGGCAGCCTGCTGAAGGCCCATTCAAGGGCATTAAGCATAGAATTAACATAATCGACACACCAGGACACGTTGACTTTACAGTTGAAGTTCAGAGATCCCTTCGTGTTCTCGACGGCTCTGTAACAGTTATGTGTGCTAAGGGCGGTGTTGAGCCTCAGTCTGAAACTGTATGGCGTCAGGCTGACGATTATAAAGTTCCCCGTATGATAT
Organism: Clostridia bacterium; assembly: GCA_045648565.1. GTDB lineage: Bacteria > Bacillota > Clostridia > Monoglobales > Monoglobaceae > SIG454. The sequence goes on along the minus strand of JAZROF010000012.1, from coordinate 11,625 downwards.
ACGTTAACAAAATGGATATTATGGGTGCGGACTTCTATAATGTTGTTAATATGGTTCACGAAAGACTTCATGCAAACGGTGTTCCGATTCAGCTCCCTATCGGATCTGAGGACAGCTTCATAGGTATTATCGACCTTATGAATATGGAAGCTGAAGTTTATGAAGATGAACTCGGCCAGAAGTATCACAAGGAAGAAATCCCTGCTGATATGAAGGATAAGGCTGAAGAATACCGTCAGCAGATGGTTGAAGCTATCTGCGAAACAGACGAAGCTTTAATGGAAAAATTCTTCGATGGCGAAGAAATTTCTGTTGCTGAGCTTAAGAAAGCTTTAAGAAAAGCTACAATCAACAACGAAATCGTTCCAATTCTTTGCGGAACATCATACAGAAATAAGGGCGTACAGCTTTTACTTGATGCTGTTATTGAGTATATGCCAAACCCAACAGATGTTCCAAATATTCAGGGTGTAAACCCAGATACAGGTGAAGAAGACGAAAGACCATCATCAGATGATGCTCCGTTTGCAGCTCTTGCATTCAAGATTGCAACAGACCCATTCGTTGGTAAGATTTGCTTCTTCCGTGTATATTCAGGTTCGCTTACAAAAGGTTCTTATGTTCTTAACTCTTGCAAAGGTAAGAGAGAAAGAATGGGTAGAATCCTTCAGATGCACGCTAACCACAGAGAAGACCTTGACATTGTATATTCAGGTGATATTGCAGCGGCAGTTGGTCTTCAGAACACAACAACAGGTGAAACCCTTTGTGATGAAAAGGCTCCGATTATCCTTGAGTCGATGGTATTCCCTGAACCGGTTATCCGTGTTGCTATCGAACCTAAAACTAAGGTAGGTCAGGAAAAGATGGGCCTTGCTCTTGTTAAACTTGCAGAAGAAGACCCAACCTTTAAGACTTATACAGATGAAGAAACAGGACAGACTATCATCGCCGGTATGGGTGAGCTTCACCTCGAAATTATCGTTGACAGACTTCTTCGTGAATTTAAGGTAGAAGCAAATGTTGGTCAGCCTCAGGTTTCTTATCGTGAAGCATTCAGAAACCCTGTTAATGTTGAGCATAAATACGCTCGTCAGTCAGGTGGTAAAGGTCAGTACGGTCACGTACTTGTTAAGTTTGAACCACTTGAAGAGGGCGAAGGTTATGTATTTGAAAACGCTGTTGTGGGCGGTGCTATTCCAAAAGAATACATTCCTGCTGTTGACCAGGGTATTCAGAGTGCTATGCTTAACGGTGTACTTGCAGGTTATAACGTTGTTGACCTTAAGGCAACACTTTATGATGGTTCTTACCACGAAGTCGACTCATCAGAAATGGCGTTTAAGATTGCTGCTTCTATGGCATTTAAAGACGCTATGAGAAAGTCTGACCCGGTTTTAAAAGAACCTATTATGCTTGTTAATGTTATCACTCCGGATGATTACCTCGGCTTCGTAATCGGCGACCTCAGCTCAAGAAGAGGTATGATTAAGAGCCAGGAATCAAGAAGCGGCGGTGTTACACAGGTAACAGCAAATGTTCCACTTTCTGAAATGTTCGGTTATGCAACCGTTTTAAGAAGCGGAACACAGGGCCGTGGCCAGTACACTATGGAACCTTCACACTACAGCGAAGTTCCAAGAAACATTCAGGAGAAGATTATCAGCGAAAGAGCGAAGAAAGAAGACTAATCTTTCCCTTTTTCCTAAAATCTTTTATAAAAATTTATAAAAACTCTTGAAAACTATTTGAAAAAATAGTAAAATGAAATGTAGGGACTATCCCGAATAATAAGTAAATTAATTAAAAGTTAAATATAAGGAGGAATTTCAAAATGGCAAAAGCTAAATATGAAAGAACCAAACCACACGTAAACATTGGTACTATTGGTCACGTTGACCATGGTAAAACAACTCTTACTGCTGCTATAACAAAGGTACTTGCTATGGACGGTAAGGCTCAGTACGAAGCTTACGATATGATCGATAAGGCTCCGGAAGAAAGAGAAAGAGGTATCACAATCTCTACAGCTCACGTTGAATACGAAACAGAAGCAAGACACTACGCTCACGTTGACTGCCCAGGACATGCTGACTACGTTAAGAACATGATCACTGGTGCTGCTCAGATGGACGGCGCTATCTTAGTTGTTTCTTCTGCTGACGGCCCAATGCCTCAGACAAGAGAACACATTCTTCTCTCCCGTCAGGTTGGCGTTCCTTATATCGTAGTATTTATGAATAAGGTTGACCAGGTAGACGATCCAGAACTTCTTGAACTCGTTGAAATGGAAATCAGAGAACTTCTTTCTGAATATGAATTCCCGGGTGACGATATTCCGATCGTTAAGGGTAGCGGACTTCAGGTTCTTGAAAGCTCTTCAACAGATCCTAACGCTCCTGAATACGCTTGTATCCACGAGCTTATGGCTGAAGTTGACAGATACATCCCAACACCTGAAAGAAAGAGCGATCTTCCTTTCTTAATGCCAGTCGAAGACGTATTCTCTATCACAGGTCGTGGTACAGTTGCAACTGGTAGAGTTGAAAGAGGTACTCTCGTTGTTTCTGACGAAGTTGAAATCGTTGGTCTTGCTGAAGAATCAAGAAAAGTTGTTGTAACAGGTATCGAAATGTTCAGAAAGCTTCTTCCTCAGGCTGAAGCTGGTGACAACATCGGTGCTCTTCTCCGTGGCGTTCAGAGAAACGAAATCGAAAGAGGACAGGTTCTTGCAAAGCCAGGTTCAATCACACCACACGTTAAGTTCGTAGGCGAAGTTTACGTTTTAACTAAGGAAGAAGGCGGACGTCATACTCCATTCTTCACAAACTACAGACCTCAGTTCTATTTCAGAACAACAGACGTTACAGGTATCGTTAACCTCCCAGAAGGCACAGAAATGTGTATGCCTGGCGATAACGTTACTATGACTGTTGAACTTACAACACACATCGCTATGGAAGAAGGTCTCCGTTTCGCTATCCGTGAAGGCGGTAGAACAGTTGGCTCCGGCGTTGTAACAAAGGTTATCGAATAATTTTAATTTGATAAACAAAAAGACGGGTTATATAACCCGTCTTTTTTTGTTGATTTTTTTAAAAAGGTGTGGTATACTGTGAGCAGTATGTTTTAAGGAAGTGGCATAATGAGCAAAACAACAAAAGGGGTGCTTTGTTCACTTATAGGGGCGATTTGCTGGGGCTTTTGCGGAGCCTGTGGCGATATCCTCTTTAAGGATAAAGGATTTAGTGCAAATTGGGTAAGCTTCATAAGGCTTTTTTCGGCAGGACTAATTTTGTTTATAATTTCTTTCATAAGGGATAGGAAAACGGTTTTTGATATTTTCAAAAAGCCTAAAAGCGTATGGGTGCTTATTGCCTTTGGGGTTTTCGGTCTTATGATTTCCCAATATACATATCTTACTACCATAAGCTATTCCAATTCAGGAACGGCGACAATCCTTCAATATACGGGACTTGCTATGATTTTGGTGGTGGTCTGCATATTAGAGAAAAGGCTTCCTAAAACTTTTGAAGCACTTGCCCTTATTCTTGCAATGGGGGGAATATTTTTAATCGCAACTCATGGGGATTTAAAGACTATGGTAATCTCAAAAGAGTGCCTTTTCTGGGGGCTTTTCTCGGCGGTTGGGTTGGTTTGCTATTCAATGATACCCAAAAATCTCCTGAAAGAGTATGGTGCAATCACAGTATCTGGCTTTGGAATGATAATCGGCGGAATAGTTTTGTGTTTTATAATCCGCCCGTGGCAGTATAGTGTGAGCTTTGACATTGAGGCTGTTTTGGCACTTTCGGGCGTTATAATTGTAGGAACGGTTATTGCCTATAACCTTTATCTTATAGGGGTAAATTTAATCGGGCCCGTTAAGGCGGGGATGATTGCATCGGTTGAGCCTGTTGCGGCAGCAGTATTCTCCTCCCTTTTTGTTGGGACAACCTTTACATTTATTGACGCAGTTGGCTTTATATTGATAATCTCAACAGTTTTCATTTCAAATATAAAAAAGGAACTATCTTAGATAGTTCCTCTTTCTAATTCTTCAATACTTATTGCTTTGTCACAGTTCAGGAAGTAAAGATAAGCTTCATTTACCTCCTGCTCTAAAATTTTTTCAAGCCCGTCTTTATATAATTTGAGCTGGATATAATACTTTTCCCCTCGCTCTTTAATTTGTTCCTCACTTACTCTGTCGGTCTTATAGTCAAGGAGGACAATTTTCCCGTCTTTTTCTTTAAAGAAACAGTCCATTGTTCCCTGAAGAAGAATTTTTCCATTTTCATTAGGGTAAAAATCCTTTGCATCTGCCTCAGTATAAAACTTAAACTCTTTTTTCACCATAGTTGCATTTTTAAGTCTTTGCCCGATTCCACTTTTTGTGAAATTAAAGATTGAGCTAATATCAACAGCCTCCTTTTGAACAGGGCTTATAAGACCGTTTTCTGCCATTTTATTAATCTGCTCTGTTATTTCCTCTAATGTTTCTGCCTTGTTCATATCAAGATGGAGAAGAATAAAGTGAGTTATTGTCCCTCTGTCTGCCCCTGAAATCATTGTAGCATCTGATGCTGAAAGGGTTGGAATGGTGAAAATGTGCGGAGAGTAAAATTCCTCCTCGCTTTGCATTCTTTTAGCTTCCGTAACAGACATTTTAACGGGCAGAGCCGAGGCAGGATAAGAATTATTCAGCTTATCCATAAGGCTTTCGTCAATTGCTTTTTCTTCTGTTTCCTGTTTGATTATGGTTTTATTGTTTTCCACAACTTCTTCGGGCACTATAAGATTAACCAAAACCAAACCCTCTTCATTTGCATTCGGAGAGTAGGTGAGCTTATGCTCATTTAGAAGGGGAGTTGCCCCTTTATATTTGGCAAGGGCAAAGGAAATCCAGTCGCCGAGAGATTTTGCATTTAGAATTCCTGCCGTCAAGATTTTATTTTTGCCAAGGTAAGGACTTGCCCAGGCAGTGGTCTGCTTTTTGATTACGGCAGAAATTATAAGCTTTTCCTTAGCACGAGTGAGGGCAACGTATAAAATTCGCATTTCCTCGTGGGTAAGCTCCTTCATAAGAGTTTTTGAAATGAGCTTATGAGGAATTGATGGATATTTAATTCGTTTTTCCGAATCAGTATATGGAATACCAAAGCCGAATCTATCCTGCCAGAGTATACTCTTACTCGTGTCAGTGGTGTTAAATCTTGCAAAAGCGTTAGCCAAAATTACCACAGGGAATTCAAGCCCTTTTGATTTATGAATACTCATAATCTTTACGGACAGAGAATTTTCTCCGTCTGCTTTGGCAGGGGTAAAGTCCGCATCCGCGTCCATAATTGTTTCAATATATAGCATAAACCCAAGCAAACTGCTGTTTGGAGTTTCGTCATATTCTGATGCACGCTCAAATAAAAGGCGTAGGTTTTCAGCCTTAATCTCTCCATTTTCCTCTCCTGCCACAATCTCTTTATAGTTGTAGCGGTTTAAGATTAAAAGAACAAGCTCACTAACACTTAAATATTCTGCCTCACCTCTTAATTTTTCCAAATGCTTTAGGAATTTTTGGCAAGGCTCGTCCCCCATAGCTGCCCTTTCGCAAAGAGCTTCATAATAGGAGCATTTCTTTTTAGCCGTTCTGATATCAGCTAACATATCGGGGGTAAATCTCCATATTGGTGAGCGAAGAGTGGCGATAAGGGGAATATCCTGATAAGGATTATCTATAATCTGCAAATAGGAAAGAACTGTTTGCACCTCCACAGTGGTTAAATAGCTCTGCCCGATGTCGCTATATACAGGAATTTGGTTTTTGGTTAAAATCTCTTCAAATATTTTCCCGCTTGATTTGGTGTTTCTTAATAGGATAACAATGTCTGAGTAGTTAATTGGGCGGCTCTCCCCTGTTTTAGGGTCAGTTATAATAAGCTTTTCCTCATTAACAAGCCTTTTAATACGCTTTGCAACCGTTTCGGCTTCGGCAATAGAGGAGTCTTCTAAAGTGCGGGCATCAACAATATTAAATTCCGGAATATAGCTCTGGGGATTTTCTTCTTCAGGATAGTAACGTGCACCAAACTCAAGGCGTTCGTTTTCACCGTAGTCAATCCCTGAGGCGTTTTTTGTCATAATCCTTTCAAATATGTAGTTTGTAAGGTCTAAAACGTTATGCCTGCTTCTGAAATTTTGAGAGAGTTTGATTAAATGCCCACCGTTTCCGTCCTTATAAAGCTCACCTTTCTCTGCAAAAATTTCGGGAACGGCGTTTCTGAATTTATAGATACACTGTTTTATGTCGCCAACTGTAAATATATTTGAATTATCTCTTGAAACAAGAGAAAAGATAGTGTCTTGTGCGTTATTTGTGTCTTGATATTCGTCAATTAAGATTTCCTTATACTTTTTCTGAAGAGCTATCGCAACGGAGGAGGGGCTGCCATCCTTGTCCTCTAAAAGAGAAATAAGCTCATGCTCTAAATCATTAAAGTCAAGATACCCACTTTGGCGTTTCATTTTTTTATGAGCCCTCATTGTCATAAGGGCAATGTTTTTAAGGGTGCGGATTTGCGGCTCATTTTCTTTAAGCTGGGCAAAAATTTGAGCTTCATCTGATATGAAAAATGCTTTAAGCTCTCCTATAAGCTTTTTTCCAAGGTCACGAAAAGCCTTAATGTTGCTTTGGGTTATAGCATCACTTGGCTCTTTTGTCCGCTTTGAGGGAAGCGTTACAAAAATAAGATTTTTAAAAGCTTCTCTCGTCTTCTCATAATCGCTGTCATTTATAGCCTCTGCTATTTTTGAAATATCTCCCCATTCCTTTGCAAAAAACGCAAAGTAAGGATGGTCAACCGGCAAATCTGAACTTGAGAGGGATAAGATTTCTTCGTAAATTTCTTTGATGTTTTCCATTTCCTCTTTGGCAAAGTCAAATAAACGCTTATGCCAGGGGGATGAGATAAAGTCTTCGCACTTATAATCCGACGCCGAATCATTAAGCCATTTAGCAGGGTGTGCCATACTTTGAGAGAAGGTTAAAAGACTTAAAATTATATTTCTTAAATTGCCATCGCCCTTATCTGAGCCGTGATTTAAAACCAGCTTTTTAAAGGCGGGAAGTTTATCAATATTTTCATAAAACCGGGAAAGGACGGCGTCTAAAGCCCTGTCGGTCATAGTCTTATTTTCAATTGTTGAGATTATGGAAAAGTCAACAGGAATATCCGTGTGGTGGATATTTCCCTTTATGACCTCAAGACAAAAGGAGTGGATTGTGGAAATATTGGCACTGTTTATAAGTATTCGCTGTTTTTTAAGATGTGCACTTTGAGGATTTTTCAAAAACTCCTCATTTATGGCGTTGGCAATTTTTCTTTTCATTTCCGATGCCGCAGCCTCGGTGTAGGTAAGAATTAAAAGCTCGTTTACAGAGGTAGGATTTTCCTCATTTAAAATCTTCTCAATGACACGCTGAACCAAGACCGCAGTCTTTCCTGAGCCTGCCGCCGCCGAAAGGAGAATGTTCTCTCCACCATAGGTTATCGCTTCTTTTTGGGAAGGGGTCCAGTCCATCTAATCCACCTCGAATTCTTTATGGTTTAAATATGAAAAGTCGCCATCATCATTAAAATCAAATATAAGTTTTTTTGCCCGTAGGTTTTGGTACTCTTTTTGATTGTTCTTTTTTGCTCCGTATTTAACGTCTCCAACAATGGGGCAACCAATATGAGCAAAGGATGCACGAATCTGATGAGTCCTGCCTGTTAAAAGCTCCGCCTCAACTCCGTTTTCCACCACCCTGTAAGAGGTTACTGCAAGAGATGAGCCACTCACCTCGTTATCAAAAAAGGAAACCTTGTTTTGTGAGCTATCCTTTTTTATATAGCCTCTTATAACCCCCTCTTTTTGCGGGGGAGGACAGTCAGTTTTAAGGAAATAAATTTTGCGAATTTCCCGATTTCTTATTTTCTCATTTATAAACCGAAGTGCCTTGGCGTTTTTCGCCCCGATAACAAGGCCTGAGGTATTTCTGTCGATTCGGTGGCAAAGTGCGGGGGCAAAGGTGTGCTCAAGAAGGGGATTATATTCACCCTTTTTATATAAATAGGAAAGAATGGAGTTTATCAGGCTGTTTTCTTTGTCATGAGCACAAACTCCCGATGGCTTATCGCAGATTATGATATTTTCGTCCTCATAAATAATTTGAGGCTCATCTGCATTTATAAGATATTGGGGGATTTTAGGCTCAGGCGAAAAAAACTCATCATTTATATATAGGTCAAGAACGCTACCCTCAGCTAAAAACTCATTGTTTTTAGGGTGTTTGCCGTTAAGACGAATTTTTTTCTTTCGAAGCCACTTATAGATAAGGCTTTCGGGAAGATGCTTAAAATATTTAATTAAAAATTTGTCAACTCTCTGACCTGCGTCATTTGAGTTTATTTCAATTCGCCTCATAGCTTTCTCCTAAAACTTAGTCCTCGATTTTTGCAACGCGGTTTGCGTGTCTGCCCCCTTGGAAAGTGGCTTTAAGATAAGCCTCAACAATTTCAAGGGCAACTTCAATTCCTGTAATTCTCTCTCCAAGGCAGATAACATTGGCGTCGTTATGCTCCTTGGTCATTCTTGCACTGAAGGTATCCGTAACGTGGGCTGCTCTGATGCCTTTAAGTTTGTTTGCGGCAATACTCATACCAATTCCCGTTCCGCAAATTAAAATACCTTTGTCACATTCGCCGGAAGTAATCGCCTTACAAACTTCCTTTGCAATGTCGGGATAGTCGCAGGAGTCGGTAGAATAAGTCCCGAAATCCTTATAGTCATATCCCATTTCTTCAAGTTTTTTCATAATGGCGTTTTTAAAATTAAAACCGCCGTGGTCACATCCGATTGCTATCATTTTTACTTCCTCCTCAAATTTTGTATTAAAAGTACGGCAAGTTCGTCAAGCCTTTCGTACATTATTTTCATATCTGCCCGAGTTAAAAGAATATCAAAATCAATTTCTTCACCATTCCAAAGCTTTATGGCAGTTTCTGCCCAGTATCCGTTTTTACCTTTTAAAAACTCTAAAGACCGCTTTGCAAACAGGGAATAATTATCCTTTGTGTAAAGATAAAGGGCAATAAGACAAACCGCTGTTGATAAAACAAGCATATATTCATCTTGAAAAAGGTCCTTTGCAATAACTCCGTCTGATGTCTGCGAATTTAAAATAAGTGAGAGAATTTCCGGTGCAGAGCTAATCGTGTCCTCATTAAAGAATTTTTGATAATTCTCACTGTGTGGATTTTCAATATCAACAATGCCAAGAGGTATATCCCCCGAAAAGCAGACAAGTGCAATATCTGAAAATGCAATTTCGTAGCTTTGGCAAATATCGTTAACTTGCTCCCTTGCTAAGAATCTGTCTTCGTAGGGGAGATTGCTTTTTTCTTTCTCGATTTCCTTTGCCATTTCCACAGCATACATTATATCAACAGGGATAAGATTGGGCTGTGTTGAAAGTGTGTCAAGGCGGACATCTTCCGCCCAACCGCCACTTGAAATGCGTATCTTCTGCGGAGGAATAACATTGTGCCGTGCAAAGCAGTAGGAAACCTCATCCTGCCTGACTTCATCTAAAATCTTTGGCACAAGGCTAACTCCAAGCCCACCGAGTGGCTCAAGATAAGCAGGAGACACACTTGCCCCGAAAAGATTTAAAACCTCAAGAGGAATAAGGGACTGCATATCTTCCCTTGAAACGCAAAGGCATTTGCCAAGCTCCCTCCACTTTGAAAGTTTATCGAAACCGTCATAAAGAATAATCAGGTCTGCTTTGGGCAACTTGACACTCGGCAGAGAATTCCCTTTTGCAATAACAATCTTTTTAGAATTATCAGCAACTTCAAAATCGCAAAAGGCAGGGTTTAAAACATTTTCAAGGCAGCTATCTATGTTTTCGTTTGTGGCAAAAGCAAAGTCCCAAACGCATTTATCATCTAAAAACACCCTGAACCGATTTTCCTCCCCTAAAGAGCGGAGCAAAACCGAAAGTAAAGCAGCAGTGTTAGGGAAAACATAAATCTCAAAATCCTGCGTCTTCCCCAAAAATCCCTCTATCTTAGGGGTAAATCGACAAAGAGCAATGTTATCCCTTAAAGGATGGCGGGAAATGATAACCCCGTTTGGCTGATTTTTCTTATAAAAAATGTCCAGAATAAAACTTTCATTATATAAATTCCCCTCAGCCTTAACCTCCGTAATGGACTCAGACCGCCCCTCAAAAATTTTGTGAGTAGGGGAGCTGACCTTTTCCACGTCATCATTTATTTTTATAAAAAGCTCAAAAGGAGCAAAAACCTCAGGGCGATTAACCCCCAAAAAACTGATAGAGGAGTGATTTGCCCGTCTTGAAAGCTTAAAGCAAACACAAACAGAAAATTCTATCTCCCGACACGGGGGAACATCCAAAAACTTTACAACAATAAGTCCGTCAATTCGGCGGGAAAGAGAGATAGCGTTTTTAAAAGGCGTTGCATTAAGCTCACGAACATTTATTGCCCTTGCCTTAGCAAAAACATTCCCGTCACAAGAAACAGAGAATTCTGAAATAACGCCATCAGGGACATAAGGAAGAACAATCTCCCCACATTGCGTCCCATCTACAGCATAGGTAAGGGTTGAAATTCCATAGCTTTCAAAAATTTCCGTAACTATTTTTGCATTTTTAACAGCTAAATCGTTCAATCCGTTCACCTCCTGCCGCTTATAAATATATTATACTATTTAGCTAAAGCAAAATCAAGAATTTTCTTAATATAAAGTCACCAAAACAGCAAAGTGCCATATTATGAAATTAGAAGACGATAAAGGGGGTGCAAAATGGTGGGCTGCGGAAATAACTGTTTATGGATAATCGTTCTTATTCTTCTTATCAGTTGTTGCGGTTGCGGAAACGGAGGAAGCACATTAAGCGCTAATTCCTGTTGCTGCGATTAATAATTGATTAAGAATTTGGAAAGGAGGTGAAAAAGTATGGGATGCTTCGGTGACAACAACTGTCTCTGGATAATTATTTTAATCCTTCTAATTTCTTGTTGTGGCGGATGTGAAGGCTCAAACCGTAGCGGTGGTTGCGGTTGCGGCTGCTAAAGTTTTAATCGAGACCTCCCCGAAAGGGGAGGTTTTTATGTACATATAATAAGGAAGAAACAGCTAAAAAGACATTAATTGCATTAAAAAACCTAAAAACGTTAAAAAGACTTGACAATCGGCCAAAAAAGTATTAAAATAAGTGAGGATAGATAAGATGAAGTGGTCTGTCTTTCTGAAAATCGAGGGTTTTTGGTGCTAAAATGCCACAAAATCCGCCTATTATTTCAAATAATTGTGAAAAGTATTACAATTTTGTTACATTTTCAATTTGTTGTTGACAGTCAAAAATTTTTAGTATATAATCATATTAAGCTAAAAAATAGGCTGTTTATATTGTGTTGTTATTTAGAGGCGAAAGCCTTTGAATATATAAAAATGTAAAAAAATTAAAAATTTTTATAAGGAGGATTTGAGAATTATGAAAAATCTCAAAAGACTTATCGCTTTAGTTGCTGTTTTCGCTCTTGCTTTAACAACAAT
>JAZROF010000011.1:0-4786 GCA_045648565.1 Clostridia bacterium | reverse complement strand
GAGGCGGTATTATGAGTATTGATGAGGGGCAAACCGAAGCCGGTCGCTCACTTGGTTTTAACTATGCTCAAACTATGGCTTTTATTATTCTCCCACAGACTTTTAAAAGCATACTTCCCGCACTTGCCAATGAATTTATTGTGCTTTTAAAAGAAACTGCCATAGCCGGATATGTTGGTGTTACCGACCTTACACGAGGCGCCAATATAATCAGAGGTATTACATATCAAAGTTTCTGGCCGCTTCTTGCAATTGCTGCGGTTTATCTTGTTATGGTAATGTTCTTTACCTGGCTTGTAGGTATTTTAGAAAGGAGGTTGCGCAAGAGTGAAAGATAATTTCATTATTCAAACAACCGACCTTTGTAAACACTACAATGGTGGTAAAATTAAGGCCTTAGACGGTGTTACAACGGGAATCTCAAAAGGTGAAGTTGTATGCATAATTGGTCCATCCGGAAGCGGAAAATCCACATTTTTAAGGTCACTTAACCTTTTGGAAGTTCCGACAAGCGGACAGATTATATTTGAAGGTGTTGATATTTCAGATAAAAAGGTTAATATAAATGTTCACAGACAAAAAATGGGCATGGTTTTCCAGCACTTTAATCTTTTCCCACATATGACAATACTTAAAAATATGACTATTGCTCCTGTAAAGCTTCTTGGCATGTCAAAAACCGAAGCTGAAAAAATGGCAATGGAATTTTTAAAGCGTGTAGGACTTGAAGACAGAGCATATGCTTATCCAAGTCAGCTTTCAGGTGGGCAAAAACAAAGAATTGCCATCGTGCGTGCTCTTTGTATGAAACCTCAGGTTATGCTCTTTGATGAGCCAACATCTGCTCTTGACCCTGAAATGGTTGGTGAAGTTCTGGAAGTTATGAGAGAGCTTGCTAATGAGGGAATGACTATGGCGGTTGTTACTCATGAAATGGGTTTTGCCAAAGAAGTTGCCGACAGGGTTATATTTATGGCAGATGGTGTTATTGTTGAAGAGGGAACTCCTGATGAGATTTTTGGCAGTCCTAAAAATCAGCGTACCATTGATTTTCTTAAGAAAGTCTTATAGAGAGGATATGCCTAAATGAAAAAGATAAGCAAAATGAATGAGCTTGCCTGGGTTCTTGGAATTGTCCTTTGTGCCCTTGGAATAGCTCTTTATATAAAGGCAGGTTTTGGGCTTTCAATGGTTGCGGCTCCGCCTTATCTTATCCATTTAAAAATGGTTGAAATATTCCCATGGTATACTCAGGGGACATCAGAATATATTTTGCAGACCGCTCTTTTAATAATCCTTTGTGTTATTATAAAGAAGGTAAAACTTAACTTTATTTTTTCTTTTGTCACAGCAATTATATCAGGAATAGTTTTGGATTTCTGGTTATTTGTTTTAGGCGGAGGAGAAGCATATAACACATTAGTTGTCCGCATTATTGCTTTTATTCTTGGCGAACTTTCGGTAAGTATGGCAATCGCATTTTTCTTCAGAACAGCAATGCCACTCCAATCTTACGAAGTGTTTGTTAAAGAAATTGCAGGATTCTTTAATATTGAAATCAGCAAAATAAAGATGGGGTTTGATATTTCATTTTTGATACTTTCGGTAGGCCTTGCTGTTTTCCTAAACAGAAGCCTTCAAGGAATCGGCATAGGCACGGTTATTTTAACTGTCATAAATGCACCACTTATAAATATGTTTGGGAAGCTTTTTGATAAAATTTTTGTTTTTGATATGGCTTTCCCAAAGCTTGAAAAATTACTATCTAAATAAAAATGCACCTTAAAGGATAAACCCTTTAAGGTGTTTTTTGTAATACAACACTGTTTGTCCGCATAAACATTTACTAATATATGCGGAGGGAATGAGCAGAATGGATAAATATAAAGGATTAAGCCTTTATGAAGTGCAAGAATCAGCAAGAGAGTGGGGAACAAATAAAATAACCGAGAAGAAAAAGACAACTTTATGGGAAAAATATTGGGCAAATTTTAATGACCCGATTATTACAATTTTGCTTGTTGCACTTGGCATTAACATATTTTTCACTTTCTTAGGTAAAGTGGATTGGTATGAGTGTGCTGGTATTTTGATTGCGGTTTTAATAGCAACCTTCGTAAGCACAATTTCAGAATTTAAAAATGAAAACACATTCAGAAAGCTACAAAGTGAGTCGATGAAAATTTATTGCAAGGCATATAGAGATGGCTTTTTAAGTGAGATAAAAATAGATAAAATAGTTAAAGGTGACTATATATTACTCCAGGCAGGGGATATGGTTCCTGCCGATGGATATTTAGTATCAGGGAAAATAAGCGTTGACCAGTCTGCTTTAAATGGGGAAACAAAGGAAGTATATAAAAAGGGGAAAAATGATGAAAACCGTATAAACACAAAAGTTGTAGATTTTTGGGACGAGAATAGCGTTTATAGGGGAAGTACTGTTTGCTCTGGAAAAGGCATTATGAAAGTTACAGATGTAGGGGATAGCACTTTATACGGAAGGCTAACTCTACAGGCTCAAGAAGATGAGAGAAAAAGTCCTCTTACAGTAAAGCTTACAAAACTTGCAAAGGATATTAGTAAATTTGGTTATATTGGCGCAACACTTGTTTTCCTAATGTTTATTTTTCAGAAAGTTTTTGCTGAAAATAATTTTGATATGTTACTTATAAGTAGGTATTTTAGTGATATTTCTCAGGTTATATCTGATATAGTTGAGGCAATAATAATATGCATTACCGTAATTGTTGTTGCCGTTCCGGAGGGACTTCCTCTTATGATAGCAATTGTATGCTCTCTCAATATGAGGAATATGCTAAATTCTAATGTGTTGGTAAGAAAAATTGTGGGTATTGAAACTGCGGGAAGTATAAATATTTTATTCACCGATAAAACAGGAACACTTACCAAAGGTGCATTATCGGTAACGGGTTTTATTGACGGGGATAATTGCTTCTATGATGAAATATCCGATATACCGGAAAAGCTTAGAAAAATGCTTTTAATTTCATTTATTGCAAATAGTGGTGCAAACTATTCAAAAAGGTCAATTGTTGGTGGAAACGGAACAGAAAAGGCTCTTTTAAAGCATATCAAAAAAGAAAAAATGGAGTTTGATATACAAAAATTAAGCGAAATACCATTTTCCAGCGAAACGAAATATTCTATGGCAGAGATTTGTGGAGATTTTAACGGAATACTTATTAAAGGGGCTCCTGAAATTATACTTTCAAAGTGCAATAGATATTATGATAAAAAAGGCAATATAAATAAGTTTAATGCGAAAAACAGCATTGAAAGAGCAATAAAAGAATTGGCTCAAAAGGCGGAAAGAATAATTGCCTTTGCAATTAAAGAAGGCAATATTACAGAAGGTATTCCTGATGACTTAATCTTTCTTTCTGCAGTAACAATAAAAGATACAATAAGAGAAAGCTCAAAAAGTGCTGTTTTAGATGTATTAAGAGCAGGAATTCAGGTCGCTATGGTAACAGGGGACAGAGTTGACACCGCCTCAGCAATAGCAAAAGAATGCAACATATTATGTTCAAAAGAAGATATTATTTTAAGCTCAGAAGAGCTGCATTTATTGGACGATACGGAGCTTCGGGAAAAACTTCCCCGCATAAAAGTCATCGCACGCGCACTTCCTGAGGATAAAAGCAGGCTTATAAGAGTAGCACAAAGCAGTGGATTGGTTGTTGGTATGACTGGAGATGGAGTAAATGATTCCCCCGCTTTAAAAAATGCAGATGTTGGATTTTCCATGGGAAGCGGAACTGAGGTTGCAAAGGAAGCGGGAGATATAGTGATTTTAGATGATGATTTCTCGTCGATTAAAAAGGCGATTTTATATGGAAGAACTATATATAACAGTATAAAAAAATTTATAACCTTTCAGCTAACCATTAATGTTGCTGCGGTTTCTGTTTCAGTTATTGGTCTTGTCGTAGGTGTTTTTAAGCCTCTTAGTATAACGCAAATGCTTTGGGTAAATCTCGTTATGGATACTCTTGCGGCAATCGCTTTTGGTGGAGAGCCTGCACTAAAAAAATATCTGTTAGAAAAGCCAAAAAAGCGTGACGAGGCAATACTTGACAAAAAAATGTGGAGTGCCATTATAACAGATGGTTTTTTCATCTGCATTGTTAGTGTGATTATGTTTATGTCTGAAAATATACATAATTTATTTAGGGCTGACGCTAAAGATTTATTTTTCTTTACGGGATATTTTTCTTTCTTCGTTTTTTCAGGTATTTTCAATGCATTTAATACAAGAACAGAGGGTATTGACCTTACTGAAAACTTATCCCGAAATAAAAGTTTTTTAGTTGTTATGGGCCTGGTTGCTTTAATTCAAGTTTTAATGACTTATTTTGGTGGCAGCTTTTTAAGAACAGCAGGGTTAAATTTTAAGGAGTGGTTAATCGTTATCATTCTTTCCTTTTTGGTAGTTCCCGTTGATATAATAAGAAAGTTAATTATAAAATAAAAGTGCACTAACGGCGGTACTTCTTAGGGAGAAGTCGGTTTTGGCTTGTTATTTTCCGCTGATAGTGCGCAAAAAAATGCAGACATACGTCAGTATGCCTGCATTTTTATGACTTCTCTAAGACGAAAAATTCCTAACCCAAAACTGCTTTGCACCACAAAAATCTCGATTTCGAGTGCAGAACAAGGCAAAAATTCGAAGAATCCTTGCCGGATTGTGAGAATTTTTAACACCGTTATGTGCCGAAATCGTGGTTTTTGGGCGGTTTATCCCTAAGAAGTACCGCCGAAT
>JAZROF010000010.1:0-1935 GCA_045648565.1 Clostridia bacterium | reverse complement strand
TCCAAGAAAGAAGCTTACTCAGGAAGAGGTTAAGAACGAGGTTATTGCTCTTCAAGATATGGGGCACAAGCGACTTGCAATTGAGGCGGGGGAAGACCCTGTTCACAACCCGATTGAATATATTTTAGAGTGTATTGATACAATTTATAGTATCAAGCATAAAAACGGTGCTATCCGCCGTGTTAATGTAAACATAGCAGCAACAACTGTTGAAAATTACAGAAAGCTAAAGGATGCGGGAATTGGAACATACATCCTTTTCCAGGAGACATACCACAAGGAAAGCTACGAAAGACTTCATCCAACCGGACCTAAACATAACTACGACTACCACACAGAAGCAATGGATCGAGCTATGGAGGGTGGAATTGACGATGTTGGACTTGGTGTTCTTTTCGGGCTTGAGCTTTACCGCTATGAATTTGCAGGGCTCTTAATGCACGCAGAGCATCTTGAAGCTGTGCACGGGGTTGGCCCGCACACCATAAGCGTTCCAAGAATTAAAAAGGCATCCGATATTGACCCAAGCGTTTTCGATAACGGAATTGACGACGAAACCTTTGCAAAAATTGTTGCTTGTATCAGACTTTCGGTTCCTTATACGGGAATGATTGTTTCAACCCGTGAATCTGAGGCTGTTCGTGCTAAACTTCTTCGCCTGGGCGTTTCCCAGATAAGTGGGGCATCAAGAACATCTGTTGGCGGATATACTGACGAAGAAAGGCCGCACGATACAGAGCAGTTCGACGTTTCCGACCAGAGAACTCTTGATGAGGTTGTCCGGTGGCTTATGGAACTTGGCTTTATCCCAAGTTTTTGTACCGCTTGTTACCGTGAGGGGAGAACGGGAGACCGCTTTATGATGCTTGCCAAGAACGGACAGATTCAAAACTGCTGTCACCCTAACGCTCTTATGACTCTTAAAGAGTTTTTAAAGGATTACGCAACAGAGGAAACCGTTAAAATCGGCGAGGCATTAATCGAGAGCGAAACTGTTAATGTTCCTAACCTGAAAACAAGACAGATTCTTCTTGATAATCTTGAAAAAATTGAGGGCGGACTTCGAGACTTCCGCTTTTAAAAAGGAGTGATAAATATGAGTTTGAATTCTACTCTAAAGGCTGACCGAATCCATATTGGAATCTTCGGCAGGCGAAATGCAGGAAAATCAAGCCTTATTAATGCAATAACCAATCAAAGCATTGCTATTGTTTCTCCTGTTAAAGGGACAACAACTGACCCTGTTTATAAAGCTATGGAGCTTCTTCCTCTTGGGCCTGTTATAATTATCGACACTCCCGGCCTTGATGATGAGGGTGAATTGGGAATTTTACGAATAAAAAAGACCAATCAGGTTATAAATAAAATAGATATTGCCCTGATTGTAATTGACAGCGAAATCGGGAAAACCGATATTGAAGAAACTTTAGAGCAGAAACTAAGCAGTAAAAAAATTCCGTATTTGCTTGTTTATAACAAGGCTGACATTAAGCCACTAACTAACCTTAAGGAAAACGAAATAAGCGTCAGTGCGGAGAATTTAACGGGAATTGAGGCTCTTAAAGAACTTATGGGAAAGACCATCAATACAACCAATGCGGAATTCCCTATTATTTCGGATTTAATCGAGGCATCCGATACGGTTATTCTTGTTACGCCTATTGATGAATCGGCGCCAAAAGGGAGAATTATTCTTCCTCAACAGCAGACAATAAGGGAAATTTTAGATACTCACGCCTCGGCTTTAGTTTGTCAGGTAAGCGAGCTGGAGGGACTATTAAACAGCCTTAAAGGTGCGCCAAAAATGGTTATCACGGACAGTCAGGCATTCGGTGAGGTTTCTAAAATCGTTCCAAAAGAAGTGCCTCTTTCTTCCTTTTCGATTTTAATGGCTCGCCATAAGGGAGAGCTTTTTCATCAGCTCGACGGAATAGC
>JAZROF010000009.1:0-18188 GCA_045648565.1 Clostridia bacterium | reverse complement strand
CCAACAGTCCAGTCACCAACTGTGCCAATTGAGATCTTATATACAAGCCACATTGCAATAACAAAAATTGGAAGTGCCAAAAATTTATTTGTAACCACTTTGTCGATTTTATCGGAAAGTGTAAGTCTTCCAAGACTTTTCTTGTCATAGCATTTTTTTGTAAGACGACTTATGTATTCATATCTTTCATTAGTGATAATACTTTCAGAATCATCATCTAATTCAATTTCAGCTGCTTTAATGTCTTTTTCTATATGTGACAGAGTTTCTTTATCTATTTTCAGCTCTTCTAAAACTTTATCATCACGCTCAAAAATTTTTATTGCATTCCATCTTTGTTGCTCTTCCGGTAGGTGGTGTACTGCCGCCTCTTCAATATGAGCAATTGCGTGTTCAACGGCACCTGAAAAGCTATGCTTTGGAACAAGTTTTCCCTTTTTTGCAGCCCTTATTGCAGCCTCGGCAGCCTCATCTATACCGGTATTTTTAAGAGCGGAAATTTCAATAATTTCACAGCCTATTTCCTGACTTAACTTCTCTATATCAATTTTGTCGCCCCTCTTACGGACAATATCCATCATATTGATTGCTATTGCAACGGGTATACCAAGTTCAATTAACTGCGTGGTAAGATATAAATTCCTTTCAAGGTTTGTTCCGTCAATAATATTAAGTATTGCATCCGGTCTTTCGTGAATAAGATAGTTTCTTGCAACAACCTCCTCTAAAGTATATGGCGAAAGGGAGTAGATACCGGGAAGGTCTGTAAGTGTAACGTCTTGATTTTCTTTTAGTTTACCTTCTTTTTTTTCAACAGTAACACCCGGCCAGTTGCCAACATATTGATTTGAACCGGTTAAAGCATTAAACAAAGTGGTTTTACCGGAGTTAGGATTTCCGGCAAGAGCTATTTTAATTGACATTATATACCTCCATACATTAGCTTAAACAAACTGTATTTTAAACTTTAATTAACTAAAATAATTTCAGCATCCGCTTTCCTGATTGAAAGCTCGTAACCTCTGACGTGAACCTCCATAGGGTCGCCAAGAGGAGCAAATTTTCGGACATATATTTCAGTACCTTTTGTGATACCCATATCCATAATTCGCCTTTTTATAGCACCCTCACCTTGGATTTTTACTACTTTTACTGTTTGGCCAATTTTAGCATCCTTTAAAGTCATATAAAGCTCCTCCTTAAAAGTATATAAAGCAGTTAGTTTCAACTAACACATTAGTTAGTTTAGCATAACTTGTATTATTTGTCAAGTATTTTAACAAAATTTGTCAGTTTGACAAATTTTTTTTAATATGATAGAATGTTAATAGTAAAATAAACGAGGTAGTTAATATGATAATTAAAGAATCAGCTGAAAATTATCTTGAAGCGATTTTATCAATCAGCAAGAAAAAAGGAACAGTCCGAAGCATTGATGTTGCCAATGAACTTGGTTTTTCAAAGCCAAGCGTTTCTGTTGCAATGAAAAACTTTCGGGAAGATGGATATATAACGGTTGATGCGGACGGCGGTCTTTTTCTTACTGATAAAGGAAGAGAAATTGCGGAAAGAGTTTATGAGAGGCATAATATTATAGCTAAAATCCTTATTCATCTTGGGGTAAGCGATGAAACTGCTTATGAAGATAGCTGTAAAATTGAACACGCATTAAGTGACGAAAGCTTTGAAAAAATTAAAGAATTTTTTGAGAATTATAAATAAAGGATGCCAAAGCGGCATCCTTTATTTATATCTGTCTATGTCTGAAAGTGTAATTCCTTTGTGAACGGAAATATTTATGCTATTGGCAATCACTGATGAAATATCATCGATAACACGGTCAATTTCTTTTGGCGTAACAATAAAATCTCCAATATTTTCCGATAAGGATTGTTTTATAAGAGGATATTTGTCTTCTTCGTTTATAATTGTCAGCATTTTGTAAAGAGGTTTATTTTCCTTGGCATTTTCCCGCAAATTACCTATTAAAATGTCAATGGTGTCACCTGTTATTGTTGCTGCATCAACTACGGTCGGGACTCCGATAGCTATAACGGGAACGCCTAAGGTTTCTTTATTTAATGCCATACGATTATTACCAATTCCCGCACCAGGTGTTATCCCCGTGTCGGAAATTTGAATTGTTGTATTAATTCTTTTCATATTTCTTGAACATAGAGCGTCTATCACAATCAGCAGAGATGGGTTTACTTTTTCGCAAATTCCTTTAACAATCTCCATTGTTTCAATTCCTGTTATTCCTAATACTCCCGGGGCAATAGCACAAAGAGGCTGAAGCCGTTTATCTATTTCCTCGGGAATATATTCAATTAAATGCCTTGTTACAAGCAGAGAGTCAACAACGGCAGGACCTAATGCGTCAGGTGTTACATTTCGATTTCCAAGTCCTACAACTAAAACGGTTTCTTTATTTTTCTTATCTATAAGTGCAGATAACTCTTTTGCAACAACCTGGCAAACTTTTTCATATGTGGTCTGCTCATTGTATATTGATGCTGGAATATCAACAGTTATATAGTTTCCCAAAGGTTTTTTCAAAATGGTTGCTCCTTTTTCTGTAGCAATTGTAACCCGTGAGATTTTTGTTCCTTCAAAAGGTGTTTCTGTTTTAACATCAACTCCGTCAATTTCACTCTCTATTTTCGAAGCCTCCATATACATTTCCCGAGCCTCAATTGCAAGGTCGGTTCTTGCATTATATGACATACAATCACTCCTATTGCGTATAATATATAATAATTACTGCTATTATGTCCAAAAAATACAGACATATCCAGTTTAGCATTATTATACTTTGGTGGGTGATTTTTGTTTTGAAGAAGAAAACATTTACAGGATTATTAATAGCTATATTAATTATTATTTTAACAGCAGTTATTGTTATATTAAATAGCGATAATGAAATAGAAATTTATATTAACGACAAAAAAATTACTGCAGGCAAAGACGAAGTCGATGAAAAAATTTATGTTTCCGTAGAAGATATTTTAAATGGGGTAGGAGTTAAATATGAAAAAACTCAAAACAAAATTGTGGCAAATAATAATGGTCAACTTGAAATAGATACTAAAAACAACGAAGTTAAAATTTTTGGCGAAAGAATGCCCTATGATGTTATAACTAAGGATGATGAAATTATGATTTCACCATACCTTGCAGGGGAAATAGTAGGTGGGAAAACTATGCTTTCAGATAAGGAGGTATATATTATTCAAACAATGCCTGTTAAGGTTAAGCTTAGGAATAGTGAAAAATATGCAAAAATAGACTATAGCGATAAATTTTTTATAGCCTCATCAAAGGAATATAACCACGCATTGGCTCAGGCATCCGTCGGACTTTCTGTTTCGTCTTTTTCTTCAAAAGAGTCCGATATGCATTGGGGAGAGGAGGGAAACTTTCAAAGGGATAAAAACATTATCGAGTTTTATCAAAATTTAGGGTTTTCAAATATTAAAACATATAATTATGATAAATCCTTAAATGATATAGCGGATAAAGTCGCTTTTACAATTGCAGAAAAATCAATAAATGTAGATGATAAACAATACAGATTGGTTGCAGTTTCGGTAAGAGGTGGAGTATACGGCAATGAGTGGGTAAGTAATTTAAATTTAGGAACAGGCGAAACACATAAAGGTTTTTTAGCATCAGCTAATGAGGTGACAAAAACAGTTAATGAATATGTTGGAAATAAAACCGATAATATTAAGCTTTGGATAACAGGATTCAGCCGTGGAGGGGCAGTTGCTAATATTTCTGCTGCACAGCTTGGAGAAATGGGTAAAATTAACAAGAATAATATACATGCATATACTTTTGCCTCTCCAAGAGTTACACGCAAAACTGATGCAAAAAGTGATAAATATAATTATATTTATAATATCATAAGCGAAAATGATTTAGTGCCATTGATAGTGCCAAAGGAGTGGGGGTATGAAAGATATGGAAAGGATGTTAAATTTCCGTCATTAAGTGTTTATACTGAAAGTGTTGCCATAGAGCAATCTCAAAATATTGAGGAGATTTATAAAACAATTAGTGATAAAAATAATTTTGATTTAATAGAAATTGAAAATTTCAATCAAAGCAAACAGGTTAAATCAACAGTTGAAACTCTTTCCGGAACTATTGGCGGCGTAGAAGATTATGGAAAATATTATGAAAAAATTATAATGGATTTTATAGAATGTGGGAACACAAAGGTTAAAAACAAAAATAATGAATGGAAGAGTATACCATTAGAAAAAGGAATATTAAATAAATATAAAAATGAAGGCTTGGAAATTTTAAATAAAGCTCAAAACAATGATTTCTTAGAAAAAATTAAAGGACAGTTTGGTGCGATTGCGGATAGTCTTTATTATTTTGGAGCAGTATGCATTAAGTTTGGTAAAGATCCATATAAAGTAATAGCACAGGAAATAGGACTGGAAAATTTAGTAACTATTGCTTCGGTTTTTCACAAAGGCGGTGGAGGGGATAAGTCAATTGCAAGTCTGCACTCACCTGAAAGCTATATGGCACAAATTCTTGCAATGAGCAATCCTGAATATTTAATAATAGAATAGAAAAAGAGGAGCTTTTGCTCCTCTTTCGGCGGGACTTCTTAGGGATAAAACGCCCAAAAACCACGATTTCGGCACATAACGGTGTTAAAAATTCTCACAATCCGGCAAGGATTCTTCGAATTTTTGCCTTGTTCTGCACTCGAAATCGAGATTTTGTGGTGCAAAGCAGTTTTGGGTTAGGAATTTTTCGTCTTAGAGAAGTCATAAAAAATGCAGGCATACTGACGTATGTCTGCGTTTTTTTGCGCACTATCAGCGGAAAATAACAAGCCAAAACCGATTCCTCCCTGAGGAGCACCGCCGTTGCCCCGTTTTTTCGTAAAACCCCTTGCAATTATTCTCTAAATGTTATATAATGTATCTATGTGTAATAAAAACAGGAAAGGGTGTTATACATTTTGAAGAATCAAGAAAAGACAATGGAAAAAGTGGTTGCACTTTGCAAAGGAAGAGGTTTTGTTTATCCTGGCTCCGAAATTTACGGCGGTCTTGCAAATACATGGGATTACGGCCCGCTTGGGGTTGAGCTTAAGAACAATGTTAAAAAAGCTTGGTGGAAAAAGTTTATTCAGGAAAGTCCTTATAATGTAGGTCTTGATGCTGCAATTTTAATGAATCCTGAAACTTGGGTAGCTTCAGGTCACGTTGGCGGATTTTCTGACCCACTTATGGACTGTAAAGAATGTAAGGCAAGATTCCGTGCTGATAAGCTTATTGAAGATATGGGCGGGGTTAGTGCTGATGGCTGGTCTGACCAGAAGATGATGGATTATATTAAGGAAAATGAACTTGCTTGTCCTGAATGTGGAAAGCATAACTTTACAGATATAAGAAAATTCAACCTTATGTTTAAGACTTTTCAGGGCGTAACAGAGGACTCTAAGAACGAGATTTTCTTAAGACCTGAAACAGCACAGGGTATTTTCGTTAACTTTAAGAATGTTCAAAGAACTTCAAGAAAGAAAATCCCATTTGGTATTGGGCAGGTTGGTAAATCTTTTCGAAATGAAATCACACCGGGTAACTTCACATTCAGAACTCGTGAGTTTGAGCAAATGGAACTTGAATTTTTCTGTAAGCCGGGAACTGACCTTGAGTGGTTTAAATATTGGAAAGACTTCTGCAAAAACTGGCTTTTATCTTTGGGGGTTGCCGAAGAAAATATTAAACTTCGCGACCACGACCCTGAAGAGCTTTCTCACTATAGCAACGCAACAACTGATATTGAGTTTATGTTCCCATTCGGATGGGGTGAGCTTTGGGGTATTGCTGACAGAACTGACTTTGACTTAACTCAGCACTCAAACCACAGTGGTGAAAAGATGGAATATTGCGACAGCGAAACAGGTGAAAAATACACACCATACTGCGTTGAGCCATCTCTTGGTGCTGACCGTGTTACTCTCGCATTTATGGTCGAGGCTTATGACGAAGAGGTTGTGGACGCTGAAAAGAACGATATAAGAACAGTTATGAGATTCCATCCGGCTCTTGCTCCTATTAAGGCGGCAGTTCTTCCTCTTTCCAAAAAGCTTTCAGAGGGTGCACTTAAGGTTTACTCCGCTCTTGCAAGTGAATTTATGTGTGAATATGATGAGTCAGGAAGTATCGGTAAGCGTTATCGTCGACAGGATGAAATTGGAACACCGTTCTGTATTACCTACGACTTTGATTCAGAAGAAGATAATATGGTTACAGTTCGTCATCGTGACTCTATGGAGCAGGAAAGAGTTGCAATCTCTGACCTTGTAGCTTATATAAGCGAAAGAATTAAGTTCTAAAAATATTTTTGGGAGGTTATTATGGAATTTGATAAGATTTATGGTCACGAAAACATAAAATCAGTTCTCAAAAATTCTATTTCCACCTCCCGAGTTGGCCATGCGTATATATTTGAAGGGCAATCGGGCGTCGGTCGTTTTTCCGCCGCCCTTGCCTTCGCTAAGGCTATTCTTTGTGAAAACAGCAACAGTGGTGAGCCTTGCGGAGTTTGTAAAAGCTGCCTTATGGCAGAGAGGAAAACTCACCCCGATATAAGAATTATAAGCAACGAATTATATGATGAGGGGGCATCCTCCTCTGATATTTTAGTTGGAACAATCCGCGAAATGAAAAAGGAAATTTATATAAAGCCTTTTTATTCTGAGAGAAAAATCTATATTGTTCCAAAGGCGGATACAATTAATGAAACGGCTCAAAACAGTCTTTTAAAAGTGTTTGAAGAGCCACCGCCATATTGCACGGTCATTTTAATTGCGGAAAACACAAATGCTTTCCTGCCTACAATTTTATCCCGTGCAGTAAATTTAAAATTTAACGCTCTTTCAAAAGAAACTGTCGAAAGCTATCTTAAAGACAACTTTTCTGCATCCGATACTACTATTAAAACCATTTCCGCTATGAGCGACGGAAGTATCGGAGGTGCAATTTCTTTAATGGAGGATAATGAAGCACAAAATAACAGGGATACGATTATAAAAGCCCTTTGCTCTCTTTCCTTCTCCTCTGGGAAATCTCTATATGAAGCGATAAATACCTTAAAGGGCTTTTCCCATAATACCAACTTTATGATGAAAACAATAACAATGTGGTTTCGCGACTGCCTGTATTTTAAAGAGGGCGGAAGTATTGTTAATTTAGATAAACAAGATGAACTTAGAAAATTCTGCCAAAATATTCCAAAAGATGCACCATTGCATCTTTTGGATATTGCGATCCGATACACTAAATATATCAAGCAAAGAGGAAAGTATACTCTTATTATAACCTGTATGCTTTCTGAATGTTGGGAGGTTTTGTATGATAGAGATAATTGGAATAAGGTTTAATACAGCCGGTAAAATATATTATTTTGCACCAAAGGGCAATAAGGTTGACATTGGTATGGGCGTTATTGTTGAAACTGCCCGTGGGGTTGAGTTTGGAACAGTTGCAATCGTCAACAAAATGGTTGATGAAAGCGAGGTTGTTCAGCCTCTTAAACCAATAACGAGAATTGCCACAAATGCTGATTATAACCAACTTGAAACAAATAAAGAAAAAGAAAAAGAGGCATTTAGAATTGCCAACGAAAAAATTACAGAGCATAAGCTGAATATGCACCTTGTAAATGCCGAATATACCTTTGACCGCAGTAAAATTTTATTTTATTTTACCGCTGAAGGCAGAGTTGACTTTCGTGACCTTGTTAAAACCCTTGCAGGGATTTTTAAAACAAGGATTGAGCTTCGCCAGATTGGTGTTCGCGATGAGGCTAAATCCCTTGGTGCAATAGGAATTTGCGGAAAGGCTCTTTGCTGCTCCACATTTTTAAATGACTTCCACCCCGTTTCAATCAAAATGGCAAAGGAGCAGGGCTTGTCCTTAAATCCAACCAAGATTTCAGGGGTTTGCGGTCGTCTTATGTGTTGCCTTGAATATGAACAAAATGTTTATGACGAGATGCTTAAGGTTGTTCCTCCAAAGGGTTCTCTTGTTGAATGTAGCGAAGGAAAAGGCGTTGTTGTTGAATCTGAAACTCTTAAAGGTAAAATCAAGGTTAGGTTTGGCGACGATGATGATATGGTTATAAAACAGCTTGATGCTAAAGATGTTAAGGTTTTAAAGAAAGCCAAAGCACCTAAAGAGGATATTCCGGAAGATATTCCAAAAGATATTTTAGAGGACTAATTTCAGGAGGGCAAATTATGGGCAGGTCAGAAGGCGGCAAGGCAAAGCTTTTATATCTTGCCAAAATTTTAATTGAGGAAACTGATGAAAACCATCCTCTGTCCACTCCACAGTTAATTGATCGGCTTTCTTCTTGTGGAATTTCGGTTGAGCGAAAGGCCCTTTATGATGATATTGAAACATTAGAAAACTTCGGTCTTGATGTACAGACAATTAAATCGCGGTCAAATCTTTATTTTGTAGGCTCAAATAATCTTGAGCTTCCAGAGCTTAAGCTATTGGTCGACGCTGTTTCTGCATCGAAATTTATTACTGAAAAAAAATCTGCTCAGCTTATCGAAAAGCTCTCAAAAATGACAAGCGCTTATAACGCCAGGGCTTTGCAAAGACAGGTTTTCGTATCAGGAAGAGTTAAAACATCGAATGAGCAGATTTATTATAATATTGACGCAATTCATAATGCGATTTCCAAGAATCGTAAAATATCTTTTAAGTACTTTGAGTGGACTATCGATAAAAAACAAGAATTTAAGCGAAATGGTGAGGTGTATATTCAATCGCCCATCGGGCTTTCTCTTGTGGATAACAATTATTATCTTATAGCGTATAGCGATAAGCATAATAAAATTCTCCACTTTCGTGTCGATAAGATGAGTAATATTTCCGTTACTGAGGAAATATCTGCAAAACCGGAAGCAACCTTTGATATAGCCGAATATACCAATAAAACCTTTAATATGTTCGGCGGAAATGACGAAAGAGTGGAAATTCTCGCCCACAACAGTTTAATCGGCGTTATGATTGACCGTTTTGGAAAAGATATTACAACAATAAAAAAAGATGACGAGCATTTTATTGCAATTTTAAGCATAAGTGCAAGTCCAATGTTTTTAGGTTGGCTTTTAAGCTTTGGTAATAAAGTTAAGGTCTTATCCCCTCAAAGGGTTGTAGATGAAGTAAAAGCCTTAAGCAAAACCGTTTATGATATGTATGAATAATAAACCCCTGATAGCAATTCTATCAGGGGTATTTTTATTTATTGTTTATAGGTGTTTTAAAATCATTAATTTCAATTCATACCGTAAGGCAATTCATTGCGGTTTATACTCAAATGAATATACGGGATATGAAGCTTAGATGCAACTTTGCCTCCCTTGACTAACGGCGGTGCTCCTTAGGGAGGAATCGGTTTTGGCTTGTTATTTTCCGCTGATAGTGCGCAAAAAAATGCAGACATACGCCAGTATGCCTGCATTTTTTATGACTTCTCTGAGACGAAAAATATCTAACCCAAAACTGCTCTGCACCACAAAAACCTCAATTTTGAGCATAGAACAAGGAAAAAATTCGAAGAATCCTTGACACGGATTGTGAGAATTTTTGACGCGGTTATCTGCCAAAATTGTGATTTTGGGGCGGTTAATCCCTAAGGAACACCGCCGAACGGCGGTGCTTTTTTATTCCGACTTTATTTGACACAATTCGACTTTTGTCAAGTCGGGCCGAAAAATTATTCTGCACTCTCCTTATCATCAATCTCTACAAGGCCATCGGGAGTTTCTACCATATCATGACGATTAAGCAAAAATCTTCTGACTACAAAAAGTATCGCAATAGCTGCAACTGTAACCAAATTTTCCCACGGTTCGGTATGTCCTACTATTAACTGCCGGGCAAGGGCAAATGCTAAAACCTCTATAATTGTTTCAGGGGTGTGTTTGCAAAGCATTTTTATAAGCTCGGCACCAATAGCAAGTGTAATTGCCTTATCCAAAATCACAACTAGCGAATCAATTCCTTTTTCAATAAATGAAAGATTAAACATATCTATCACTATCCGCACAGCCAGAATTACTACTGCAACACTCACAATAAGCGATATAAAAAGTTCGATAAGATAGCTTATCTCAAACATTTTGTCTTGAAGTTTCTTTCTCATAATATTTTCTCCTTTACTTTTGTTTTATTCACCCAAAAACCTATTTGCAAGACTTCTGAAGCCGTTAAGAATATTTTCTTCTATTGCATCAGCAAACGCTTGTTTATTTTTATGTCTTATGGCACTTAAGATTTTTTCATGCTCGATTATGGATTTCTCCATTCGTGTCGGACTACTGTTTTTTGCACCCAGAATATATGCCCTGTCGTAAAGCTGATTTATAACAAACAGCAGTTCGTGATTAACGCTTTTTTCAAGAATATATTTATGAAAAAATATGTCTTCATCCATAAACATAAGGCTATTGGACTCTTTATAATACTCGTGTTGTTTTTTTACAGATTCTTCTAAGGTTTCGATGTCATTTACTGTAAGTTTGTCTAAAACACGCTTTGCGTTATACGACTCAATAGCTGCACGAAGCTCATATATTCCGCATGCCGTTTCCAGTGAGATTGTATTTATAAGCACCCCCTGCTTTGGCAAGACAGTCAAAAGTTTTTCAAATTCAAGCTTTTGACACGCGTTAGTTACAGGTGTACGGCTTATATCTAATGCTGCAGCCATAGAATTTATACTTATTGCCTGACCTTGCTTTAACTCACCACTTAAAATCATACGCTTTATCTTATCATAAGCCTTTGTGCTAAGGCTGTCATATTTATCTTGTTTCATATTTTCCTCCAAACCTAAAATATATTTTCTTAATTTTAATTATATCATAAATTTTCCTTGCATACAAGCAGAATTTCTTCTTGACAAAAAATATTTAATTTTGTATAATATAAAATACAACTTGTATGCAAGTTGTATTTTACTCTAAAGGATGTGAAAATTTATGAAAAACATATCAGCAGCAGAGATACTTCTTACAACCTGTTCCAATTGCCAGAAAGATGAAAACATTCTGGTTGTTACGGATCCATCAAGCTATGCCGTGGCAAAGATTATGTGGGATGCTCTTGAAAGCTATCCCAATCGTTCCATGGTTATGATGAGTGAAAGAAATATGCATGGCGAGCAGCCACCACAGTGTATTGCATCAGCTATGGTCTCCGCCGATGTTATCTTTGGATGCACAAAGTTTTCCCTTTTCCACTCGCAGGCGAGAAAGGATGCTGTTGCAAAGGGTGCGCGTTTTGTTAATATGGTGGACTATTCAACAGAAATGATGGAGAAGGGTGCTCTCTTCTGTGATTTTGACGAAGTGGGAAAAATATGTGCAAAGGTTGCGGATAAACTACGAGATAAAGATGTCTGCAGAATTACAACTGAAAAAGGAACTGACTTTACCTGCTCGATAAAAGGGCGTAGCCCATTTGCGCAATTTGGACGAAGTCTCACACCCGGGGTTTCTTCCTCTCCGCCGGACATTGAATGTGCCACTTGTGCAGTCGAAGGCACCGGAAACGGTGTTGTGTATATAGACGGCAGCATACCTCACCCGCTGCTTGGTCTTATTACAGACGACATAAAGCTTACAATTAAGGACAGCAAAATTATAAACATCGAAGGCGGAAAGCAGGCAGAAACATTCGCAAAGCTACTTGAAAGCTTTAACGACCCGAATGTATATTACATTGGCGAGATTGGTTTTGGTTTGAATCCTATGTGTACCTTAAGCGGCAGAATGCTTGAGGATGAGGGCTGTGGCGGCACAATCCATCTTGCCTGTGGCGATAATGTAGGTTTTGGCGGAACAGTAAGCAGTCCGTACCATATTGATATGGTATTTAGGACACCAACTGCCTACATTGACGATGAGTGTATTTTAGAAAATGGAAATTTATGTATTTAAAAGGAGAGATAAAAATGGAATATCCTAATGGTTTAGCATTTAGCAAAGAAATTATGAAGGAAGTACAGGACCAGTTCCTATACTTAAACGAAGATAAGTTTGTAGGAGAAAGACTGTTTTTTGATAATGCAGGTGGCTCTTTCAGACTCAAAAAAGTGGAGGAAGTTTTCAACGAATTAGACGCAATTCCGGACTGTCCTGAAAGAATTCATAAAATGGCACTTTATCTTCAGGACGTACAAAAGAAAGGCGAAGATGACATTCGTACAATTTTTAATGCACCTCAGTCAGGCAGCATTCTCACATCTTTAACAGCTTCACAGCTTATATTCCAGATAGTTGGAACAATTGCAGAAAACGTAGACGGCACAAACATTGTTACATCCGTACTTGAGCATCCATCCGCATTTGATGCAGCTTCATATTATGCAGAAAAAACAGGATGCGAACTTAGAGTTGCACAGAGCAACAAAGTTACAGGCGGTGTAGATCCTGAAACAGTTGCAGCACTCGTTGACGAAAATACCGTTCTTCTCAGCGTTATGTACGCTTCAAACATTACCGGTGCTATTTATGACATAAAAGAAATCATCCGTCAGGCAAGAGAAAAGAAACCGGATTTATACATAGTTGTTGACTGTGTTCAGCACGCTCCCCACGGTGTTATTGACCTTGAAGAGACGCCTGTAGATGGTATTAACATTGCTCCGTATAAATTCTTCGGCTATCGTGGTTCGGGTATTGGTTGGGTTTCTGACAGAGTTGCAAAGTTCCCTCACCACAAACTTGCGGGAAATGCCTCTAATGTATGGGAACTTGGAAGCCCGGCTCCTGCACAGTATGCTGCTATTACAACGATTGTTGACTATGTATGTTGGTTAGGCGAAAAGTATATTGATTCTACAGACAGAAGAGAGCTATTTGTAGAAGGTATGACAAGAATTAAACTTCAGGAAAGAGCACTTCTTTATAGAATGCTTGAAGGAACTCCAGAAATCCCGGGCCTTCGACATATTAAAAACGTAAAGGTGTTTTTGGACTATGAAGATTTGACAACAAGAGATCTAATTCTCGCTATGGGATTTGATAATATCGGATATACCGAGGCTGTCCGTGAATACGAAAAACGCGGTGTAATTGTTTATGACCGCCTTTCAAGCAGTATTTACTCAAAGCGTATGCTTGAGTCCTTTGATATGGATGGTGCTGTAAGAATATCACCGCTTCACTGTAACTCACTTGATGACATCGATAAGTTCTTACAGATCACACAAGAACTTGCAAATTTATAAAACTAAAAAGATGCTGTTGTATCACAACAGCATCTTTTTTTATTTAACAAAATCGACATTTTTCCATTTAACACACAAGGTTAATCTTTCAAATGGTGTCCCCTTTACTTTTAGGTTCATAATCTATTTAGATACAATTAGCGTTCTCGCAAACAAAAAAGTTCTCTAAAATTCAAGAACATAGTATTCTTGATTACTGCCACACTAATCATATTTAAATAAATAATCCCCAAACCAAAGATATAAGCAAAGATACAACTACCGGAATAATACAAGAAGTAACGCAAATATCTATGTATGATTCTTTGTGCTTACAATTAGACACAGCGAGTAAAGTTAAAACTGCACCATTATGTGGCAGTGTATCTAATCCGCCTGATGCCAAAGCTGCTACTCTGTGCAATAATTCCGGATTCATTCCAATACTCGTAGCCTTTTCTAAATACTGAGGTGCCAAGGCTTCAAGTGCGATAGACATACCGCCGGAAGCAGAGCCTGTTGCACCTGCTAATACATTAACAGCAACCGCCTCAGAAAAAAGAATACTGCCCGGCATATTTAACATTGCATTTTTAAGAAGTGCAAAACCGGGAACTATTTTAACAACAGAGCCAAACCCTACGGCACATGCAGTATTCATAATGGCCGTCAATGAGCCGTTTGCTCCTTCATTAATTGCCGGCAAAAGAACTTTAAACTGTTTTATGTTCATAAGACAAGTTACTACTATTCCGCCAATTAACGCAACTACTATCGCCTGACTTGTAGTCCATTCAGCAATTCCGGCTTTGGCTAACATTCCAGGTAAAACATTTAGCATAAGCACAACAACAACTAATGGTAGTAAGCCGCTCAGCCAATGCCATGACGGTTGCTCAACAGAAGAAAGTGCATTATCTTTATATTTTTCATCTTCAACAAATCCCAATCCTTTTTTGCGTGCATTTCGACAACGCCATTCTAAATACAGATAACCCGGAACTCCAATTAAAACTGCTCCCACAATACCCATCAGCGGTGCAGCTGCCGCGGTAGTTCCATAATATGTAGTAGGAATAATGTTTTGAATTTGAGGAGAACCAGGTATACACGTCATAGTTATACCAAATGCACCAAAAGCAATTGCCCCCGGAAGAAGTGTTCTTGGTAAATTCGCCTCACGGTATATTGCATAACCCATTGGATAAATAACAAACACAACAACAAATAAGGATATTCCGCCAAATGTCATTAAAAGACAAGGAATAACAACTGCCGCTACAGCAAACTTAGGGCCAATTATAGAAACCAACTTGTTTGCAAGAGAACGGGCAGAACCCGTCATATCCATAATCTTTCCATAAACTGCACCAAGGAAAAACGCAGGGAACCAGGAAACTATATAATCTGCCACTCCTTTTATGTAATCGCCAAGATACGCACTCAAAATATTAATTCCACCCAATACTGCTACAACAATAGCACACAAAGGTGCAACCCAAATGATAGAATGGCCTTTATAGGCTAAAAAAATCAACAAGCATAAGCCTATAACAATGCCACACAACGAAATAATTGGTAACATATTACCATCTCCTCTTGTATTAATTGTTTTAAATTTATTACATTTTATAATTTAACTATGGTAACAAGATACCAAAGCTTTTTAAAATCATATGAAATAATTATATCATATAAAACAAAAAAACGCAATATTATTCTACAAAATATTATTGTATTTGAAAAATTTTGCGGTATCATTTTTATGCAAAAAAGCCCTGAAACTCAGGGCTTTTTGTTTGCGTTATTACTCCCACTCGCTCATGGATTTGTAACCTCAACTGAATTAGTTAATAAACCGTGTTTCGTAGTGGTTATATTCTATATATTACCATAATTCTATTGGCTTTTCAATATTTTGTTGCCAAAATGTTGCCACAAATATCAATAATGCTTAAACTCTTCGCATATGATTTTTATCTTATCAACATATTTTTCTAAATCGGTTTTTAGAAGGTATGTAAAATTATTAAATTCCTTACTTTGCGGCGCAGATGCCACTTTATCTTTATAATGTTTAACAAAAGACTCAATATTATATTTTTCAAACTCTTCACGTGCTATATCTATATCATTAACAACTGCCATTGCATACATTTTCAAGTATTCAATATCTTCTCGTTCCCACACTTTGAGAATGTTAACATAGCCATCTAATACCCTGCTGCAAGCTGTCTCAATTTCATAAGCATTGACTACATACGAAGTGTATAGAACCTCGGGCTCCTCCAACGGAAGAAATTCTTGCAACTGATGCTCCTGACGTCTAACAGCTGACAGTAATTCGAATAAAATGAATTTTTTAATTTGAGATATTTCTTCATATTTCTTTTTGCTAAAGCCAATTGCATAAATTAGTGCGAAAATTCCACAACCTATTATTGCAGAAAAAATATAGGTTGCTATTTGCTTTATTCTAACAAAATCAATTTTAATATTCCATGCTAAGATGTCATTAAAAGTTATATTTGAATTCGCCCATATTAGTCCTATTAAACTCACAACGAATGTCAATATGCACATAGCAATATAAAATCGTGAACGTCTCATATAATTTTCTCCTATTTGTAACGATAAATGTTTTTCAAGTTTGTTTAGATTCTTTTTCAAATCTGCAGCAGTAGTACTAACCATAATTGTTTCGGAAATCTTATTTCTTACCGCTGTAACTTTTGATAGTTTTATTCCTGAATACCGTATAAGCAGAATTTTCATCTTAAGTTTTTCGAGCTTTGAACCTTTTAATCTAATACATAATTGTTCATACCCACAATATAAAGCTAATCCATATACTACAGGTAGATTTAACAAAAGCAAAACAAGAGGAATTGAAAAACTTTTAACTGTGTCAAGATTGAAAATTTGCTCCGGAAACCTAATGGTGTTATAAATTGAATATACAACAACTATAATTCCCCAAATAGCAAATAAGCCGTTTACAAAATGCTTTGTTCTTTTATGTTGTTTTTTATGTTCAACAAAGGCATATATTGCCGATACCAAAACAGTAATAGGCACAAGAGCCAATTCTAACCATATATTAAATGTCCAAAAACCAAGAAAAAATTCTATGATAACGATAAATGCAAGGTTTTCCTTTATAATTTTTCTAAAAAAGCGCCCATCTTTTGCTTTTTCTATTGTCTTAGCAAACAAAGGAAACTGTACAAATACAACCCAAAAGATAGTGTCTTTAAGTAAACTCATATCCCAAAACCTTGTTTTTTCGAGTAAATAAATAACGATATAAAGAAAAGCGAAAAAGACAAGGTAAAAAACAACAAATTTCTTGCTTAACAATATAGGGATGATAGTTTTCATTGCATCTCGCATCGGTTTCATAAAACTCAACCCAATTATAGCAATAATCAACCATATTCCAATAGCAATTTCTCTGTTATTAAAAATTGTTTGAATAGACTCCATATCACACCTCCTGACATATAATCTTTAAAATAAACGTGAGGTCTTATTGACCGCTGATGCAGTCAGCAGACCTCACAACCACACTAGTAATTATACGTTTTAAATCAATCTGCACTTGCCTTAAGTATTCTTATCAACACCCTATAATCATCAACAGACAAAATTGATGCTTCTAAGAGCTCTTCTTTATCTACATTCCCCCAATTCAGGTCACATCCCATACGCTTTGCCATAAGACGGATAAATTCACGGATAGAACGTCCATTGCCTTCTCTAAAGGGATGTATAATGTTAAGTTCTGCCATCACATATGCCAAATTATCAAAAACCTTTTCTTCGTCAGTTTCTCTAAGCATATTTTTCTCTTTTATTTTGGCAAACACTTTATCAAGTTCTCTGTCAATCAAGTTCGGTGGATAAAACATCGTATCTGCTTTACTTATTTGCTCTCGTCTGATTTTTCCGGCAAAAGGATAAATATCCTCAAAAATGAACTTGTGTATATTCATAAGATGAGCTCTTGAAAAATTACCCTTAATCGGATTTTTCAAAAGTTCCATTTGTTTAATAAGTGTAATTTCTTCTTCAGCAGTTTTGAGAAGTTTATTATCTCTTATATTCAATTTGTTTTTCAACACATTACTATCGGGATAGCAATAGATAGATTGTGTGGTTGTATAAACATCATACTTTGAAAACATAGTTACACCCTCTGCATATATTTAAGTTTCAATTCTTCGATTACATCAGTATAGCTTACTTTACCGCTATCAATTCTTTTGAGGTTTTTAATACTTTCTTCACTAACGGTCATACTCTCTACTGCAAATGTTCCTTTTAGATTTTTTAAATTGCTTTCAAAATCATTAGATGCCATATCTGTTTTATTTCTCCAATCGGTATATTTACCTGATTTAATTCTCGCATCAGCAGGTTTCTCTGCATCTTTTGGTAAAAGCCAAGCGCCTGCAATTTTCTTTGCGCCAATAATTCTGCCCTCATTACACAAAACTGTAATTCTTCTTACAGAAATTCCCCACATTAAACTCGCTTCTTTTATTGTTAGTATATCCATTTCAACACCTCATTTATCTATATTATATACCAAAAATAGAATAATGTCAATATTTTATCGTTTTTTACTTTGTATTTATATAAAAAACAGACGGCACCTCAACGAGGTGCCGCACATTCGTTATTAGAAAAGTTGTCCCGGGAGTTTTAGTTTTTCTTTATAAGGGAATTTTTTATCAAATTCCTCTGCTTCTTCCTCAGGGAAAAGATATACCTCCGGTGGTCCATACTCACCCGTGATACCGCTTAAATATCCGGGTATTAACTCTTTGCAGAGGAAGAATGATGCATCTGCACCTTCAGGCAGTCCGTGATAACGGAGTCCATATTCACTTGCAAAGGTAAAACCGCTTTTGCCA
>JAZROF010000008.1:0-25667 GCA_045648565.1 Clostridia bacterium | reverse complement strand
AGACAGTATGGTCTTTCCCAGTCTCATAAGCATCTTAAAGAGATGGCGAAGATTTCGGGACTTGAAAATCTTCCTTGTTTTTCACCAATAGTTGCCGATTTTTACAGCGGAATGGAAGTTACAGTTCCGCTCTTTACAAAGAATTTAAAAGGCAACTTAGAAGATGTCCGAAGAATTTATAGAGAAACTTATAACAGCAAAATTGTGCATTTTGAAGAAACTCCAGATGAAGAGGGATTCTTATCCGCCAATTCCTACTCCGGAAGAGACGATATGGAAATTTCCGCTTTCGGAAACGAAGACAGAATTATCTTAACTGCCCGATTTGACAATCTGGGAAAAGGTGCGTCAGGCTCGGCAATTCAGAATATGAATATTCTCCTTGGAGTTCCCGAGGAAACAGGACTTAATGTATAGCCACAACATAGATAGAGAGGAAATATAATATGGATATAATAAACGGCGGTGTTTGTGCCGCAAAAGGATTCTTGGCAAATGGAATACATTGCGGAATCAGAAAAAATCACACCAAAAAGGATTTAGCACTTATATACAGTGAAAAGATATGTAATGCAGCGGCAGTTTACACAACAAACCTTGTTAAAGGTGCTCCACTTAAGGTTACGAAAACTCACCTTGAAAACGGACAGGCTCAGGCGGTTATTTGCAACAGTGGAAACGCCAACACCTGCAACGCTGACGGCATTGAAATTGCAGAAAAAATGAGTAAAATGACGGCAGACGCCCTCGGAATTGACAGTAATGATATTATTGTTGCATCGACAGGTGTAATCGGTCAGCCTCTTGACACAGAGCCAATCCAAAACGGAATGGGAGAACTTTCAAAGGGCCTTTCCGAAAAAGGTGGGAGAGACGCTGCCGAGGCGATTATGACAACTGATACAATTGCAAAGGAAGTTGCAGTTGAGTTTACTCTTGGCGGAAAGGTTTGCCGTATGGGTGGGATTGCCAAGGGAAGCGGAATGATTCATCCTAATATGGCGACAATGCTTGTTTTCATAACAACAGATGCATCTATTTCTTCGGAAATGCTCCAGAAAGCACTTTCCGAGGATATAAAAAATACTTTCAATATGGTAAGCGTTGACGGAGATACTTCCACAAACGATATGGTGACAGTTCTTGCCAACGGTATGGCAGGAAACCCTGAAATTACCGAAGAAAATGAAAATTTTAAAGAGTTTATGAAAGCTCTTAACACTATAACAGTCCACCTTTGCAAGATGATTGCAGGGGACGGCGAAGGCGCAACAAAGCTTCTTGAATGTAAGGTTTGCGGAGCTAAAGCCGAAGAGACTGCGAAAACTGTTGCAAAAAGCGTTATTTGCTCAAGTCTTTTAAAGTCTGCTATGTTTGGTGCCGACGCTAACTGGGGCAGAGTTTTATGCGCAATCGGTTACAGCGGTGCCGATGTTGATGTAGAAAAGATAGATGTTTCTTTCCGCTCACCTAAGGGAACAATTGATGTTTGCAAAAATGGTGCGGGCATAGAATTTTCCGAGGAGATTGCCAAGGAAATCCTGCTTGAGAGAGAAATTGAGATTTTAATTTCTCTTGGGAACGGAGAATACAGTGCAACAGCCTGGGGCTGTGACTTAACTTATGATTATGTAAAAATTAACGGGGATTACCGTACTTAAAACAGAGGTGTATTAAATGAATAACGAATTTTCAAACGCAGAAAGGGCGGAGGTTCTG
Source organism: Clostridia bacterium (assembly GCA_045648565.1). Lineage (GTDB taxonomy): Bacteria > Bacillota > Clostridia > Monoglobales > Monoglobaceae > SIG454. The sequence goes on along the minus strand of JAZROF010000008.1, from coordinate 23,948 downwards.
GCTCAGGCCCTTCCATACATCCAGAAATACACAAATAAAGTTGTGGTTGTTAAGTATGGCGGAAACGCTATGGTTAACGAGCAGATTAAAGAACAGGTTATGGAGGACATCGTTCTTTTATGGCTTATCGGGGTTAAGATTGTTTTAGTCCACGGTGGCGGGCCTGAGATTAACGAGCTTATGGAAAAACTCGGCAAAAAAGCAGAGTTTGTTGACGGACTTCGTGTAACAGATAAAGAAACTGTTGATATTGTTCAAATGGTATTAGCGGGAAAGGTTAACAAAACTCTTGTTAATCTTCTTGAGGCTAAAGGCGGAAAGGCTATGGGTATTTCGGGAATGGACGGAAGACTCATTGAAGCTAAAATTAAGGACGAGCGGTTAGGCTATGTTGGAGATATTACAAAAATCAACATTAAGCCGGTTGAGGACCTTTTAGAAAGAGGATATATTCCTGTTATTTCCACAATCGGTTGCGACAGAGACGGAAATACATATAATATAAACGGTGACATCGCTGCAGCATATATTGCAGGGGCACTGAATGCCAAAAGGCTTATTATGATGACCGATGTTGCAGGAATTTTAAGAGATAAGGATGACCCTGACACCTTGATTTCCGAAATAACACTTCCTGAGGCAAAAAAACTATTTGATGACGGGATAATTTGCGGAGGAATGATTCCAAAAGTTAATTGCTGTATTGAGGCAATTCGAGAGGGCGTTAAAAAGGTTATTATAATGGACGGCAGAGTTCCGCACTCAATCCTTATGGAGATACTTACAAACGAGGGTGCAGGAACAATGGTTACAGGTGGAAAAGATGAGTAGAATTACAGAGACAGACAACAGCTTTGTTGCAAATACATATAAAAGGTTTCCTGTTGAAATAGTAAAGGGGCAAGGCTCTTTAGTCTACGATGCAGACGGGAAAGAATATATTGATATGGGTTCGGGGATTGGCGTAACTTCTTTCGGTATCGGCGATGCAAAGTGGAAAGAGGCGGTTATGAGCCAGCTTGATAAGGTGCAACATATGTCAAACCTTTATTATACTGAGCCTTGTGCAGAATTGGCTAAGCTCCTTTGCGAGAAAACGGGGATGAAAAAGGTCTTTTTCTCAAATTCGGGGGCAGAGGCAAATGAGTGTGCGATTAAAACAGCAAGAAAGTACGCTCAGGACAAAAAAGGTGAGGAATACAGCACGATTATCACTCTTAAAAACAGCTTCCACGGACGAACTATAACAACTCTATCTGCAACAGGACAGGATAAGTTTCACGAGCTTTTTAATCCGCTTACAGGTGGCTTTGTTTATGGCGATGCTAATGATTTAGAGGGGGTTAAAAAGCTTGCTCTAGAGAATAAAACTGCGGCAGTAATGATTGAGTGCGTCCAAGGTGAGGGCGGAGTTATTGCCTTAGACAAAGAATTTGTCGTAGGGCTTTATGAATTTGCCAAAGAGAACGATATTTTATTAATTGTTGACGAGGTGCAAACAGGAAACGGCAGATGCGGTGAGCTTTATGCTTATATGAACTATGGTATTAAGCCTGATATTGTGTCAACGGCAAAAGGCCTTGGTGGTGGACTTCCTCTTGGGGCAACTCTTTTTGGGGAAAAGACCGAAAAGGTATTAGGCTTTGGGGACCACGGCTCAACCTTTGGAGGAAATCCTGTTTGTTGCAGTGGGGCTTTAAGTATTATAAACCGTCTTGACAGAGAATTTTTAGACGATGTTAAGAAAAAGAGCGAGTTTGTTTTTGACGCTCTAAGCGGGGCAGATGGCGTTATTTCCGTTAGCGGAATGGGACTTATGATTGGGATTGAAACCAAGAGAAGTGCGGCAGATATTGTAGCTGAATGTATAGAAAACGGTGTGCTTTGCCTTACGGCTAAAACAAAGGTCCGTCTTCTTCCTGCTCTTAATATCCCAATGGAAACCCTGAAAAAAGCCATTGAAATTATTAAAGAGGCTTGTAGAAAGGACTGATTGTGATGGAACTTAAAGGCAGAAGCTTTTTAAAGCTGCTTGATTTTACCCCTGAGGAAATCGCAGGGCTTATTGCCCTTGCAGGGGAGCTTAAAGCTAAGAAAAAGGCAGGAATCCCTCATAGACTTTGCGAGGGGAAAAACATTGCTTTGATATTTGAAAAAACATCAACAAGAACACGCTGTGCCTTTGAAGTGGCAGGGGCGGACCTTGGAATGCATGTAACTTATCTTGACCCGTCAGGCTCGCAGATTGGCAAAAAAGAAAGTATTGCCGATACAGCCAGAGTTTTAGGAAGAATGTTTGACGGGATTGAATATCGTGGCTTTGGACAGGAAATCGTTGAAGAGCTTTCAAATTACGCAGGAGTGCCTGTTTGGAACGGGCTTACAAATGAATTCCACCCAACCCAAATTCTTGCAGATTTTCTGACAATTAAGGAGCATTTTGGGGAGTTAAAGGGCAAGACCTTGGTCTATATGGGAGATGCCCGATATAATATGGGCAATTCCTTAATGGTTGGATGTGCTAAAATGGGAATGAACTTTATAGCCTGTGCACCGAAAAAATATTTTCCTGAGGAAACCCTAATCAAAGAGTGTGAAGAGATTGCAAAGGAAACAGGGGCAACTCTTAAATTTATTGAAGATCCAATGGTTGCCACAAAGGGTGCAGATGTAATCTATACAGATGTTTGGGTTTCAATGGGTGAGCCAAACGAGGTTTGGAAAGAGCGAATCAGAGATTTATCCCCATACCAGGTTAATAAAAAGATTATGGAAAACGCCGGGGAGCAGTGTCGGTTTATGCATTGCCTACCCGCATTTCACGACCTTAAAACAACAGTCGGCAAAGAAATATATGAAAAATTCGGAATTGACTGTATGGAGGTTACAGACGAGGTCTTTGAAAGTGATAAGTCAATTGTTTTTGACGAGGCTGAAAATCGTATGCATACAATTAAAGCTGTTATGTGTGCTACGTTATAGCGATTTTTCCCTATGTCCTAAATTTTAGGACATGGGGATTTTTGTAAAAAAAGCTTGTAAATAGAATTTCAATATGGTATTATAAAAATATAGGGAAATTTTATGAGGTGATTTTATGGCAAGAAAAAAAGATTTTGTTTCAACCGTTAAAAAGTTTGAGTCCATCAGACAGATGATGCAAATGGCAGTAGACGAAGCAGGGGACAAAATAGCTTATAAGTTTAAAGAAAACGGCAAGGTCCGAGAAGTTACTTTTAAAGAATTTCGGGACACTACTTTTTATCTCGGTACAGCTCTTTTAAATTTAGGGCTTACAAAAAAGCACATCGCAATGGTTGGCGAGAACAGCTATAATTGGATTTGCGTTTATTTAACAGTGCTTCAGAGCGACGGGGTTTATGTTCCGGTTGATAAGGAGCTTCCTCCGGAGCCAATGTCGTATGTTTTAAGAGAAAGTGATGCGGAAGTTCTTTTCTATACATCTACATATGCAGATTTTGTTAAGGAAAACAAGGCGAACTTTCCCAAAATCACAACCTTTGTGGAAATTGGTTTAGAAGAGGATACAGATGATGCCTTATCCTTTAAAAAGCTTATTGAAAAGGGCAGAGAGCTTTACATAAGCGGAGAAAGAGGCTTTGAAAAAATTGAAAAAGATGTAAACGATATGCGTATGCTTGTTTTCACATCGGGGACAACAGGACTTGCAAAGGGCGTTATGCTCTCTGAACATAACCTTGTAAGCAGCATATATTACGGACTTCAGACCTCAACAATTTATGACACAGGACTTAGTGTCCTTCCTTACAATCATACATACGAGGCAGTTCCGGGAATTTTGGTTGCAATCCACTTCCACGCAACTCTTTGCATTAACGAAAACTTAACCACAGTGCTTAAAAACCTTAATCTTTATAAGCCCAAATATATCTATGTTGTTCCTGCTTTTGCAGAAGTTTTCTATAAGAAAATCTGGTCTAATGCAAAAAGCTCAGGAAAAGACAAGATTCTTAAGGTTATGGTTAAGGTGAGCAATTTCCTCCGAATATTCGGAATTGATTTAAGATATAAGCTCTTTAAGTCAGTTCACGAGGCTTTCGGCGGTAACCTTAGAAAAATCGTTTGCGGTGGTGCTCCTCTTCGTCAGGAGCTTGGAGAATTCTTTAACTCAATCGGAATAAGCCTTACAAACGGCTACGGAATAACAGAGTGTTCTCCTCTCGTCAGCGTAAATCACGATACATTTAACGACTGCTCCACAGTTGGAAAACCTCTCCCTTGCTGTGAAATTAAAATTGAAGACCCGGATAGTGACGGCATCGGTGAAATTTGTGTTCGCGGTGATGTTGTTATGCTTGGCTACTATAAACAGCCTGAGCTTACAATGGAGGTTTTAAGCGAGGACGGCTGGTTTAAAACAGGGGACTTTGGTCTTGTTAATAAAGACGGTCAGCTTGTTATAACAGGCAGAAAGAAAAATATTATAATTTTAGATAATGGTAAGAATATTTTCCCTGAGGAAATTGAAGAATATATTATGGCAATTCCTTATGTAACAGAGGCTGTTGTTTACGGTGTTAAGAATGAGGACGGAATTGATGCAAGTCTTTCTTGTCAGGTGTTCTTGTCGGAGGAAAAGATAGAGGAGCTTAATATTGAAAACCCGAGAGAGCAGATAAAGGCGGACATCAATGAGGCATTAAAGGTTCTTCCTGTTTACAAAAGGGTAGGAAACGTTATTGTTCGAGATGATGAATTTGAAAAAACAACAACAAAGAAAATTAAAAGAGCAGTAATTGACACATCGAAATAAAAAGGAGAATGAAAATGAGTCATATGGAAGAAAATGAAAACTATTTGGTTGAGCTTATAAACGATGACGGTGAAACAGAGATATTTGAGCATCTTGACACTGTTAAGGTTGGGGAGGATAACTATGTTATCTGCGTTCCTTATCTTGAAGAGGAAACAGATGAGGTTGAAGAGGTTGTTATACTAAAAATGGTAGAAGATCCTGAAAATCCTGATGGTTCACTCCTTCTTCCTGAAGAGGATGAGGATATTTTAGATAAAGCTTATGAGCTTTTTGTGGAGAGAAACGAAGACCGTTTCGACTGGACAGATTAAAATGCTTTGGTTTTGACAGGGGATTATCCCCTGTCAAACTTTTAATAATAGTGAAAGGGAGATTGAAAAATGAGAAAAGATTTTTCATTTCCAAAGGAAAGCTCGGAAGTAATGAAGGGCATCGCCATACTTCTTATGTTATTCCACCACTTCTTCGGCTTCCCCAACTGGTATGTTGAGGGGATTTCATACATAGGGTTGCCTCTTAGATTTAATACGGCAGAATATGTTTTGGGGCAGTTCGGGCATATTTGTGTTGGAATTTTTGCCTTTTTAACAGGGTATGGAATGTTTTTTTCTTATAAAAGCGGGACAGGATATAAAAAAGTTTTCAAAACAATACTGAAGTTTTTGATATGCTATTGGCTTATCCTATTTGGAATTGCAATTCCCCTTCATTATTTTTTTGGATATACAACTATAACTCCAATGCTTATTTTTAAAAATATGTTTGCCTATGATACCACCCTTGTGCCATTTGCCTGGTATGTTCGGTTTTATATAGGGGTTATGCTGACGCTTCCTCTTATAAATAAAATAATGCCCAACAAAGCATTGTGCGGGATTTTATTATGCCTTATAATTCCTTCGTTTTTAAATTTCTGTTTAGGAAAGGTTCCGGGCATAAATATTTACATAATTGAAGGAGTTTCATATTTGATGGAATATTTTCTCTGGCTTCCTTGCGTTTTAATGGGGCTTTGCTGTGGGAAATATAATCTATTTGAGAAAATTGATAAAGGACTTAAAAAGCTCAAATGGGTAGAGCATATTGTTTGCGTGGGTTTGCTTTTGGCGATTTTATATTTAAGAGCCTATAAAGAAGATACAATTGGCGTGATATTCAGCTTTGACAGTTTTTATGTGCCGATTTTTGTTTATATCTGCACTAAGTATATGGAGTCCGTTCCTAAATTTATTAAAAAATCTGTTGTGCTTTTAGGAAAACACAGTATGAATATTTGGTTTCTTCATTCAATGTTTTTCTTTAAAACGTCTGCTCTTATGAAGTATGCGTTTTTTCCAAAAGTATCGGTGCTTATTATACTTTGGGTAATTGTCTTATGTTTGCCATTGTCGATGATGCTTAACGCAGTTTCAGGGGTGCTTATGCCCGTGAAAAAGGAAAAGGCAAGGGTGAACATAGAAAAGGAAGAGAGAGAATTAGTTTTAAAGCAGTAAAGGCGGTGGAAATGTGTTTACAAAGCTTCAATGGAAAATGGTTGTAATGTTCGTGGCGCTTGTTTTTATAACAATGCTTCTTGCGGGCATCTTTATGATGAGCAATATTATTGAAGTATATCAGGAAGATTTTATAAAGCAACAAGAAGCCGTAATCGAGGGGGACTTGGTTGTTTCTATAAGAAATGCCTTGACCTCAAAAGGGACAAATGAGGAGAGAGCTACCAAGGCTTTAAACTCCATTTCTCTTTATGCAGGCAGAATGGGACTTGGTGCTCAAAGAGAGTGTTATATATTAGAGGGAAACACAGGGAATATTGTGATTTCGTATAGCGGTAAAAATACAATTCTTGAAAAAACCCCAAACATAATTTCCGCTATGGCAGGGGGCAAGGGACAAAGCTTTAGCTTTGACTCTGGCTATATGGACTATGCTATGAGCTTTTCTGCTGGGGAAACTGACTATATCCTTTATATCAAGGATAATCGAGAGGCGGTTAACTCTTTGGTTCAGAATATGATGGAAATTATAGTTCAGGCACTCCTTATAAGTGCTTTAGCTTCTGTTTTCCTTTGCTATTTCTTTTCAAAAACCATAACAAAGCCCATAACAGTCTTAACCGAAAAGGCGGAGGATTTTGCCGAAGGGAACTTTGAGTCACGGCTTGAGGTAACTTCAGCTGACGAAATCGGGAGCCTTATGGAAACCTTTAACTATATGGGAAGTGTTATGAGTAATGCAATTTCCGAAGTTGCAGGGGAAAAACATAAGGTTGAGGTAATCTTGGAAAATGTTAATAATGGTATCGTCGCATTTAACACCGACCAGGAGGTTATACACCAAAACAGTGCAGCAAAAAAAATGTTTGGCAGACTATTAAATGACCATACAAGATTTGATGATTTCTGGAAAAGCTTAGGGACAGAGCTTTCTATGGAGGAATTTTTATACCTTAAAAAGTTCCGGGCAGAGGAGAGGGACATTGAACTTGGAAAAAGCCGAATTAAGGCGTATATAATTCCGTTTAAAATTGAAAAGGATAAAATTGCGGGTATCGTTTCGGTTTTTGAAGACATAACAAAGCAGTTTAATTTAGAGGAGTCCAGACGGAAATTTGTGGCAGAGGTTTCTCACGAGCTTAAAACCCCTCTTACAACAATCGGAACATATACGGAGACGCTTTTAGACGGATATTTAGACGACAAGGAAATGGCGACGAGTCTTCTTAAAACTGTTCACAGCGAAACAGACAAGATGACCGCCCTTGTTAAAAATCTTTTAACCCTTTCAAGGTATGATGCCCAGAAAGAAGAAATCCAAAAAGAGCTTTTCAGCCTTGACGAGCTTCTTCGTGATATTGCCAAAACCTTTAAGGTTGAGGCAGAGAAAAAGGGGCTAAAACTAATCTATAATTTAACAACGGACAGCCCCACAATATTAGGGGATAGATTTCAGATTGAAAGAGCTGTTAAAAATATTGTTTCCAACGCCATTAAATATACTGACGCAGGAGCAGTTAAGATTTTCTGCGGTTATCTTTATAATGAGGCATATATTAAGGTTGAGGACACAGGAAAGGGTATTCCCGAAAAGGATTTACCGCATATCTTTGAGAGATTTTACAGAGTGGATAAAGCCCGTTCCCGTGAAATGGGCGGGACAGGGCTTGGTCTTGCAATAACAAAAGAAATAATAGAGAGCCACGGCGGAAGTGTGTCCGCTGAAAGTGAATTTGGAAGCTTTACAAGATTTACGATTAAAATCCCTGTTGCGAAAGAGGGGTAATAAAAAACCGCTTAATACTTTAGTGTTAGGCGGTTTTTGAGTATATTTTTTATAGGGCAGAAATTTTGAAATGTGAAAAAAGTTGGAAATTTCTTTTTTTTTCTGTGTTTTGTATTGACTTTTTGAGTTTTGTATTGTATAATCAAAATATATAATTATAAAATTTTATCTACATATACGGAGGTTTAGGCATGGAAAAGGTTTATACAGAGTTTATTGAAAAGAGCCCAAGAATACCGCTTTTGGTTGAAGCGCTGTTTCAGAAAATGCCTGAAATTGAGGTGGAAAGAGCTGTTTTGCTTACGGAAAGCTATAAGCAGACAGAGGATCAGCCTATGATTTTACGCCGTGCTTTGGCGTTTAAGCATATCTTAGAGAACATTCCTGTTACAATAAGAGATAACGAGCTTATTGTCGGAAGTTCCACCAAGAAACCAAGGGGTTGTCAGATTTTCCCTGAGTTCTCTTACCAGTGGCTTTTGGATGAGCTTGAAACAATCGGAAGCCGTAGTGCCGACCCGTTCTACATTTCCGATGAGAATAAAAAGGTTTTAAGAGAAGTCTTTACGTATTGGAAAGGCAAAACCTCAAGCGAATTTGCTCAGGCAAATATGACTTCTGAAACTTTAAAAGCTATTGAACATAACGTCTTTACGGTAGGCAACTATTTCTATAACGGAATAGGCCACGTTACAGTAAATTATGGGGAAGTTCTGGAAAAGGGCTTTGAGGGAATTATTAAAAAAGCTAAGGATGAGCTTGAAAAATGCAAAATTTCAGACAGCGATTATGTCACAAAGAGTGCCTTCTTAAAGGCAGTTATAATCTGCGGTGAGGCTGTTTGCAGCTTTGCTTTAAGATATTCTGAGCTGGCTAAAAAAATGGCAGATAGCGAAACTAACTACACAAGAAAGCAGGAGCTTAATAAAATCTCAAAAGTCTGCGCTAAAGTACCAAGATACGGAGCGGAGAATTTCCATGAGGCTTGTCAGGCATTCTGGTTTGTTCAGATGCTTATCCAGACAGAGTCTAACGGACACTCAGTTTCTCCGGGACGCTTTGATATGTATATGTATCCTTATTATAAAATGGATATGGATAAGGGTGCAATTTCAAGAGAAGAGGCACAGGAGCTGCTCGACTGCGTATGGGTTAAGCTTAACGACCTTAATAAAGCTCGTGACAATGCGTCAGCGGAAGGTTTTGCAGGATACAGCGTATTCCAGAACCTTATAGCAGGGGGACAGACAAAAGAGGGGCTTGATGCCACAAACGATTTATCCTATATGTGTATCAATGCAACACTTCACGTTATGCTTCCTCAGCCGTCATTCTCAGTCAGGGTTTGGAACAAAACTCCTCACGAGTTTATGATAAGAGCGGCAGAGCTTACAAGAACAGGAATTGGTCTTCCTGCTTACTATAACGATGAGGTTATTATTCCTGCTCTTATAAATCGCGGTCTTACAATTGAGGATGCAAGAGAATATAACATTATCGGCTGTGTTGAGCCTCAGAAATCAGGCAAGACAGACGGTTGGCACGATGCGGCATTCTTTAATATGTGCCGTCCGCTTGAACTTGTTTTCTCAAACGGCGTTGATAACGGCGTTCAGGTTGGTCTTGCCACAGGCGATGTTACAAAAATGACCGACTTTGAACAGGTTTATGATGCGTATAAAGCACAGACCGAATATATGATAGACCTTATGGTTAATGCTGATAATGCAGTTGACCTTGCACACGCTCAGCGTTGTCCGCTTCCTTTCTTATCAAGTATGATAGAGGACTGTATCGGCAGAGGTAAGTCTGCTCAGGAGGGCGGTGCGATTTATAACTTCACAGGTCCTCAGGGCTTTGGCGTTGCCAATATGGCAGACTCTCTTTACGCTATAAAGAAGCTTGTCTTTGACGAAAAGAAAGTTACAATGGCTGAATTTAAAGAGGCTCTTGAAAATAACTATGGCTATGGTTTACCTGATGAAGAAGTTCAAAGTATCGTTGTGGAAGTTGCAAAGAGTCTGGCTCAAAAGGGCGTTCAGCTTAGCGATAGTCAAATCGGCGAACTTGTGGGTAAGGTTAAGTCTGGAAGCAACGGAAAATACGATTATCTTTTAAAGATGATAAACGAAATTCCGAAATTCGGTAACGATAACGAAGTTGTGGACAGCTTTGCAAGAGATGTAGCTTATACATATACAAAACCGGTTGAAAAATATACAAATCCAAGAGGCGGAAGATACCAGGCAGGTCTTTATCCTGTTTCAGCTAATGTTCCACTTGGTAAGCAGACAGGTGCAACTCCTGACGGAAGACTTGCAACAACTCCTGTTGCAGACGGCGTTTCTCCGTCAGCAGGTAAGGACGTTTCAGGGCCTACTGCTGCTGCTAACTCCGTTTCAAAGCTTGACCACTATATTGCGTCAAACGGAACACTTTATAATATGAAGTTCCATCCGTCTGCACTTTCCGGCAGAGCAGGGCTTGAAAGCTTTGTATCACTTATAAGAGGCTATTTTGACCAAAAGGGAAGCCACGTTCAGTTTAATGTTGTAAGCCGTGAAACCTTAAGAGATGCACAGAAGCATCCTGAAAACTATAAAGGCTTGGTTGTCCGCGTTGCAGGATACAGTGCTCTCTTTACAACACTTTCAAAATCCCTTCAGGATGATATTATCAACAGAACAGAACAGGGAGGCTTCTAATGGAGGAATATTTAAAAGCGAAAGGGCGGATATTCAACATTCAGCGTTTTTCCGTTCACGATGGCCCGGGAATAAGAACAATCATATTCCTAAAGGGCTGCGCTCTTCGCTGCCGGTGGTGCTGTAACCCCGAATCTCAAAAAGGAATTATTGAGGAAATGGAGGTTGGCGGCACTGTCAAGACAGTAGGCGAGGATGTTATTGCAGGCGAGATTGTGGAAAAAATCGAGCGGGACAGAATTTATTACCGCCGATCGGGCGGAGGAGTTACCCTCTCAGGAGGAGAAATGCTCTGTCAGGCAGATTTTTCTGCAGCAATCTTAAGAGGCTGCAAGGAAATCGGGATAAACACCGCTGTTGAATCCACGGGCTTTGCTCCCTTTGAAACAATCGAAAAAGTGCTTCCTTATATAGATACATATTTAATGGATATAAAGCACATAAACAGTGCAAAGCATAAAGAGTTTACAACTCAACCAAATGAGCTTATTTTAGAGAATGCAAAGAAAATTGCAAAGGCGGTAAATAAGCTTATCATAAGAGTTCCCGTGGTTCCTACCTTTAATGATACAGAGGAGGAAATCGGGGAGATTGCAAAATTTGCAAAAACCCTTGAGGGGGTGGAGGAGATTCATCTTCTTCCCTACCATAACTTCGGGATGGATAAATATGAAGGGCTTAAAAGACCTTATTTAATGGGAGATATAAAGCCTCCCACAGATGAAAAAATGCAAAAGCTTATGGAAGCAGTTACAAAACATGGGCTTAAATGTCAGATAGGAGGGTAATATGGATTTTCTTGAAGATAAAATGCGAATAGTCCAGGAACTTGTTCCTGGTAAACAGATTACCTTGGCACATATAATTGCAAACCCCGACGATATACTTTATCAAAAGCTTGGCCTTGACCCGGCTCTTGATTATTCAAGGTCTGCAATCGGGATTATAACCTTAAGCCCGGCTGAAACCGCAATTATTGCGGCGGATGTTGCTATGAAAGCATCGGGTGCCGACATCGGCTTTGTTGACCGTTTCAGCGGAACCCTTATTATGACGGGAACTGTTGCACAGGTGCAGGCGGCGGTTACGGCGGTTACGGATTACTGTGAAGAAACCCTCGGCTTTACAGTTTGCCCTGTTACTAAAACATAATGAAAAAAATAATGTTTGTAGGCAGAAGCGAGGCAGGGAAAACAACCCTGACTCAGGCCCTTAAAAATAAGGAGATAAAATACGAAAAAACGCAGGCCATAAACTATACGGATGTTATAATTGACACTCCGGGGGAATACATACAGACAAGACATCTTGGGACGGCACTTGCGGTTTACGCTTATGAGGCGGATGTTATTGGACTCCTCATTGATGCCACTGAACCATTTTCTCTGTTTCCTCCCTGCATAACGGGGATGTGCAACAGAGAGGTTATCGGAGTTGTAACAAAAATCAATGACGAAAAAGCCAATGTAGAGAGGGCGAAAAACTGGCTCCGTCTGGCAGGCTGCAAAACCATTTTTGCGGTTGATTCCGTTACGGGTGAGGGCGTTGAGGGTATAAGAAATTACTTATTACAAGAAAAAGTGATAAAAAACCACAAAAACAAAGAAAAAACCACATTTTCATATTGACATATTAAAGATTGTATGGTACAATGAGAATGTAAATGAGTAAGAATAATCATTTAAATGAGGTGAGGCTAATGGATAATAGAGAGATAGAAAAAATTGCAGCTATGGTAAAAAAAGAAATTACAGGAGCAACAGGCTGCAGGATGACTCTTTCCTTAGCAAAAGAACTTATCCAGAAAGTAGAAGAGAAAGCAAAACAGATGGGCGTTAATGCGGTCGTTGCAGTAAGCAATGAGGCAGGCAACCTTGTAGCGGTTGAATGTATGGATGATTCTTACATAGCGAGTTACGATGTTGCAGTTAATAAGGCTTTTACTGTTGTGGCACTTAAAATGTCAACTATGACCTTAAAGCCACTGGCTCAGCCGGGCAGGTCTCTCTACGGTATTCAGTTCACAAATAATGGCAGAATTGTTATTTTCGGCGGCGGCGACCCTCTAAAGTGCGGCGATAAGATTATCGGCGGCTTAGGGGTAAGCGGCGGAACGGAAGAACAGGATGCTGCACTTTCTGCTTATGGCAGAGATATATTTAAGGAAATTTTAAAAAGGAGAGAAATGTGATGAATTCAGAGCAGATTGAACAGATTGTTAAGCAGGTTCTCGCCGGTATGGACGGAGCAGCAGGATGCTCAGCTCCAGCAAAATGCGGAGAAGTTCCAAAAACAAGCCGTGTTGCAATGCTCACAGGCCTTGAAAAATTCGAAATCAAGGAATATCCAATCCCTGAAATCGGGGATGACGACATCCTGGTTAAGGTTGAGGGCTGTGGTATCTGCGGGACAGACGCTCACGAATATAAGCGTGACCCATTCGGCTTAATTCCTCTTGTTTTAGGACACGAAGGAACAGGCGAAATTGTTAAAATCGGCAAGAATGTCAAAAAAGACAGTGCAGGAAAGCCTCTTGGCATTGGCGATAAGGTTGTAACCTGTATGATTTTTAAAGACAATCCTGACATAACAATGTATGACTTAAACAAGCAGAATGTCGGAGGTGGGGACATTTATGGTCTTATCCCTGACGACGATACTCACTTAAACGGTTGGTTTGCCGACTATATGGTTATAAGAAAAGGCTCAACTGTATTCAATGTAAGTGATTTAGACCTTGATATGAGAATTTTAATTGAGCCTTGTGCAGTTTTAATACATGCAGTTGAGCGTGCTAAAACAACAGGCATATTAAGATTTAACAGCAGAGTTGCAGTTCAGGGTTGCGGACCTATTGGTCTTATCTGTATTGCGGTGCTCAGAACATTGGGTATTGAAAACATAGTTGCAATCGATGGCGAGGAAAAACGTCTTGAGTTTGCAAAGGAAATGGGTGCAACAAAAACTGTTAACTTCAAAAACCATAAGGGGATTGAAGAACTTGCTGGTGGAGTTAAAGATGCTTTTGGCGGATATTTAGCTGACTTTGCATTCCAGTGCACAGGTTCACCGGTTGCTCACAGTAACATCTATAAGTTTATAAGAGACGGCGGCGGACTTTGCGAGCTTGGTTTCTTCATAAACGGCGGTGATGCAACAATCAACCCACACTTTGACCTATGCTCAAAAGAAATCACATTAGTTGGCTCTTGGGTTTACACATTAAGAGATTATGCAACAACATTTGATTTTCTAAAGAGAGCAAAGGGAATAGGACTTCCGCTTGAAAAACTTATTACACATAAGTACAAGCTTGAGGATATAGACGAAGCTTATAAAACAAATCTTGCAATGACAGGATTAAAAATTGCTATTATTAATTAATTATTTTTAAGGAGGATATAAAAAATGGCACAAGAAGCATTAGGAATGATCGAAACAAGAGGTTTAGTTGCAGCAGTTGAGGCTGCAGACGCAATGGTTAAAGCAGCAGAGGTTGTTTTAATCGGAACTGAGAAAATCGGTTCTGGTCTCGTAAGCGTTATGGTTAGAGGTGACGTTGGTGCTGTTAAGGCTGCTGTTGAAGTTGGTGCAACATGCGCATCAAAGCTCGGCGAATTAGTAGCTTCTCACGTAATCCCAAGACCACACGGCGATGTTGAGAAGATTTTACCAAAGTTTTAATGGGTGACTCAAATGGCTGAGAAAAATGTAGAAAAGACCTATGCCCCAAAGGTTAAACCGGTTGAGGTAGAGGCAGTAAAAGAAGAAGTTAATGAAATTAAAAAAGAAACTAAGAAGGAGGAAGTTAGAATGACTCAGAAGGAAGCTTTAGGAATGATTGAAACAAGAGGCTTGGTTGCAGCTATCGAAGCAGCAGATGCTATGCTTAAAGCAGCAAATGTTGAATTAGTTGGAACAGAGAAGATTGGTTCTGGTCTTGTAAGCGTTATGGTTAGAGGCGATGTAGGTGCTGTTAAGGCTGCTGTTGAAGCAGGTGGCACATCAGCTACAAGACTTGGTGAGCTTATTGCTACACACGTAATCCCAAGACCACACAGCGATGTTGAGAAGATTCTTCCTGTAATAAAATAAGATTACAGCAGGGATAATGGTCCACTGTTGATGGCTGAAATGCCATGAACGGCATTTCAGCCAAACTTATGAAAGGGATGAGCGTATGATAGTAGGTAAGGTTACCGGTAGTATTGTATCAACAAGAAAAGTTGAAGAGCTTGTTGGAAACAAATTTTTAATCGTTGAGCCTCTCGATAAAGAGATAAAGCCAATGATTGCTGTTGACCGTGTTGGTGCAGGTATCGGTGAAAAGGTGCTTGTTGCATTTGGTAGCGCGGCTCGTATAAATCAGGATCAGATGGAAATGGCTCCTATTGACGCTGCAATAGTAGGTATTGTTGACGAAGACAAAGAGTAGTTTTAAGTATCTAAGACATTTTATAAAGGATTATAGTTTATGGAAATTACAGCATTAGCCGAAATACTTAAAAAACACGGTGTGGTAGGTGCAGGTGGCGCAGGCTTTCCTTCTTATGCAAAGCTTAATGAAAAAGCTGACATCGTCATACTGAATTGTGCAGAGTGTGAACCTCTTTTTAAGGTGCATAGGCAGAGCCTTGCAAACAACTCGGCTGAAGTTCTTTATGCCTTAAACGCGGTTAAAGAGGCTGTTGGAGCGAAGGAAGCAATTATTGCCGTTAAGGATTCCTATAAGGATGCAGTTATGGCGGCAGAGGGGAGCATTTCCGAATTTGAGGGAATGAGCATAAAGAAGCTTCCGGAAACTTATCCGGCGGGAGATGAGGTTATCCTGATCTATGAAGTAACGGGGAGAGTTACCCCCCCGGGGCAAATCCCGATTTCCGTAGGCGTTATCGTATATAATGTTGAAACAATGCTTAACGCATACTATGCCATAAAGAAGGATGAAGGCGTAACAACAAAGCTTGTTACGGTAGCAGGCGAGGTTAAAGAGCCTCAGACTTTTAAAGCTCCTCTTGGAATAACTCTTAAAGAGCTTGTTAATTTGGCAGGAGGAGAAACGAAAAAGGATTGCGTTTACATAAATGGCGGTGTTATGACCGGTAAAATTGCAAATCCTTATGATGTGGTAACTAAAACCACAAATGCCGTTTTGGTTTTACCAAAAAACCATATGGTTGTGCTGAAAAAAACTGCTAAGACGAATATTGCACTTAAAAGAGTGAGAAGTGCTTGTTGTCAATGCAGAATGTGCACAGACCTATGCCCAAGAAATCTTTTAGGGCATCCTATTGACCCAAGTGCTATTATGAATAGTGCGTCAAATGGGGACACAAGGGATATTAGAATTTTTACAGGTGCACTTTATTGTTCGGACTGCGGACTTTGCGAAATGTATTCCTGCGGTCAGAATTTATCACCAAGAACTATTATAAACGACTTTAAAACAGAGCTTAAAGGTAAGGTAGATTTGGATGCTTTACCAAAGCAAAGGAAGGTAAGCCCTGCAAGAAACTATAGGAGAGTTCCTATGGATAGGCTTATCACAAGACTTGGTATAAAAAAATATGATGTTTCATCTCCTATAAACGATACGGAGATAGACGCTAAGAAAGTGAAAATTATGCTTAGCCAACACATTGGTGTGCCGGCAACCCCAACAGTTAAAGAGGGGGATACGGTGACTAAAGGTCAGGTAATTGCATCAACAAAAGATAAGCTTGGTGCAGATATTCACGCATCAATTAGTGGAAAAGTTGGCGAGGTTACAAAAAAATATATTAAAATTGAAAGGACGAACTGATTATGGGCAAGGCTCTTGGTATGATTGAGTATACAACAGTTTCAGCCGGTGTTACGGCAGCCGATACTGTGGCAAAGACCGCTCAAGTGGAGATTATTGAGGCGCAGGTAGTTTGTCCCGGTAAATATATTGCTCTTTTTTCGGGAGAATTAAGTGCAGTTAAGGCGGCTATTGAAGCTGCAAAAACTCAAAGCGGTGAAAAGCTTATTGATAGCTTCGTTTTGGGAAATCCACACGAATCAATATTCCCTGCGATTTATGGAACGGCGGAAATTGATAATAAAAAGGCTCTTGGTATTGCGGAGACCTATTCGGCAGCATCAATAATTGTTGCAGCTGATGCAGCGGCTAAAACCGCTATGGTTGACTTAATTGAGCTTAGAATTGCAAGAGGTATGTGCGGAAAGTCATATATGTTCTTAACCGGTGAGGTTGCAGCAGTTGAAGCGGCGATTGCAAGGGCAGAAAAAGCATTAGGGGATGGCGGAATGTTCTTAGACAGCTCTGTTATTGCAAACCCTGATGAAAAATTATGGAAAACTATTGTGTGAGGTGAATAAAAATGATAGATGAAAAGTACATAAGTGAGATTGTTGAAAGTGTAATAAAAAACATTAAGCCAAGTATTCCAACTTGCAACCAAAAGGGTGTTTTTACTACAATGACAGAGGCTCTCGAGGCAGTTTCAAAGGCTTATATTGAATTTAAAAGCTATTCAGTTGCACAGAGAGAAAAGATGATTGAAAAAATCAGAGAGTATACTCTTGCTGAAGCTGAAATTATGGCAAAAATGGGTGTTGAAGAAACCGGAATGGGTAGAGTTTGTGATAAAATTATAAAGCACCAGTTAGTTGCCAATAAAACTCCGGGAACAGAGGATTTAAAGCCAACTGTTATGACAGGTGATGCAGGAATGACTTTAGTTGAGATGGCACCGTTTGGAGTTATCGGAAGTATCACTCCGTCTACTAACCCAAGTGAAACTGTTATCTGTAACTCAATGGGTATGATTGCAGGGGGAAATGCAGTTGTGTTTAACCCTCATCCGAACGCAAAGAGAGTTGCAAACTACGCAGTTGATTTGGTTAACCGTGCAATCCAAGAAGCAGGCGGACCTGAAAACTTAGTTGTTTCAGTTTATAACCCAACAATGGAGACCTCAAACGAAATGGTTAAATCTCCACTCGTTCGTATGCTTGTTGCAACAGGCGGCCCTGGGGTTGTTAAAATGCTTTTATCATCAGGAAAAAAAGCAATCGGTGCAGGGGCAGGTAACCCACCCGTTATTGTTGACGATACTGCTGATGTTGAAAAGGCTGGTAAGGATATTGTTGCCGGTGCAAGTTTTGACAACAACCTTCCTTGTATCGCTGAAAAAGAATGTTTTGTAATAGATAGCGTAGCAGACAGACTTATAAAGAGTATGACTGAAAACGGCGCATATTTATTAAAGGGCGCAGATGTTGACAGATTAAGAGATTTGGCTCTTAATAACAAGGATGGCAAATACTCAATTAAGAAGGAATGGGTTGGTAAGGACGCAAGACTTTTCTTAGAGAAGCTTGGTATCAACGCAGACCCAAGACTTATTATCTGTGAAGTTCCAAAGGACCATCCTTTTGTATCAGTTGAAATGATGATGCCAATCCTTGGTATCGTCCGAGTTAAGGATATTGATGAGGCTATTGAACTTGCGGTTAAGGCTGAAGAGGGCAACCGTCACAGTGCTCATATCCACTCTAAGAATGTTGACCATTTAACACGCTTTGCAAAGGCTGTTGAAACAACAATATTTGTAAAGAATGCACCGTCCTATGCAGGAATTGGTGCAGGCGGTGAAGGTTATACAACCTTTACAATCGCAGGTCCTACAGGTGAGGGCTTAACAGCGGCACATTCATTCACTCGTCAACGCCGTTGTGTTTTAGTTGACGGATTACACATTGTTTAATAAAAGAGGTGTCAAATGAAAGCACTTGGAATGATAGAGGTATATAGCTTTACAACAGCCGTATGCGTAGCAGATGTAATGGCAAAGGCAGCAGAGGTTAAAGTCATTGCCTTTGACAGAAATAGACCAATTAGAGAAGATGTTCCGGCACCACTTGTTATGGTGGTTAAAGTTGAGGGAGATGTAGGCTCAGTTGAAGCTGCCGTTGAGGCAGGACGAAACTATGCCGAGAGTAAGGGGAAATATATTGTTTCTCATATAATTGCAAATCCAGATAACGATGCCGAAAAAATGGCATATCACCTTGACGTTAACAGGGATAAGTATAACAAGAGTCTGCCTAAGACTATGAAGGACTATCCTGAAGAAAAGATTAAGGATATTCCTGAGGCTTTTGGGCTTTTGGAAATTTCAGGTATGGTTGCAGCCATTGAGGCTCTTGATAGTATGGTAAAGGCGGCAGAAGTCCGAATTATACATTCAGAAAAAAGACTTGGCGGTAGGCTTGTTACATTAATTGTGATGGGACAGGTTTCAGCAGTAGCTGCAGCAGTTGAGGCAGGAGCTAAAAATGGTTCCCGTCTTGGTAAGGTTTACGGATGTGAGGTTATTCCGCGTCCGCACAGAGAAGTTGGAAAATATTTTGAATTTTAAGGCAGGGGTAGAAAATGAAATTTGATGAAAAAATGATTGAAACCGCTGTCAGACAGGCGATAGCTGATGCAAACGGTGAAATCAAAATTGGTGTTTCTCAAAGGCATATCCATTTATCGCAGGAGGATTTGGAAACCCTTTTCGGCAAGGGATATA
Organism: Clostridia bacterium; assembly: GCA_045648565.1. Taxonomy (GTDB): domain Bacteria; phylum Bacillota; class Clostridia; order Monoglobales; family Monoglobaceae; genus SIG454. The sequence continues at coordinate 4,602 of JAZROF010000008.1, read as the reverse complement.
AGCTTACTGTAAAAAAATATTTAATGGGTAGGGAATATGCCTCCGAAGAGGTTGTAACCTTGGTTGGGCCCTCTCTTAAATCTATTGAAAATGTCAGGGTTTTAGGTCCTGTCAGGAAGAATACTCAGGTGGAGATTTCTAAAACAGATACCTTTATTTTAAAGGTAAGTCCGCCGGTTCGTCCATCGGGAAACGTTGAAGGCTCTGAAAAGATAGTAGTTGTTGGCCCTAAGGGAAGCGTATATCTTAAAGAAGGCGTTATAATCGCTAACAGACATATTCATTTAACTCCGGAGTATGCAAAAAAGCATGACATAAAGGACAATGATTATGTTGATGTAATGGTTGAGGGAATAAAACCAACTAAGTTTTACGGCGTTCAGGTTAGAGTTAGAGATGACTTTAATGTTGAGATGCATATTGATACTGATGACGCCAACTCAACAGGTCTTAAGAACGGCAACCTTGTTAAAATCATAAAGGATTAGAATATCCTGTAAAAGTTTTGTTAGGTGGAGGTATAGGATGTTTGCACTTGAAAGACAAATGCGAATAGCTGAATTACTTAAAGCCGAGGGGGCTGTGGGAGTTGGTAAGCTTTCAGTCGAACTTGGAGTTACTGAGGAAACTGTGAGAAGAGATTTGGAAAAGCTCGAATCGCAAGGGCTTCTCAGAAGAACTCACGGCGGGGCAGTTCCTGTTGAAGAAAATACCTATGAGCTTTCCTTAGAGGAAAGAAAAAATAAAAATGTTGAGGAAAAGAAAAAACTTGCTAAAATTGCGGCAGGTTTCGTTTCTCCGGGCAACACTATTTTTCTTGATGCATCCACAACCACGTTTTATATGGCAAAGGAAATCAAGAATATGAAAAATGTTACGGTTATCACAAATTCGATTCGTGTTATATCGGAGCTTGTTGACTCTGCTGGTATAAAGCTGATTGCGGTTGGCGGAATTGTAAGCCAGAACCAGTCGTTTGTTGGAAATCTTGCCGAAAATATTATAAAAGAAAATTATTTTGCAAGTAAGGTTTTTTTCTCCAGCAAAGGTATTGTAACAGATGCAGGGATTATGGAAAGCAATGAGCAGGAGCTTGGGATTAAGAGGCAGATGATTGATAACGCATCAAAGCGTTTTTATATCTGTGATAAATCCAAAATTGGTAACATTGGCTTTGGAAAACTTGCAGATTTTAGTGAAATTGATTATTTTATTACTGATGGTGAAGTAAGCGAGGAACTAAAAGAAAAATTTGACGAGCTGAATATAGAAATTATTAAATAAAAAAGCACAGGGGAAATCGCAAGATGCGATGCGTCAATAAGGCAAATTTCTGTTTGGCAATGTTCGGGCTGAATATTTGGAGGTAGCTAAAAATGATTATTGGGAAAAAGGAAGAGTTAAAAGCCTATAAAGGAATAAGTGCAAATCTTGATAAGGGAATAGACTATGTTTTGTCCTTTGATAAAAATACCCCGGATGGCAGGGTTGAAATTGATGGAAATAAGGTTTATGCACTAATTTCAACGGGACAAACCAAAGGTGAGCAGAGCGATAAATATGAAGCTCATAAAAAATATATTGACCTTCAGTTTGTATTGGAGGGCGAAGAGGATACGGGCTATGCATCAATTGATAATTGCGAAGTTGACACCCCTTATGATGAAGGCGGGGACTTTATGATGGTTAAAGGTCCGGGTAGTGAGATAACGACTAAGGCAAACGAGTTTTATATTGCCTTCCCATTTGACGGGCACAGACCATTGCATAGCAAAAATCCCGGAAAAATTAGAAAACTGATTGTAAAGGTTTTAGTATAAAACAAAAACAAAACCCGCCTAGGCTAATCTAGGCGGGTTTTTAAGTACATCATACTACATAAAAGTCTTTAGAAAAATTAAAAGAGTGTCATCCTAAAATATAAAAATGTCTTTAAGATAAAATATACAAAAAAGTATTGACAAATTAATTTTTAGGGGTTAAAATATATTATAACGACGATGACGAAGATGGCGGATATATAGATGTTATGAGAGATACGGTGGTTGGTGCGAACCGAAAACGGAGTATATCTCAGCCTTTCACTTCCGAGTTGAAGAAGGGAAAACCATTGGTGAGTAGTTTCTTCCGTGAAGGCTACGTTAGTGCAAAAAGCTTGTTGGAGCTTAAAGTGGCATATATTAGTTCTATATGCAAAAAGAGTGGTACCGCGGATTTATAAAATTCGTCTCTTTAGCAAATTTATTCAAATTTGTTAAAGGGATTTTTTTGTTTACAAAATCACTTTTTAAGCTCTTTCAGATGAGAGGAGATTAAAGTATGCATTTATTTTTTAAGAAGAAGTCGAGAGGACCTGACACAAAACTATATTGTAAATTTAAGGAGACGTGGAGATGGACAACTCAGAAACATTAAAAAGAGTGCAAGAAGAGTATAGAAATGACCGATTTGCGACAAATGCGGGCTGTAAGATTATTGAAGCAAGTGCTGACAGGGTAGTTTGCGAAATGCCAATATGTGAGGACTTGTTGAACGCACACGGCGGAGTTATGGGAGGTGCAATCTTTACTCTTGCAGATTTTGCATTTGCAGTTGCATCAAACTATTCAGGGATTCCATCAGTTGCAATAGAGTGTAACATTAGATATTATTCAGCAACCCGTGGAACAAAGCTTATTGCAACCTGCTATACAGACAAAGAAGGCCGAACTCTGGGGCATTACACAGTTGAAATTACAGATGATTTAGGGAAAAAGATTGCAGGATATACCGCAATAGCATTTCATAATAATAAATAGAGAGGATTGGTTACAATGAAAGTATCTGAAAATAAAATATATAATCCAGAAATAGAATGTATGGATAGAGAAAGATTGAAAAAAATACAAGATGAGCGTTTAAAAGCTACAGTTGCACACGTGTATGAGAATGTACCACTGTATCGTAAGCGTATGGATGAATCGGGCGTTAAGCCCGAAGATATAAAGGGCATAGAAGATTTGCATCTTCTTCCATTTACCAACAAGACGGACCTTCGAGATGAGTTTCCTTATGGACTACTTGCTGTACCGCACGATGAAATTGTAAGAATTCAGGGCTCGTCGGGGACAACAGGAAAACCAATTGTTTCAGGCTACACACAAAACGATGTTGATGTTTGGACTGAAATGGTTGCTCGTTCTTTAACTGCTGCAGGGGCAGGGAAAGAGGATAAAATCCAGGTTACGTATGGTTATGGTTTGTTCACAGGCGGACTTGGTGCTCATCAGGGAGCATCAGCCGTTGGGGCAATGGTTATACCAATGTCAAGCGGTAACACACAAAGACAGCTTATGATGATGCACGATTTAGGTGCGACAATGCTTTGCTGCACACCTTCGTATGCTATATTCTTAGGTGAATCATTAAAAGAGATGGGGTATAATACAAAGGAATTTAAGTTAAAGTCCGGTTGCTTTGGGGCAGAGCCTTGGACAGAGGAAATGAGAGATAAGCTTGAAAGTCTGTTTGATATTAATGCATATAACATATACGGACTTACAGAAATAGCAGGCCCCGGAGTTGCATTTGAGTGCAGCAGCAAAAATGGTATGCATATTAACGAGGATCACGTTATTGCGGAAATTGTGGATCCGGCAACAGACAAACCCGTTCCCTATGGAGAGAGCGGTGAACTCGTATTAACAACAATTACAAAAACAGGTATGCCAATGATCCGTTATCGCACTCATGATATTTGCACACTCACCGCAGAGCCTTGTGAGTGTGGCAGAACTCACGTAAGAATGAGCAGAATTACTGGCAGAACTGATGATATGCTTATTATTCGTGGAGTAAATGTATTCCCAAGCCAAATTGAAGAGGTTCTGTTAAAAATTCCAGGCGTTTCACCACACTATATGCTTGTTGTTGACAGAGTAAACTCAACCGACAGACTCGAAGTTCAGGTAGAGCTTACCGAGGAAATGTTCTCAGATACAGTTTCTGATATTGAGAAAATTCAAGTTAAAATTACAGAGCAAATTAAATCAGTTGTGGGTGTTGCAGCAATTGTAAAGCTTGTGCCGCCAAAATCAATTCCGCGTTCTGAAGGTAAGGCAAAAAGAATTATAGATAATAGAGGACTTACAAAATAAGGAGGAAAATTATGTTTATAACACAAATATCAGTTTATCTTGAAAATAACAAAGGGACGCTCCGTTCTTTAACCAAAACACTGGCAGAACATAATATTGATTTACTTGCATTATCTATTGCCGATACCACACATTTCGGACTTGTGCGTATCGTTTTAAGAGAAGAGGACGTTGAAACTGCAATCAATATTCTGCGTGAAGATGGATTTATAGCAAAAACAAATCATGTAATCTGTGTGGCAGTTCCAAATAAGCCCGCAGGGCTTGACAGTGTTCTTGCCATAATTGAAGAAAATAATATTTCTATTGAATATATGTACTCGCTTAACTATATCATTGAAAATAAAGCACTGCTTGTTTTAAGGTTATCGGCGGAAGAAAGAGATAAAGAACAGATTGCAAAGTTGCTTATGTCAAAGGATGTACGATTAATAAAACAAGAGGAAATAAATCGTCTGTAATACGA
>JAZROF010000007.1:0-15415 GCA_045648565.1 Clostridia bacterium | reverse complement strand
GAAACCACTAACACCAAAAGCATTAAAATTGCAATTATTTTCTTCATTATTATATTCCTTTCAAATTATTCAAGATAGTCCTTAAGCTTTTTGCTTCTGCTTGGATGACGAAGCTTTCTTAGCGCCTTTGCCTCAATCTGTCTTATTCTCTCTCTTGTTACGTTGAATTCTTTACCAACCTCTTCAAGAGTTCTCGCTCTGCCGTCATCAAGACCAAAGCGAAGTCTTAAAACCTTTTCCTCTCTTGCAGTTAGTGTGTTGATAACCTCTGAGAGCTGTTCTTTAAGAAGAGTAAAGGTTGCAGCTTCAGATGGAGCAGGAGCGTCATCGTCTTGAATAAAGTCACCTAAATGGCTGTCCTCTTCCTCACCGATTGGGGTTTCAAGGGAAACAGGCTCCTGAGCAATTTTCATAATCTCAGACACCTTATCAAGAGGCATATTGAGTTCCTTTGCAATTTCCTCAGGGGATGGGTCGCGTCCTAATTCCTGAACGAGCTGGCGAGTTACTCTTATAAGCTTATTGATAGTTTCAACCATATGAACAGGGATACGGATAGTTCTTGCCTGGTCAGCGATTGCTCGGGTGATAGCCTGTCTTATCCACCAAGTTGCATAAGTACTGAATTTATACCCCTTTGTGTAGTCAAACTTTTCAACCGCCTTAATAAGACCAAGGTTACCCTCCTGAATTAAATCAAGGAAGAGCATACCTCTGCCCACATATCTTTTTGCAATACTTACAACAAGACGGAGATTGGCTTCTGCGAGACGCTTTTTCGCATCAGCATCGCCCTCTGACATTTTTTGGGCAAGTTCTGCTTCTTCCGAACTTGAAAGGAGGTCAACCTTACCGATTTCCTTAAGATACATTCTCACAGGGTCATCAATGCTAACACTGTCAGGAACAGTTAAATCCTCAAGCTCCTCAGCTGTAATTTCAAGGTCATCTTCAATATCCTTGATTTCCTCTTCAAAGTTTCCCGTTATTTCGATACCCTTTTTCTCAAGGTATTCGTAAATAAGGTCCATTTGCTCTCCATCAAGCTCAAGCTCCTCAGTTTTAACAGCAATTTCATCATAGGTAAGCACACCGTTCTTCTTTCCAAGCTCCAAAAGCTCCTGAAGAATTTGCTTTTTTGCGCTTTTTGCCGTTCCTTTTTCTTCTGCCATAACTCTTATTTCCTCCTACTGTTTCTTTGACTTAAGCTGACGGAAATATTCCATAAGCTTCTCGTCATCATTCTCATCAATATTTTCAAATTTTCTGTTTTGCATATTTTGTTTAATTATCTCAAGAGGCAAAATTATTGCTTCCTCTCTGTTTTCAACATTTCTGTCATCCGTTAAGATTTCTGAAACATCCCCAATCTCCTCGTCGCTGAACTCGGATATAAAACGTGTTGCCTCAAACTTAACCCCCTCACTGTGGAGAGCATAAAGCTTTTCGCACATCTTTTTATGTAAGTCTTCCGTGAAATCTTCAGGGGAAATTTCATCCTTTACTTTTTCATAAACCTTTTTGTCGCAGATAAGATTTAAAAACAGCTTTTCTGCATCATAGAGCCTTCTCTCTTGAGGAGTTCTCTCTCTTCCGCCTCTGCGGACTTCGATACTCTTAATCTCTTCCCGAAGTGCCATTCTCTCTTCTTTGCCCCTGTCAGTTTTTCTAAGGCTTTCAATCTGCGTCATAAACTTTTGAGGACTTATGTCCACTTTCTTAGCTATGTCGTTAACATAAATCTCCATTTTCATCGGGTCCTTGATTTCCGCAAATATCTGCGATGCTTCACCAATGAAAGCTATTTTTTGTTCTATATCGTCAAAATTATATTTTTCCGCAGTTTTTCTTATTTTATACTCGATAAAGTTTTCAGCTTTGTCAATAAGCCCCTGGAACATTTCAGGGCCATATTTATTTATATACTCGTCAGGGTCCTTTGCCCCCGTTACGGTTAAAACCTTAACGGAAACTCCCTCGTCCATAAGGATTTTCCCTGCGGCACTGACCGCTTTAACTCCTGCCTCGTCCGAGTCATAACAAAGGATAACTCTGTCTTTATACCGTTTTATAAGCCTTGCCTGTTCGGGAGTAAAAGCCGTTCCGAGTGATGCTGTGGCGTTATCAAAGCCTGCCTGATGGAGAGATATAACATCAACATTTCCTTCCATAAGCAAAAACTCGTCTCTTTTTGTATCCTTTGCCCGATTAAATGCGAAAAGAGTTTGACTTTTATTATATATTATTGAGCCGTTGGAGTTTATATACTTTGCTTTATCGTCAAAGATTGTTCTCCCGCCAAAGGCAATAACATTTCCCCTTATATCGAAAATCGGGAACATTATTCTCCCTCTGAACTTATCAAAATACCCATTCTTTCCTTTATATATAAGAGCGGCTTCTTCTGCCTCGGAATAGGAGAAGCCTTTAGACCGAAGATAGTCCCCAAGTCCGCTCTTTTGAGGAGCGTAGCCTATGCCGAATTTTTTAATAGTTTCGGCGGATAAATTTCGCTTTCTTAGATATTCCACCGCAAAAGCGTTTTCCTTATCTAAAAGACAACTGTAAAAATATCTTGCCGCCTCTTTATGCATTTCGAGCATTCTTGATTTTTTATCCCGCCTAATTGCTGCCTCACGGGACTCTCTTGGAGTCTGCCTTTCAGGCATCGTCATTCCAGAACGATCAGCAAGGAGCTTTACCGCCTCCATAAAGTCAAGATTTTCTTTTGCCATAATAAACTGGATAACCGTTCCCCCTGCGCCACAGCCGAAGCATTTAAAAAGTCTGTTTTGAGGGTCAACGGATAAGGAAGGGTTCTTTCTGTCGTTATGAATGGGGCAAAGCCCGCGGTAAGTTCTTCCCGAGCGTTTTAGTTTGGCATACATTGAAACAACTTCAACAATATCGTTTTTGTCGATAAGCTCATCGATAAAGCTCTGAAACTCAACTGACATCGCCATAAAACGCCCCCCTTTTTATTACTTATTTATAGTTTTCGACCAAATTCGTCTTTTTCCTTTTTAAATATTCCAAGATTTCGGCACAAAATATTTTCGGAAGGCAGAGATTGCATATCTGTCTGTCATTCCTGCTATATAATCAACAATTTCCTGTTCGCTTTGTCCTTCAGAGGAATATTTTTCACAAAGGTTTTTTATAATCATCCACGCCTTTTTCTCATTTTCAAGAGCTGTTTCATTAAAATATACATTGTCAAACATAAACTTCCGAAGCCCCATCATAGCATCATATGTTTTACAATCCATTTTAATTTCGCCATCAACGCTGTTTTCGACAAGGCTGGTAATCATAGTATTTATTCTCTCGGACTGATTATTCCCAAGAATATTTCTATATTCCTTTGGAACTTTATCATAATCAAGTATCCCTGCCCTTATGGCATCATCAATATCGTGATTTATGTAAGCAATTTTATCCGCAAGGCAGACAATCTTCCCCTCGGGAGTATCAGGTTTTTTCTCTCCTGTATGGCAGAGGATACCATCCCGAACCTCCTCGGTAAGATTAAGCTCTTCAACAATATCTACAACTCTAAGGCTTTGCTCATTGTGACGAAAACCATTTTTGCAAAGCTTATCAAGTGCTCTTTCTCCTGCGTGGCCAAAGGGGGTATGCCCTAAATCGTGCCCTAGGGCAATCGCCTCTGTTAAATCCTCGTTAAGCCGAAGTGCCCTTGCTGCCGTTCTTGCAATCTGTGCCACCTCTAAGGTATGGGTAAGGCGTGTTCTGTAGTGGTCCCCCTCAGGGGCTAAGAAAACCTGAGTTTTATGTTTAAGACGACGGAAGGACTTGGAATGGATAATCCTGTCTCTGTCTCGCTGAAATTCAGTTCTTAAATTGCAAGGGGGCATAGCTTCACGACGCCCCTTTGTATTTTTGCTTAAAGTCGCATAAGGACTTAAAGTTTCTTCTTCTATTCTCTCACTGACAAGTCTTGGACAATCCATACCTGCGCCTCCTTTAAGCCGATGGGAAATGAACCCCATAAGCCTCAAACTGCTCTTTTTGATAAAATTCCACACTACTTGTCAATTTCCTTTTTTCTCTTGACAAGTAGGCTATCTTAAGTTTAAAATAAAGTTAATAATATATATAATATATATAAGGAAGAAAAAATGAAATTACCCAAACTCACACCAAGACTTCAAAAAATTTATGATATTTTAACCCCTTGTGAAACTGTTTCTGATATTGGAACTGACCACGCATATATTCCCGTTTGCCTGTGTTTATCGGGCAAGTGCCAAAAGGCAATTGCATCGGATATAAATAAAGGACCCGTTTTAAGAGCAAAGGCAACTGCCACAGAATATGGTGCGGAAAATATGATTGATATTCGCCTTGGGAGCGGACTTAAAACCGTTAAAGAAAACGAAACTGACGCAATTATTGTTGCAGGAATGGGCGGTCTTTTAATTGCACAGATTTTGGAAGAATCAAAAGAAGTTGCAAAATCTTGTAAAGAGCTTATCCTACAGCCGATGACTGCAATAAGTGAGCTTAGGGAATATTTAATCCAAAACGGCTATACCATAAAAGAGGAGCATATAGTCCGTGAGGAGGAAAAGCTTTATACTATTATAAAAGTTTCTGTCGGCGAAGATATGCCTTACTCCCCTGCGGAGCTTTATATGGGCAAGGCAGTTATAAAGAACGAAAATTATGAGGCGTATCGGGCTTCACGACTTTTAAAAATTGATAAACAGATAACGGGGCTTTCCCGCTCTGAAACCTTAAAAAATAAAGAACGGCTAAATGAGCTTTTATCCTTAAAGGAGATGATTGAAAATGAAAATCTGTGATATTATTTGTGAAATGGAGAAAATCGCACCCCTTTCCCTTGCGGAAAAGTGGGACAATCCCGGTTTTTTGCTGGGGGATGCGGAAAAATATGCAGGTAAGGTATTTTTCTGCCTTGAAATCAACTCCGAAACTCTAAAACAAGCTCAGGAGTTTGGTGCAAACCTTATAATCACTCATCACCCGCTTATTTTTAAACCACTTTCTAAAATTACGGAAAATGACCCTGTGGGAAGGCTTATTATTTCTCTTGTTAAAAGTAACATAGCGGTTTACAGTATGCACACCAACTTTGATAAAGCCGAAGGAGGAATGAATGACCTTCTGGCAGAATTTTTAGGGCTTGAAAACGTTAGAGCCTACACCGAGGAAGAATGCAAGGATGCTTTCGGAAATCCTCTTGAAAATATTGGGAGAGTGGGGGTTTTAGAGCCACCTATGAGCCTTGAGGACTTTGCAGATTTCACTCGTGCAACCTTAGGGTCAAGAAATCTTAAAACTGTCGGAAACCCTGATGATGAAATTAAAACTGTTGCCCTTTGCTCAGGAAGTGGCGGAGATTTAATGGGATGTGCCTATCGCTCGGGAGCTGATGTCTACCTAACTGCCGACATCTCTCATCACGACGCTCAAACCGCCACGGAAATCGGGCTTAATATTATTGACGCAGGGCATTTTGAAACAGAAAACATAATCTGCGACTTTTTAGAGGAATATTTTAAGGACAATTTCCCCGAAATTGAAACCCAAAAAGCGGATACAGCATCATATTTTAATTAAAAAAAGCAGGGAGAAATCCCTGCTTTAATTATTCCATTCTTTTTAAAACTTCCAAAATCATATTATATACCCGCTCCGTTGACTTTATATAAAGCCTTTCGGAAAATGTATGGATGTCTTTTATGTCAGGGCCGATGGAAACCGCGTCAAAGTCCTCTATCTTTCCTGCGAAAACTCCGCATTCAAGTCCTGCGTGAATTGCCTCAATCTTTGGCTCAGCTTTATATTGGTCACGATAGACCTCCACCATTAAATCACGAAGAGGTGAATTCTGGCGATATTCCCACCCGGGATAATTCCCGTCAAACTCTGTTTCTCCGCCGAGGCTCTCCGTAACTGCCAAAAGTTTTTGACAAAGCATCTCCTTTTGAGAGTCAATGCTGCTCCTTACTCCAAAATCGGCGATGACTCTGTCTTCCTCGGTTGTTAAAATTCCAAGGTTTAAAGAGGTCTGAACAAGGCCCTCAATAGCGTGGCTCATTTCCATAATTCCGTTAGGAAGAATGCAAAGGGCGTTTATAATCCTTCTTGTGCTTTCACTGTCCATCGGCACTTCATTTTCGCTCTCAGAAAATTTAACAAAAACCTCTCCGTCTGTTAATGTATATTCATTTTTAAATATCTTTGTCATCTCCTGACAAGTCTGAGAGATGATTTTTTCATCACAAAGAGTAACCTTTGCCCGGGATACTCTTGGAATTGCATTATCCTTAAGCCCGCCCTCTAAAGACGCCAATTTAAAATCAGTTTTTTCTATAAGAGTTTTTAAAACCCGCCCTAAAAGAATATTGGAGTTGGCTCTGCCTTTGTCTATCTCAACTCCCGAGTGACCGCCCATAAGACCGCCAACTTCAATTACATAGGTTTTCTCTTCCCTTTTTTCTCTTTTAATTAGGAACGTGCATTTCCCTCTTATCCCGCCGGCACAGCTTACGGTGAAAATCCCCTCTTCCTCGGAGTCAATGTTTATCATCCGCTTTCCTTTAAGGAAAGAAACATCCATTTTGTTCGCACCAATTAAGCCAATTTCCTCATCAACGGTTATAACTGCCTCAATTGGCGGATGGGAAATATCATCGCTATCTAAAATTGCCATTATCATCGCAACTGCAATTCCGTCATCTCCGCCGAGGGTTGTGCCCTCTGCGAAAACCGCTTCCCCATCAGTCTTGAGCGTAAGCCCCTCTTTCTCCATATTGAGTGTGCAATCGGGAGCCTTTTCGCAAACCATATCCATATGTCCCTGGAGTATTACAGGCTCAAGATTTTCTCTGCCGAAAGTTCCCTCTTTTTTAATTATAACATTATTAAGCTCGTCCTGATAATACCAAAGTCCTCTTTCCTTTGCAAAATTGCAAAGCATTTTGCTTATTTCTTTGGTATTTCCCGAGCCGTGAGGGATTGCGCAAATCTTTTCAAAATATTCAAATACCTTTTCAGGTTTAAGACCTTCTAAAACTGCCAAATCTTTCACTCCTTAAAAACCGCTGGGGAAAACTTAGAACCAACCGCCGTCAGCTTTAATTACTTCGCCTGTTATATAACTGCTTTTACTGCTACACAAAAAGGCGATTATCTTGCCCATATCAGAAATAGTCCCGATTTTTCCAAGAGGTATTTCTTTTCTTATTCCCTCTATATCATTTTCTCCAAAATGGGAATTCATATCCGTGTCAATCATACCGGGAGCCAGGGCATTAACCCTTATTCCCGATGGGGCAAGTTCCTTTGCCATCGCCTTTGTAAATCCGATTAGTGCGGATTTTGACGCAGAATAAACTGCCTCACAAGAGCCGCCTGTAATCCCCCAAACTGAGGAAATGTTTACAATGCTCCCCGATTTATTTGAAATCATATGAGGAAGAACTGCCTTTGTCATATTAAATGCTCCAAAAACATTTACAGAAAAAACCCTATCCCACTCCTCTTTGTCAGTCATATCAAAGGGAGTGGCTTTGGGTGAAATCCCCGCATTATTGACAAGAGCATCAACTCTATTGAATTTTTCAAGAGCAAACTCAACCATTTTTTCACAGGATAAAAAGTCCGAAACGTCAGCCTCAAAAATCTCTGCACGTCCACCAAGAGCAATAACTTCTTTTTTAGTTTCCTCTGCTTTTTCACGATTTTTATTATAGTTTATGATAACATTTGCCCCCATCTTTCCAAGGCAAAGGGCAGCTCCGCGTCCAATTCCGCGAGACGCCCCCGTTACAATACAAGTAATCGCCATAAAATCACCCATCCTAACAAAAAACGCTGTTTCCTATATAAGAAACAGCGTTATGTTTACCCAAAATTATTCAGCTTTTTCTGTTTCAGCTTCAGCAGCCACATCCTCAGCTGTTTCTGTTACCTGTGTTTCCTCAACAGGAGCCTCTTCTGGTCTTGTTGCAACATAAGCAAGAGAAATAGATGTAACGATAAACAAAACAGCCACAACGCCTGTCGCTTTCTTTAAGATAGCGTCAACTGTTCTGCCCTTATTCTTGCCAAAAAATGTTTCAGCGCCACCTGCAACTGCCCCGGAAAGGCCTGACTGCTTACCTTGTTGAAGCAATACAACAACAATTAAAATAAAAGAAAATACTAAATGTGCAATAATCAATGCTATTTCCATCATAACCTCCAAATATTCTTAAAACATTTTATCTGTAATCACATATGCTATATACTACCACATATTTCAAATTTTTTCAAGGGTTTTTTAAAAATTTTTCAAAAAACATTCTCTATTCCATAAATCTGGACAATTTCGAAATCCTCACACTTTAAAAAATCTTTAGGGAGCACAATCCTTCCTCCGTTTTCGTCAATATCCGCTCCGACTGCTTTAAACGCCTGCCAAACAAGGTGGGAACAATGGGAGGAAGAAATTTCCTCTTCGTCTAACTTATCTTTTTTAATAAGCCCGGCAAGTGGATTATATTTTATCCCAACGAGATTTTCTTCAGCGTAGTCTGCTGCTCTTTGTGCAATTTCCTTATCCTTATATCTAAGCACCGCAAGAGTTGGGTATATTCCCCAGGTGCTCGCCCTTGAATAATCCGAAAGCTCCCCTAAGACCATATGCTCTAAAGTTTTTCCCGTTTCGCCATTTAAAACAAGCCCTGCGTGACCGTGCCGAAAGCCCAGGGAATGTGTAGTTAGTGAAACGAGCACATCCCCTCTTTCAAGGGGTGCAATCTTAACCGCCTCTCCCTGTTTCACTTCAAGGGCAACAATTGGTGCAAATAAAAATTCCGATTCATACTCACAAGGGGCAAAATACTGCTCCTGAAAATCATAGATTTCCTCTTTTTTGCCATTTTCAAGCAAAGTATTTATACTGCTTTCCCCGAGTCCCGTTTGCGAAAATAGAAATTCATAGTCCGCATCAGTTTTATTCTCCTTATCAAGAACTGCAGTTATATCCTGCTTTTTATGGGTTGGAGAATAATACGCACTGTTTGCACAAGAAACGCACCAAAGAGCAATTAAAATTGCAATTATTAATATTAAAATTATTTTTTTGCTGTTCTTTAACCTTTTCATATTATAAGTATACCACCTTTTTAAAGTTTTCGCAACAGTTGAATAATTTTTATAAACTTTGGCATCATAAATTTAAGAATAACAAAGGTGGGATAAAATTGACAGAGCTTTTCGGAAAAGGCGTTTCAAAGGGATGGGCAATCGGCAAAATTTGTTTTATCGATTCTTTCTCACAAAAGGTTGAAAAAGAACTAATAAGTGATACAAAGGCAGAAATTTTAAGGCTTGAAGAAGGATTTGATAAAACCATTGACCGACTTGACAGCCTTTATCGTGATGCCATAAAAGAAGTGGGACAGGCAGAGGCAGAAATTTTCAATATCCACAAAATGATGCTTGAGGACAGCGATTACCGCTCTTTTGCGAAAAATATAATTATAACTGAGCGGGTTTGTGCTGAATACGCCATCTCCGTCACAAAAGAAAAGTTTGCAAATATGTTTTCCTTGATGGAGGATACATATATGAAAGAGCGGGCAAAGGATGTCCGGGATGTATCTGACAGGCTTATTTTAATATTGAGCGGTAAAAAGGAAGCAGACCTTGGCTCTTTATCGGGGATAATCGCCGCCGATGATCTCTCTCCAAGCCAGACAATCCGTCTTGATAAATCAAAAGTCAGTGCCTTTATCACCAAATACGGCTCAAAAAATTCCCACACAGCCATTTTGGCAAGAGGAATGAATATCCCTGCCGTATGTTCACTCGGCGATGGACTTTTAAAAGAATTTGACTCTCAAGAGGCAATCGTTGACGGTCTTTCAGGGCGTGTTATAATAAATCCAAGTCGGGAAATGCTCCAAAAAGCACAAAATCAAATAAAAAAGGAGCGGGAAAACTCCGATTTATTTAAAGCTCTCATAGGTCAGCCAACCGTTACCACAGACGGAACGAAAATCAATCTTTTCTCAAATATCGGCGACCTTTCTGATATTGACAGTGTTTTGGAAAACGACAGCGAGGGCATTGGACTTTTTCGGAGCGAGTTTATCTTTCTTGGCAGAAAAACCGCTCCGAGTGAAGAGGAGCAGTTCACGATTTATAAAAAAGCAGGGGAAAGGATGAACGGCAAAAAGGTCATTATCCGCACCTTAGACATTGGTGCAGATAAAAAAGCCCCCTACCTTCCCCTTGAGGATGAGGAAAACCCCGCAATGGGGCTTCGTGCAATCCGCTTCTGCCTTTTCCATCAGGATATTTTTAAAGCTCAGCTTAGGGCAATTCTTCGTGCCTCTGCCTATGGAAACATCTCCATAATGTTCCCAATGATTATAAATCGCAGTGAAATAATTTCGGCTAAAAAGCTATTATACTCTGCCATGGCAGAGCTTGACAGTGAGGGAATTTCCTATAATAAAGATATTGAAATCGGCATAATGATTGAAACCCCTGCCTCCGCCCTCCTAAGCGATACTTTAGCTAACGAGGTAGACTTTTTCAGTATAGGTACAAATGATTTAACTCAATACACCCTTGCCGTTGACAGGCAAAACAGTGCCGTCAGCGATTTATGCTCTGAAAATCAAAGTGCCATTTTAAAGCTCATCGCAATGACCGCCTTTAACGGACGAAAAGCAGGAATTTGGGTTGGAGTCTGCGGTGAAATGGCATCGGATACCTCCCTTACCGATTTCTTTATCAAATCGGGAATAACCGAGCTTTCCGTATCCCCCCACAACACCTTAAGGCTTCGCAAAAAGATACGAGAAATATAAGAAACGGCATAGAAATCTATGCCGTTTCTTTTTTCGCAAGGAAACAATTAAACACTTATTTACCTTTTAATGCCTGACGGAGCTTTCTTCTTGTTCGGTTTATATGTCTTTCAAAATCACCGCTTCCTATAAACTCTGCAAGAACATATTGCTCGAATATCGGCACTGTGCAGGAATAAAACCCCATCTTTTCCGAAAAGGAATCTACAAGCTCAGACGGCAAAACCATATATCCGATTCGCATAGAGGGGGCAACTGTTTTTGTGAATGTATTTACATATATTACGCTCCGCATTGGTTCAAGTGAAAAAACTGTATCCTCGTTTTTGGTTGAAACCGTGAATTCCGAATTAAAATCATCTTCAATTATAACTCCTTTTCTGTCTACCGCCCATTTAATGTATTCATTTCGTTTTGACGCGTTGGCTGTAACTCCGCTGGGAAAGCTCCTGAAAGGAGTTATATGAAGAACGGTTGCCCCTGTTGTATTAAGCTGGGAAGTAAGTATTCCGTCCTTCCCTAATTTTAATTGTTCACATTTTGCCCCATTTGCTTTATATACGGATAAAATCTTATCATAAGAGGGTTTTTCTATTGCATAAATTTTCTCCCTCCCTAAGAATTGAACTATAAGCCCGTATAAATATTCTGCTCCTGAACCGATTATAATCTGGTCCGTGCTTACTCTTATTCCTTTGCCTCTTGCAAGATAATCCGAGATTGCTTTTCGAAGCTCATAGCACCCCGAGTTGGGGGATTTTATAAGAATTTGCTCCCCATACTTTGAAATTACATTCCGCATTGTTTTAGCAAACGCCGAAAAGGGAAATTCGTGGCTTTCGTGATAATGATTATGCTTGGTAGTTATCTCATGCTGTTCCTGTTCCGCAATAGGAGCGAAATCGCTTTTCCGATAGGCAACATAATATCCGCTCCGCTCCTTTGATTCAATGTATCCCTCATCACATAATATACTGTATGCGTGTTCTACCGTTATAACGCTTGTCAATGTTTCGTCGGCAAGGATACGCTTTGAGGGAAGCTTATCCCCATATTTATAAACTGAATTTATTATGTCAGTCCTGAGCTGTTCATATAACTGCATATATGCACTTTGCTTTGAACTTATATCTATTGAATACTTCATCTGGTTATATTAAAAACTCCTTATTTGGTAATTGTGATATAATCAGGTTTATTATATAATAAACCTGATAATTTGTAAAGGGGTTTTAAAAAATGAAAACGAAAACTCAAAAATTAGTTATGGCAGCCTTGCTTACGGCTCTCTGCTGCGTTGCAACGATGATTATCAAAATACCTTCGCCTCTTAAAGGGTATCTGAATTTAGGGGACGGTGTTGTGCTTCTTTCCGGCTGGCTCCTATCTCCGTTTTACGGATTTCTTGCAGCGGGTTTAGGCTCAGCTCTTGCGGACCTCTTTTCGGGATATGTTGCATACGCGGTTGCAACTTTTATTATTAAAGGGCTTATGGCTCTCATTGCATGCTACGGTTTCAAACTCCTTCGAAATAAAATCGGCAATCTGCCGTCAAGAATTATCAGCGGCATCGCGGCTGAAATAATAATGATTTTCGGTTATTACATTTTTGAGGGGTTTTTATACGGGTTTATCCCGTCAATAGTGAATATGCCTGCTAACATAATTCAGGGTATTGCAGGGCTCATTCTTGGCACGATACTTATAAAGGTTTTTGAAAAAATAAAATTTTAAAGGACTAATCACCACAAAAAAGGCTGAACGAAAAATCGTTCAGCCTTTTATTCTTTTATCTTTTTACAAATTTTAATATTCCCTTTTCGTAAATCAGCTCCGGCTCGCCCTCAATTAAAGGTCTGCCGTATTTTATAAATTCTTCCGTAATGCTCATATTGTCTTCCCCTATCATACTATCAGGGACAATTTTTTCAAGATTTGCAATCTTTGATACGGGATATGGAACAATTTCCATTTTATATGGCTCATCGGAAATTCTTTTAAAGCAAGGCATAAACCCTGTCTCGCCCGATTCTGCATACTCAACACTCTTTGCCCCTGCAAGGAATGCTTCCTCTCTGTCGCACTTTGACGCTCCTTGAGAGAAACATCTCTGGAGGGTTGAAAGCTCTATTGTTCTTGTCTTTATCTTAAGCTTTTCGGAGATTAAATTTTCAACAATTCGTCCAACACCGCCAAGAGCCGCGTGGGAAAATCCGTCATTCGCCTGTTTTAAAGAAAGGCTTTCGCCGATATATTTTCCGTCACTGCCTTTAATGCCCTCGGAAATTGCAATAATGGGTGCAATACCTTTTTCTGCATTCTTTGAAACCTTTTCCAAGAATTTTTCAGGCTCGAAAACTCTCTCGGGAAGGCAGATTATATCCGTTGCCAGAACATTCTCGTCGTTACCCAGTGCCGCCGCCGCTGTAAGCCACCCTGCGTTTCTTCCCATAATTTCAAGAACGATAACGGACTTCATTTTATAAACCGCCGTATCCAGCGCAAGTTGACGGACTGTGTTTGCAACAAACTTTGCCGCAGAGCCATAGCCCGGGGTATGGTCTGTTATTGCAAGGTCATTATCTATGGTTTTGGGAACTCCGCAAATTCTCACCTCAGAGCCGATTTTTTCAGCATATCGGCTGAGCTTATCAACGGTATCCATTGAGTCGTTTCCGCCAATATAGAAAAATGCGCCGATGCTATATTTTTTGAAAATGTCAAAGATTTTTTCATAGGTTTCTTCATCATCCCCAAGCTTCTTTCTGCAAGAGCCAAGGTATGATGAGGGGGTTTGCTTTAAGAGTTTTATAAAATTATCGTCTGCATTTTTAATTTCTATAATATCGTCCTCTAAAACTCCTTCAATTCCGCCTACCATTCCGTAAACCTTATCGAATTTTTTTGAGTCAAAGCCCGCCTTTATAACCCCTGCCAAAGAGGAGTTTATAACTGCAGTCGGTCCGCCTGACTGCCCTACAAGTATATTCATAAATATCTTCTCCTTATTGTCTTATCTGTCCGCTACCCTTGATTAAGTACTTTGTGGTTGTAAGCTCTGTTAATCCCATTGGGCCACGGGCGTGAATTTTCTGGGTGCTTATGCCGATTTCCGCTCCGAAACCAAATTCAAAACCGTCTGTAAACCTTGTTGACGCATTAACATAAACCGCCGCCGCATCAACCTCTTTTAAAAATTTTTGAGATGATGCTATATTCTCCGTTACAATAGCCTCAGAGTGGAGCGTTCCATATCTATTTATGTGTGCAATTGCCTCCTCTAAACTGTCAACCACCTTAATGCCGATTTTTAAAGAAAGGTATTCCTCGCCCCAATCCTCTTCCGTTGCGGGAATGGCTAAAGAGTCAATCTTGCAAACCCTTTCGTCTCCCACAATTTCAACACCCTCTTCACGAAGAGATGAAATCATTGCAGGAAGAAACCGCTCCGCAATATCCTTATGAACAATGAGCTTTTCCTCAGCATTGCATACCGATGGGCGTGAGGTTTTTGCGTTTATAACAATATCCCTCGCCATATTAAGGTCTGCATATTTATCAACATAAACGTGGCAGTTTCCCGTTCCCGTTTCAATGGCAGGGACTGTTGCATTTTCCATAACACTGCGAATAAGCCCTGCTCCCCCTCTTGGGATAATAACATCAAGATATTTATTGAGTCGCATTAAAGCCATCGCCGTTTCTCTTGAAGTATCCTCAACTAAATTTATACAACCTTTAGGAAAGCCCTCTTTGATTAAAGCATCCTGCATAACATTAACCAATGCAAGGTTTGTCCCAAGAGCCTCTTTACCGCCTCTTAAAATGCAGGCATTCCCCGACTTTAAGCAAAGTGCCGATGCATCAGCAGTTACATTGGGACGCGATTCATATATCATACCAATAACACCAAGAGGGACACGAACCTTTTCAATTTCAAGCCCGTTCGGACGTTTATCCCTTGAAACAAAGGTACCAATCGGGTCAGGAAGCTCTGCCACTTGCCTCATCCCTTTTGAAATTGATGCAACTCTTGACGGTGTTAAGGTAAGCCTTTCTATAAATCCTTCAGAAAGTCCATTTTGCCGAGCCAAAGCAATATCCTCAGCGTTAACTTTTATTATGTAATCAGAATTTTCATAAATTGCCTCAGCCATTGCCAAAAGGGCACGGTTTTTATCCTCCTCTGAGGCAGCTATAAGAAAGCCTGACGCCATTTTCGCCATCTGACCTTTAATCTCAAGTTCATTCATCTCATTCATCCTTTCAAAACCAACTTGATGTTACTTATATCATACCACAAACAAGTCTAATAAGTCAAATAATATTGACAAAATATAACAAAAAGAATAAATATTGAAAAAAAGCAAATTTTTTTAAAATTATTCTTGACAAAAACCCCTAATGGTAGTATAATATCATTTGCGTGATGAAATCCAGCATATGCACCATTAGCTCAGCTGGTAGAGCACCTGACTCTTAATCAGGGTGTCCACGGTTCGAGTCCGTGATGGTGTACCAAAAAACGACAAGGTTTATAAACCTTGTCGTTTTTTACTTAT
>JAZROF010000006.1:0-1889 GCA_045648565.1 Clostridia bacterium | reverse complement strand
GGGATTAACCCTGATAAACTTGAGGTTGTCCTAATGCAGCTTGTTCGCCTAACTCGTGATGGAGAAGTTGTTAGAATGTCAAAAAGAACAGGTAAGGCAATAACCCTTTCCGACCTACTTGAAGATGTTTCAATTGATGTTGCAAGATTTTTCTTCAATATGAGAATGGCAGGAAGTCACCTTGACTTTGACCTTGATTTAGCGGTTAAAGAAAGCAGTGAAAACCCGGTTTATTATGTTCAATACGCTCACGCGAGAATATGCAGTATTATAAAGGCACTTGCAAACGATGGAGTTAGTGTTCTGCCTTTTGAGAAAATTAATCCGTCTGTCTTAAAAGAAGAGAGCGAGCTTGAACTTTTAAAGAAACTCTGTGAATTACCAGAAGAAATTCGTCTTGCGGCAATTTCAAGAGAGCCTGCAAGAATAACGAGATATTCAATCGAACTTGCAACAGCTTTTCATTCCTTTTATAATGCTTGTCGCGTAAAGGTTGAGGATAAAGAAGTTATGGACGCAAGATTAAAGCTTTGTGCATCTGTCGCAGCAGTTCTTCGGGGCATACTTAAAATGCTTAAGATTGATGCACCGGAGCAAATGTAGAGGTGAAAAAGATGAAAAGAATTATTGCATTACTACTTGCCCTTTGCTTGAGCTTATCAGTAATGGGCGTTATGGCAGACCCTCTTCCTGAGGGGAGCCTTTTTACCGAAGCCCAGCTCATTGAGGGAGTAGGGAAAAATATCAGCACCTATGGAGTTTACGGGGACTACAGCAACGGAAACGCTTATCTTCAGACTCTTGTTAAGCTGGTTGAGGCCCATCCCGAGCTTTATACAGAGGTTATGAAATCTCTTCTCAGCAGTGTTGATAAATACGGAGCGTATTTTACTCCTGCCGAGGCGGAAAAGCTCCTTGAGTCACTCTCTGATACCATAACGGGAATCGGAGTTTCGGTTACTCAAATCGGGGACGCTTTAATAATAAGCCAGGTTCTTCCAAATACCCCGGCTGAGCGTGCGGGATTAAAATCAGGGGACAGAATTATTTCTGCCAATGGAACTGCTCTATCCGGAATGGATTTAGATAAGGCAACAAGCTATATTAAAGGTCTTGAGGGCACAACTGTTTCTGTTGTAGTGAGAAGAAGCGGAGCGGGAGACCTTACCTTTAATATAATTCGCGAAAAAATTGTATCTGAACCTGTTTCGTCTACCATTATTGATAATAAAATCGGATATATCCAGATTTATTCTTTCTCAACAAACACAGCCAGATATGTAAGCTCGGCTCTTGGAGATTTCAGAAGAGCAAGGATTAAGAATATTATAATCGATGTGAGAAACAATTCAGGCGGATATTTAAACGAAGCTATTGCGGTTGCAGACTTATTCCTGCCGAAAAAAGCGGTTATAACCTCTGAAGACCGAAAAGGGACAACAAGCGATGTTAAATATGTTGCAAAAGGGGAAGATCCCGACTACAACATAGTTGTTCTTATGAATAACCTCTCTGCAAGTGCATCGGAGGTTTTGGCTGCGGCTCTTTCTGAAAATCAAGCTGCAACTTTAATCGGGGAGAGGTCTTACGGAAAAGGCACAGTCCAGACAATGTCAAGACTTTTAGACGGCGGAATTATTAAATATACAACGGCGTTCTACCTTACTCCAAGCGGAAAGAACATAGAGGGGGTAGGCTTAATTCCTGACATTTTCGTAGAAAACACAACCGAAAAGATTGACCTTTCTCAGTTTAAAGAGCCAAAATATAAGAATACCTTTATGGTTGGCCAAAGCTCAGAGGAAATTAAGAATGTTAAAGAAATGCTCAGCTTTTTAGGGCTTTATCAGGGAGAAATAAATGAGTATTTTGACGAAAATATGGCACTT
>JAZROF010000005.1:0-14357 GCA_045648565.1 Clostridia bacterium | reverse complement strand
AACATCAATTGAAACATCTTCAAGTAGGTCGGAAAGGGTTATTGCCTTACCTGTTCTTTTTGACATTCTAACAACTTCTCCATCACGAGTTAGGCGAACAAGCTGCATTAGGACAACCTCAAGTTTATCAGGGTTAATCCCAACTGCTGCCATAGCCCCCTTCATTCTTGCAACATGGCCGTGATGGTCAGCTCCCCATACATCAATCGCCAAATCATAATTCCTTGTTTCAAGCTTATTGATATGGTATGCAATATCTGCTGCAAAGTAGGTTGGAATGCCGTTTTGACGAACCAAAACTTCGTTCTTTTCAAGACCCATTTTCTCGCAGTTAAGCCAGATTGCCCCGTCCTCTTCATAGGTATATCCGTTGTCTGTAAGACGCTTTATAGCGTCCTCAACCGCTCCGCTTTTATGAAGCTCACTTTCCCTAAACCAAACATCATAGAAAATTCTGTACTTTCCAAGGTCGGTTTCAAGATACTTTATATTCTTCTCTAAGGCATAGTCAACAAGAGCCTTTTTTCTTTCTTCAGGTGATGCATCAAGGTATTTATCTCCCTCAAGCTTAATAAACTCTTTCGCGTGGTCGCGAATATCCTCGCCGTGGTAGCCGTCCTCAGGGAACTCTATTGCGTCTTCCCCATTAAGCTGTTGAATATATCTTGCCTCTAAGGACTTTCCAAACTTCTCAATCTGGTTTCCTGCATCGTTTATATAGAATTCACGGGTAACTTCGTATCCTGCGTATTCCATAACACTTGCCATACAGTCACCAAGGGCACCGCCACGGGCATTTCCCATATGCATAGGGCCTGTAGGGTTTGCACTTACAAACTCAATCATAACCTTTTTGCCTTTGCCCATATCAATCTTTCCGTAGTCTGTTCCCATTTTCTCAATGGCATCTAAAACAGAATAAAGATAATTATTGGTAAGGTAGAAATTGATAAAGCCTGCCCCCGCAATTTCAACCTTTTCAATATCCTCACTTTTTTCAAGGCAGGAAACAATCCCCTCTGCAATTTTTCTCGGTGCAGTTTTTAAAGGCTTTGCAAGAAGCATTGCAATATTACATGCAAAGTCACCGTGTTCTTTATCCTTTGGGATTTCAAGCTTAATAAGGCTTTCAAAATCAATTTTTTCTTCGGGGGTTGGAATTTCGCCCTTATCTATAGCCATATTAAGTGCCGAAATCACCGATTTCCCTATTGACTTTTTTATATTTTCAATAATATTCATAGCTTTATCCTTTCGTTCTTACAAATATATCCAGGGTGTTTAGTGCAAAACACTCATTATTAAAATCAATGGTATAGGAAAGCTTGAGTTTTCCGCCCTTTTCACAAAGTTCATTTTTAAATTCACAAAGCTCCGTTGCCACAGGAATCGTGCCATATGGTGTGTTGTAATTACAAAGCCTTTTTTCTCCCATAATAAATTCCATCCGACTCTCTGCCTCGCCTCTTCTTGAAAGAAGCACATTATCCTCTGCAATTTTAACAATGGTTTTTGTATTTTTAAACCCTGTAAGCTCCGTTTCGTCATACATTATATAGAATTTATCATTCTTTTTTGAAAATTTCCCCAAGGTTTCAAGTTCAATCCTATCCCCAGGGCTACCATCAACAGGCTGTTGAAGGGTAACAATTTTTATCATTGCGTTATTTTCCATCTACGCTCCTCCAAGCTCTATTGCAAGTTCAATGTGACGGCTTATAATTTCCTTAACGCTCACTCCCGAGTCTGCCCATAGTTTTGGGTACATACTGATTGGGGTAAATCCCGGAAGAGTGTTAATCTCATTTAAGTATATCTTCCCGTCGTCCTTTGAAACAAGAAAATCAACACGGGAAAAGCCACGGCACTCCGCCACTTTATAAGCCTTTATTGCATAGTCCTTAATTAAATCCCTTGTTTTATCATCAACTGTTGCAGGAATAATAAGCCCTGAATTTTCATCCTCATACTTTGCCTCAAAATCATAAAAATCCTTGGCAGGCTTAATCTCACCTAAGTTATTCGCAGCTTTGGGGAAATAATTTCCGCATACGCTGCACTCAACTTCTTTAGGGTTAATCGCCTTTTCTATCATAACCTTATAATCGTGTTTAAAGGCAAGGGAAATTCCATCCTCAAGCTCTTTTCTGTTATATGCCTTTGTAACGCCAACCGATGAGCCTGCGTTTGGCGGTTTGATAAAGCAAGGGTAACCGATTTTTTCTTCTATCTCATCAAAATCAATTTCGTCCCCTGTTTTAAACTCAACCCAAGGGACAACAGGAATACCTGCGTTTTTAAAAAGCACCTTTGCAACGCACTTATCCATACAAACACAGCTTCCGATAA
This sequence comes from Clostridia bacterium, assembly GCA_045648565.1. Classification (GTDB taxonomy): domain Bacteria; phylum Bacillota; class Clostridia; order Monoglobales; family Monoglobaceae; genus SIG454. The sequence goes on along the minus strand of JAZROF010000005.1, from coordinate 12,008 downwards.
CTCCACTGCCGATGCAAGGAATTCCAGAGAGGGCACAAAGCCCTTGAAGTGTTCCATCTTCACCGTTTTTACCGTGAAGAACAGGGTAAACTGCATCGATTTTAATAACCTCAGTTTTTTCGCCGAACTTTATAATTCCGCCGTCAACTCTGTCAGGCGAAATAATTGCTCTGTAGGGGGCATAATCCTGCCAGTTTTCGTAGGGCAGATCCCCTTCGAAAAGGCGCCATTCCCCTGTCTTTGTTATTCCGATTACAATAGTATTATATTTTTCTCTGTCGATATTTTCAATAACCGTCCGAACAGACATTATAGAAACGTCGTGTTCAGAGGAAACTCCTCCAAATAGTATACAGATGGTTTTTTTATCCAAGTCTTTCCCTCCGATACATATAAATTCAACTTTAAGTATACATCAAAACAGTTAAAAAATCAAGGTATAAAGAGAACTTTTTTCGGTAATACTCAAATAAAACACCGCTTTGGGAGGTAAATATGAAAAAAATAAACTTTTTAAGATTAACCATAGTTTTAATCGTCCTTTATCTTACTTTCTTTGTTATTACATACGCCAAAACTACTCAGGAAAATATTGCATCTTCTGTTCTTCGTCTTCATATTATAGGCAGCAGCAACTCCGCTTTAGACCAAAACCTTAAACTTATGGTAAGAGATAAGGTCTTAGAGGGTGCAAAGTATGTTTTTGAAACTTCAAATTCTCTTGAGGACGCAAAGAAAATTGCAAAAGAAAACATAGATTTAATTACCGAAATCGCGACAAAAACACTTCGGGAAAACAATTGCTATGACTCTGTTCAAGTCAAAATCAGCAAGGAAGCCTTTCCTGCAAAATTTTATGGGGATATTATGCTCCCCTCAGGAAGATACAATGCCGTAAAGATTATAATCGGTGAGGGGAGAGGGGAAAACTGGTGGTGCGTTATGTATCCCCCTATGTGTAATATTGAAAATCTAACAATAGATAGCGGAAAGGATACGCTAAAGGAAGCATTGTCAAAGGAAGATTACCGAATAATTTCATCTTCCTCCATTCCTGCACAAATTCGATTTAAAATAGTAGACCTTGTAAATTCCATTTTATAGTCTAAAAGTTTTAAATAAAGTCTTGACAAAAGAACTAAGGTGTGGTATTATAATTAGGCTATGAGGTTATGATATGCCGGAGTGGCGGAACTGGCAGACGCCCAGGACTTAAAATCCTGTGGGATTTTTTCCCGTACCGGTTCGATTCCGGTCTCCGGCACCACCTTATATCATAAAAAATATAAAGGTGAATATAATAGTAGTAGCATAAAATATCGCAGGGTAGAGCAGTTTGGTAGCTCGTCGGGCTCATAACCCGGAGGTCGTCGGTTCAAATCCGGCCCCTGCACCCAGAAAAAAGACTATTCTTCGGAATAGTCTTTTTTCAATGAAATTTACCTGCGGCAAGTGAAATACGTTACGCGTATGAAATATGCCTTGCGGCATACGAAGAGGCAAATTTTATTTCACATTTTTCGAAGAAAAATATTTCATAATCCGTTAGGATTATTTCATATCAACAAAGTTGATATTTCATTAAAAATAAGTAGCGTCTAAATCATTCGGCTTTCCATAGAAAAGATAACCCGGAGAAATTTTGCACATAAAAGGGCACCAATAGGGTCCTTTTTTATCATCTTTTTTTGCAAAATAAGTGTTGATTTTTCAAAATAATAATGTTATAATCCTCTTTGGATGGATAAATCCAATTATTGTTAAAGAATACGAAAAAAAAGGAGGATGACTATGTTATCACCACAAGACATTATGCAATTATTACAGAGTCTTATTTGGCTTCTTGCTGGCGTTGGCGTTTTCATTGTCGGTATGAATTTTATGGGCGATGCTCTTGAAAAAAGTGCCGGTATTGGAATGAAGCGCTTGCTTGAGCGAATAAGCAATAACCGTTTTTCAGGTGTTGGTATTGGCGCCGGCGTTACGGCAATTATTCAAAGCTCATCTGCAACATCCGTAATGGTTATCGGTCTTGTTAATGCAGGGGTTATGACTCTTATGCAGGCAACACCTATTATTATGGGTGCAAATATCGGAACAACAATTACAGGTGTTCTTGTTGCTCTTAAAAACGATTATTTTGATATGGCAATGTATATCCTGGCTTTTGCAGGCGTTATGATGGGATTTGCCAAGAAAGAGAAAGTTAAGATTGCCGGCAGTCTTTGCTGTGGATTAGGTTTAATCTTTGTTGGTCTTAATATTATGAGCAGTGAACAGGCATTTGGAAATCCTTTGGTTGAAAATATGTTCACTGGGATTTTCGAAGTAATCAACTTCCCTCTTCTTTTAATATTGGTTGGTGCTATTTTTACAGCACTTATTCAAAGCTCCTCGGCAGCTACCGGTGTTGTTATTACAATGGTTGGGGCGGGAGTTCTTCCTCTCGACCTTGCATTATTTATCGTTCTTGGCGCAAACATCGGTACTTGCGTAACAGCGCTTTTAGCTTCTGTTGGTGCAAACGCAAACTCAAAGAGAGTTGCTCTTATACACTTTACCTTTAATGTTATAGGTTCTGTGTTATTTACAGCTATCATCTGGTTATTCAAAGAGCCGATTGTAAATCTTTTGGTTTCTGTATTCCCTGGCTCCGACCCAATGTCTCTCCAGATGAGAGTTTCTCTTTTCCACGTTATATTTAATGTAACAACCACTATCTTGCTTATCCCGTTTGTGAAACAGCTTGTGGATTACTCCGGCAGAGTTATCAGGGACAAGAAAAATGCGGAGGAAACTCTGTCTCTCAGATTTGTTGACGACAGACTTGTATCAACTCCTCCTATTGCTCTTATGCAGGTTAAAAAAGAAATTGATTATATGATGTCCTTGGTTGAAGAAAATACACGCCTTTGTTTTACAGCGATGGATAAAGGCTCGTCCGAGTATAACGACCTTATTTATGAAAACGAAAAGGTGATTGACTTTACCAACGGAGCATTAACCAACTTCTTAATCAAGCTTTCTGCAGCCATTGAGGGAAGCGATGAAAAGATTATCGGTTCATATTTCCACGTTTTAAACGACCTTGAGCGTATTGGCGACCACGCCGAGAATTTCCACGAAATTGGTCTTGAAATGATGAACAAAAACATTTCTTTCTCCGAAAATGCACTTAAAGACATTATGAATATGCGTGACAGCGTTATGAAAATGTTTGCAATTTCAATAGATACCTTTGAAACTTTGCATAAAGATAAGCTATCCGACCTGACAAAGCTTGAAGAAGGCGTCGACAAAATGAAGAAGGAGCTTATCGCAGGCCACTTTGCAAGACTTGCCGAGGGCAACTGCAGTATTGATGTAAGCCCTTATTATTCATCAGTTGTAACAGGCCTTGAACGTGTTGCTGACCACCTTGTAAATGTGGGATACAGTATTGTTAATCCAACAGGCTCTCAAAAAGAAAATAATTAAAACCAAATAAATTAAAAGACATACAAAAAGATTATTTAAATAATTTTGTAGAGTGGTCAATGGAAAATTAGTTATCTATATTGACAAAATTTAACAAAAATAAAGCCGTATCCAAAAGGATACGGCTTTTAAGTTAAATGTTATGCTTCAACTTCTACCTTTTCTTCTACTACTATTTCTTCAACTTTTTCTTCTTTCTTTAAAGCAGGAATCTTGTTGTTGATTTCCATTGTGTTCTTAACGAGCAAAATGAACATCATAAGAGATTCGTATGTAAGACGAAGAGCAATCGGCCCTAACACCATAACCAAAAGGCCAATGAGAGCTGTGCTGGATTTTTCACTTCCATAATATCCCCAGATTTCTGTATAGCCGAAGATCATAAAAAATCCTGCACAAACACAGAAAATTGTTGCAAGAACATAGAAAAACTTTAAGATAGACTCAAGATAGAGCTTCTTAAAGTTAAAAATGTCGTGAAACTTCTGCAACGCAGGGTGTGAAAAATTGCCGTCGTTCTTCTTTGGCATTACAAAAACATAAGCTAAAATTGTTAAAATAATAGCTGCCATAACGCCAAGAATAAAAGATACATAATAAGGATACATAAATTTTTTACCTCCCTTTCTTTTTTCCTTTTTATTTTATCATACCCAAATTTAAAAGTAAAGGATTATTTGACATTTTTCAACAAAAAAGCACAGCCTGTCGGCTGTGCTCTATTTTATTTTAAACTGTTTATTAATTTTTCAAGTTGAGGCTCAAATGCCGCTCCATACCAATGGTTGTCTTCCTTGGCGGTGGCTTTTATGCACTCAACTGTATAGTCTGCTGCAATTTTTGCAGAATTAAAGGCATCCTTTCCTCTAACCAAAGCACCAACAAATGCAGAGGCATAAATGTCTCCCGTTCCGTGGCACCCGCCTGCAAATTTTTCGTGTTCATAATAGGAGTACTCGCCATTTTCAAGCACAACAACGCCTGTTTTGTCAGCACTGTAAGAAACGCCTGTTAAAATAACATTCTTACAACCAATAGCAGTAAGTCCACTTAAAAGAGCATCAATATATTCTCTATCATAAACCTCTTTAAACTCAATTCCTGTTAAAAATGCCGCCTCGGTTATATTGGGAACAACATAGTCAGCTTTAGTGCAAAGACTTCCCATTGCCTTAACATAAGCCTCATCAAAACCGGGGTAAAGCTTTCCGCTGTCCGCCATAGCAGGGTCAACAACCTTAACTCCACCCTCATCTAAGGTTTCGTTAAAAATATCGCAGATATAATCAATCTGTTTCTCGCTTCCAAGATATCCCGTATAAATTGCCTTAAACTTAATTCCCTCAGAAACCCAGTGGTCCTTGATTTTTGGAATATCGTCTGTTAAGTCCCTGAAAGTATATCCTTTAAAACCTGCAGTATGTGTAGATAAAACCGCTGATGGAAGTATACAGGTTTCAATTCCACAAGCTGATAAAATCGGAAGTGCAACAGTTAAAGAACACTGCCCTACACAGGAAATATCTTGAATTGTCAGTATTTTTTTGTAGTTCATTTTTAGCCCTTCTCTCTTAAAAATTTTATTTAGTGATGATGGTGATGGTGGTGATGCCCACTATGTTCATCGTGCTTAATTTGGCAAGTTTCCTCGTGGCAATGTTCACCAGGTCTTTCAATTTCCAGAGTAACATGACCTATGTTATGATGTTTAAGCTCTTCTCGGACCTTGTCTTTAATTTCGTGCCCGGAAGTATCAGAAACGATATGCATTGTTGCATAGTTATGATGCCCGTCCATACTCCATATATGAATATGATGAACATCTATAACCCCGTCAATTTTTCCGAGATGCTCCTTGATTTCGCTTATATCTATTCCCTGAGGCAATTTCTCAAGAAAGAGATTCTCTATCTGCTTTAAATTTTTTACTGCATTTATGAAAATAAACATTGAAACGCCGATTGACAAAAGAGGGTCGATTATGGAAATATCTGTAAAGTGCATAACAATTGCACCTATTAAAACAACCACCCAACCTAAGACATCCTCAAGCATATGAAGGCTTACCGCCTTCTGATTGATAGAATCCCCCTCTCTTGTCACAAAAGCGGCGATAAGGTTTACTGACGCCCCGATGAGAGCCAGAATAATCATTCCGCTATAGTCAATGGGAGTGGGGTTAAATATTCTTAGAATCGCATTATATATAACAACGATGGAGCCAACAAGTAAAATAACCGTCGTGATAAGCCCGCCGATTACAGAAAATCTTCCATAGCCATAGGTATAAACCTCGTCAGGTTGTTTTTTGCTTTTATGTTCTAAGAAGTAGGAGATTCCAATGCTCACGGCATCACCTATATCGTGAACGGCATCAGAAATGATTGCAACGCTCCCTGTAACAGCTCCACCAACAAACTCAAAAATGGAGAAAACAAAATTCAAAATAAATGCAATAAGAATATTTTTTTCGGTTTTCATCTTTCCTCCTCTAAACAATCCGATAACTTATTTAATCGTATTATACCCCTCTTTCCCAAAAGTGTCAAGCATTTGCTTTTATATTGAACCAAAAAACGCTATGTGCAAACAACAAAAGCACACAGGTGCATTTTAAGCATCTTGTTATCGAAAGGGTGTTGGAAATTTCTTTCCTAAAATAATAAAAAGCTGAGACCTTTTCTCAGCTTTTATTCTTTTCTTTTAAATATTTTTTCCTCGTTGCAAGACCACCTCTGATGTGGCGTTCCTGTCGGTTCTCATCAAGAATTTTTCTGGTTTCATCATATATGACTTTGTTCAGTTTCGGAAGTCTTTCTGTTATATCTTTATGTACGGTTGATTTAGAAATGCCGAATTTTTTAGCGGCATCTCGCACCGTGCATCTGCTATCTATTATGTAATGTGCAATACTTACCGTTCTTTCTTCAATTGTTGCATATTGCATTCTACCACTCCCATATATCTTTCTTACTATTTACAATATATGAAAGTGTTAGCATTTTTAGTATTCTTTTTAAAAGGCATTAAATAAGATATCAAAAAAAGACTTCGCAAATGCGAAGCCTTTTGATTTTGATAAGCAAATTATCTCTTGCTGAACTGTGGAGCACGACGAGCAGCTTTTAAGCCGTACTTCTTTCTTTCCTTCATTCTTGGGTCACGTGTTAAGTAACCAGCAGCCTTAAGTGTTCCTCTGAAGCTTTCAGAATCAACTTCTAAAAGCGCTCTTGCGATACCGTGGCGGATTGCGCCTGCCTGACCTGTGAAGCCGCCGCCTTTAACGTTTACTAAAACATCAAATTTGCCGATTGTGCCTGTAAGCTCAAGAGGCTGACGAAGGATAGTCTTTAATGTTTCAAGACCGAAATAATCGTCAATATCTCTGCCGTTGATTGTTATTGCACCATTGCCTGGTACTAATCTTACTCTTGCAACAGATTCTTTTCTTCTACCTGTTCCGTAATACTGAACTGTCTTAGCCATTTAACTTCTCCTCCTATCCTTATATTTCGCCTGTCCACTCTACAGGTTTTTGTGCTTCATGCTCATGCTCTGCACCTGCATAAATCTTGAGCTTCTTTAAGCACTTTCTACCGAGTGTGTTATGAGGCATCATACCGGAGATTGCAAGTTCCATAGCCTTTTCAGGACGGTTTGCCATAAGGTCTTTATAAGAAACCTCTTTAAGATGACCGATATAACCTGTGTGTCTGTACCATTTTTTCTGTTCTAACTTGTTTCCTGTTAAAACAGCATCCTTTGCGTTGATAACTATTACATATTCACCGCAATCAACATTTGGAGTATATTCAGGACGGTGCTTTCCTCTAAGGATTGTTGCAGCAGCTGCAGCAACACGGCCGAGAGGTTTACCGGCAGCGTCTATAATATACCACTTCTTTTCAACTTCGTTTGCTTTTGCCATATAAGTTGACATTTAACTTACCTCCTAATAAAATTTCAAACTGTGAGCAGGTGGACGCATTTTCTTGTGTGCATCTGCCCACAGTCTGCTCTAACACTTTAACAAGCTTGTTTATTATAATACGGAAAGGTAATTTTGTCAACCCTTTTTTTGAAAAATTTTTGATAAAATCAATTTACGCCTATACAAAGTCTTAAATTCGCTTATTTCCTCTCTTATGCTCTCATTTACTCCGACTTCAAGTCAAAAAATTATTTCTTAAAAATTAAAATAATTAGCCAAATTAAGCCGAAATATCCGAAAACCAAATACAAAGAAGAGACCAGAAATGAAAAATTTAAATCAGAAAATGGCATCGCTGCAAGGCAAAACACTCCTGATGCTATAACCCTTGCCCTTTTGGTTTTAAAATGAAATTTTGATAGTATGCCAAATCCGTGAGATACTGCTGTCGTGCAAATAGAGGTAAACATAACCGCCAGATATACATATTTATATATCTCTCCACGAATTACTGCCATATCAAAAAGCGGTATTTCCGAATAAAGCACCCTGTCATAATATATATTCAGTGTCTCTCGTATTAATAAAATCAAAATTCCAAGAACAGCACTTCCTAAGATTGCACCAAGTCTAACTGACTTTTTGTCAAGTATAGAGTAAAGCGGAACTAAAACTGCCCCTGCCGTTATGGTGTTATAGCTCACATAACACACTGCCGAAACATAAGGATTATCGAAAAAAGAAAATACTGAAGCCGTTTCGCTGTAATATAATAAGGAAGAAACAGATAAATAGGTTATCCCACAAACCATAAATGGAACTAAAATTGTGTTAATTGCAACAATCCCTTGAATATCAAAAGAGAAAACTAAAAAGCAAATGAGGGCTACAGCCACCACTCCTACCTTATCGCTACAGGAAAAAGCAGACTGAAAAAGTGCACCCCCGGCTGAGAGCATTACAAAAAATCCACAGAACATAAAGAAATACATTATGACTTTAATAAACACAGAGAGCTTTCCCGCCGTTTTGTCAACAAATTCTCCAAAATCTGAAATTCCCTCTCGTCTTGCCTTATTTAGTATAATGTAGGAAACCATAGCAAACATTAAAAATGCAATAAATATGGGAATGGGATTTTTTTGGCTTTTCATATTAAAATATTCAATAATTTCCCGTCCTGAAGCAAAGCCTGCTCCAATAACCAAGCCTATATAAACAAATGCAATTTTAATTCCGTTCTTCATCTTTACCTCCCTTTCGGGTTTATAAAAATGCATAACTACAATATATTGTGTTTTTATGCATCTATAAATTTCTATTCGCAAAAAAGCCGTTTTATTCGGAATTTTTTTTGCAAAAAACCATTGACAAAATTTTCACTGTGTGGTAGAATAGTGTTACCTCTGAAAAGAGGCTTTATTTGTGTTGTATGAATCCCGAAAGGGTTTTTTAAAGAAAGGGTGAACAAAATGAGAGTTAAAATCACATTAGCTTGTAGCGAATGCAAACAGAGAAACTACGATACAATGAAAAATAAGAAGAATGACCCGGACAGACTTGAAATGAATAAATATTGCAGATTCTGCAGAAAGCACACTATGCACAAAGAAACAAAGTAAGGTCGCTGTAGGTTAAAGGAGTATTTAAAATGAGCAAGATTAAGAACTGGTTTATAGATGCCAAGGCTGAATTTAAAAAAGTTGTTTGGCCATCATTTTCTAAAATTAGACAGAACACAATTGTAGTTCTTGTTTTCGTAATACTTATCGGTCTTCTTATTGCCGCACTCGATTGGTTATTCGCTTGGGGCATTGGAGCGTTGATTAAGTAGAAATTTTAGGAGGGAACGGGATTATCCCACACTTATGGCAGAAGCAAAATGGTATGTGGCTCACACCTACTCAGGCTATGAGAATAAGGTTAAGGCTGATATAGAAAAAACAATTGAAAATTGTAACATGCAGGATATTATTCAGGAAATATGCGTTCCTATGGAAGAGGTTGTTGAGATTAAGGATAACGAAAAGAAAACCGTTATGCGTAAACTCTTCCCCGGTTATGTCATTGTTAAAATGATTATGACTGATGAAAGCTGGTATGTTGTAAGAAACTGCCGTGGTGTCACGGGGTTTGTTGGTCCCGGTTCAAAGCCGGTTCCTCTTACCGAACAGGAAATCATTAACATGGGTCTTGAAAAACGCACTGTTAAGATTGACTTTAATGAAGGGGACAAAATCAGGGTTAAGTATGGCCCTCTTGAAGGTTTTGTCGGCGTTATCGATGCTATTATTATGGACAGGCAGAAAGTTAAGGCTAAAGTGTCTATGTTTGGCAGAGATACCGATGTTGAGCTTGAATTTAATCAAGTTGAACAGTTAGTTTAAATTTGTTACCCACACAGCACACGCTGTATTATATATTTGGCAGTTTTGCCAAGTTTGTGGGAGGGGCAACCATAGGGTTTGCCTCGATATTACCACGTTTGTTGGAAAGGGAGGTGTCATGAAAATGGCTCAAAAAATTACAGGTTACATCAAATTGCAGATTGAAGCTATGAAAGCTACTCCTGCACCACCAGTTGGTCCGGCTCTCGGTCAGCACGGTGTTAACATTATGGACTTCTGTAAGCAGTTCAACGAAAGAACAAAGAATGACGCAGGTCTTGTTATCCCGGTTGTTATCACAGTTTACCAGGATAGATCCTTCTCATTCATCACCAAGACTCCGCCGGCTGCAGTTTTAATTAAAAAGGCTTGCAAAATTCAGAGCGGAAGCGGTGTTCCAAACAAGACAAAGGTTGCTCAGCTTTCAAAAGCTGACCTTGAAGCAATCGCTAAACAGAAAATGCCTGACCTTAATGCAGCATCACTTGAGGCAGCTATGTCAATGGTTGCAGGTACTGCAAGATCAATGGGCGTTACCGTTGAAGAGTAAGTAAACGGGTTATGAATGTGGGAGGGGCAAATGCCCTGTGATAACCACTATAGGAGGAAATTTAATGAAAATGGGTAAAAAGTATCAAGACAGCGTTAAGCTTCTTGAAAAAGGCAAATTATATGATTCAAACGAAGCTATGGGTCTTGTTTGCCAGACCGCTAAAGCTAAGTTTGACGAAACTGTTGAAATTCACATTAAGTTAGGTGTTGACTCCAGACACGCTGACCAGCAGGTTAGAGGTGCTGTTGTTCTTCCTAACGGAACAGGTAAAGATGTTCGCGTTCTCGTATTTGCAAGAGAAGGCAAGGCTGAAGAAGCTAAGGCTGCAGGTGCTGACTATGTTGGTGCTGAAGATTTAGTTCAAAAAATTCAGTCTGAAAACTGGTTTGACTTTGATATCGTTGTTGCAACTCCTGATATGATGGGTGTTGTTGGTCGTATCGGTAAGACACTTGGTCCTAAGGGACTTATGCCAAACCCGAAGGCCGGCACAGTTACTCCTGATGTTGCAAAGGCTATCGCTGAAATCAAGTCAGGTAAAATTGAATACAGATTGGATAAGACAAACATTATCCACTGTCCTATCGGAAAGGCTTCCTTTGGCCCTGAAAAGCTTATGGAAAACTTCAATGCTTTAATGGGTGCAGTTATCAAGGCTCGTCCTGCTGCTGCTAAAGGTCAGTATTTAAGATCTGTAACAATTGCTACAACAATGGGCCCCGGTATTAAGATTAATACTGGTAAAATCGAGGCTTAATCTTAAGGGACTAATCCCATAAGATTTAAAACAGTTGAATATTTTCCGCAGACAGCAGGTGGCAAATGCCATAAATCCTGCCGAGGAGAGAAAAGTTTTTAAAGGCTTTAAATCCCTCGTGTCTGCGAGGGATTTTTCATACCAATCTTTTAAGATTGAAACTTTGAAAGGAGGAAATTTTATGCCAAGTGAAAAAGTTTTAGAAGGCAAGAAGGCGGTTGTCGCTGCTATAACAGAAAGACTTAAGAACGCTCAGGCCGGTGTTATCGCTGACTACAGAGGTTTGACAGTTGCTCAGGATACAGAGCTTCGCAGAAAGCTCCGTGAAGCAGGTGTTGAATATTCTATCGTTAAGAACACACTTACTCGTTTCGCTGCAAACGAAGTTGGCTTAGGAGAGCTTGACAGTGTTCTTCACGGACCTACAGCTCTTGCAACAAGCGATTCTGACGTTGTTGCTCCCGCTAAGGTTTTGGTTGAATTCGCAAAGGATAACGAACAACTCGAAATCAAAGCTGGTTTTATTGACGGTAAAGTTATTGACGCAAATGAGGTTAAGGTTTACGCAAGTATTCCTTCCAAGGAAGTTCTTATTTCCAAGATGCTTGGAAGCTTACAGGCTCCTATCGGAAACTTGGTTCGCACTTTAGATGCTGTTGCTAAAAAGGACGCCGAGTAATAATTATTAAATAAGTAAATTATGGGCAAAAGCCCCAAATATTAAAAAAACGGAGGATTTTTAAAATGGCTGATGTTATGAAGTTAGTTGAAGAAATTAAAACACTTACACTTTTAGAAGTAAACGATTTAGTAAAGGCTCTTGAAGAAGAGTTTGGCGTATCTGCTGCTGCTCCTGTTATGGTTGCTGGCGCTGCTGCTGCTGGTCCTGCTGCTGAAGAAAAG
>JAZROF010000004.1:0-4050 GCA_045648565.1 Clostridia bacterium | reverse complement strand
TTTGTTCCGCAGATGTTAATTCTTTTCCTTCTTCTTTCGCTTTTGGAAGATTGCGGATATATGTCAAGAATTGCCTTTATTATGGACAGATTATTTAGAAAGTTTGGCTTATCAGGAAAATCATTTATTCCTCTCCTCGTTGCGTCAGGATGCGGAGTGCCGGGAGTTATGGCGAGTCGAACAATAGAATCCGACCGTGACAGAAAAATGACGGTTATGACAACCTGTTTTATCCCGTGTGGTGCAAAAATGCCAATTGTGGGGCTTATAGCAGGTGCCCTCTTTGGTGGAAGCTCCTGGATTGCAACCGCTGCATACTTTATAGGTATTGGAGCTGTTATTATATCAAGCATTATTTTAAAGAAGACCAAAGCATTTTCCGGAAATCCATCACCTTTTGTTATGGAGCTTCCTGCATACCACGCCCCTGTTCCCATCAATGTTCTTCGTGCAACCTGGGAGAGAGGGTGGTCATTTATAAAAAAAGCTTGTTCGGTTATTGTTGCTGCCAGTATTATCATATGGGCACTTAACAGTCTTTCTTTCGAGGGTGGCTTCCACTTTATTACAGGCGATGAAAAATCTATACTGAATATAGTTGGTGAATGGATTGCAGTAATATTTATTCCTCTTGGATTTGGAAATTGGCAATCAGCTGTTGCAACAGTTTTAGGACTTGTAGCTAAAGAAGAAGTCGTAGGAGTGTTTGGTTCTCTTTCCTCTATGGCAAATTCCGACCTTACATTTGAGGCGGTTGAGGCAGGAGAATCAGCAAGACTTGCAATTATCGGACAAGAATTCTTTAACGGAAGTGGACTTGCTGCATTTTCATTTATGATATTCAATCTCCTTTGTGCACCTTGTTTTGCAGCAATGGGGGCAATCAGACGAGAAATGAACAATGCAAAATGGACTATTGGTGCAATATGCTATATGTGTGTTTTTGCTTATGCAATATCACTTATTACATATCAAATTGGAACGTTTATTACTACCGGGTTATTTGGTATTTGGACTGTTTTTGCAATCCTTGTTCTCCTGTTTCTCATTTATATGTTGATTAGAAAAAACAAGTATGAGCAAAAAACCATAAAATAAAGGGGTGGATCTGTTTGAATATTCCAACGCTGATAATCGCAACTATTATAGCTGTTATATTTATAGCTATTGTATTATCGGAAATTAAAAAGAGAAAAAACGGTAATGGCTGTTCCTGTGGCTGTGGCGAATGTTCAATGTCCGAAATGTGCCACAAGAATGATAAATAAATTGCATTTGCAACTATTTAACCGCATTTATTATAAGTAAAAAATCGTGTTTGACGGTAGACCCCGCCAAACACGATTTTTTTATTACACTTTTCACTAAAACAATCCTAATCCGCCATAATATGCAACTATTGTCGCAAAAATAATTGATACCATTGACAATAGCTTAATCAAAATATTTAATGAAGGACCGGCAGTATCCTTGAGTGGGTCTCCTACAGTATCGCCAACTACTGCAGCCTTATGATTTTCAGAGCCTTTACCATTAAAATTCCCTGCCTCAATATATTTCTTTGCGTTATCCCAAGCCCCTCCTGAGTTCGACATCATATTTGCCAATACAAATCCGGAAACGAGAGCTCCGGCAAGCATACCTACGACACCATTACAGCCAAGAATCAGCCCTACTAATATCGGAGATAGTATGCCTAATGCAGCAGGCAGTATCATTTCCTTCAGTGATGCCCTTGTGCAAATATCAATACAGCTTTCATAGTCAGCCTCTGAATCACCATCTATAAGTCCTGCAATTTCTCTGAATTGTTTCCTAACCTCAATAACAATTTCCTGTGCTGCACGACCAACCGCACGCATCGTCATTGATGAGAACAAGAATGGCAACATCGCACCAACAAAAAGACCTATCAAAACAGGTGGATTTGTTATACTTAAGTCTAACAAATTTGGGTTTATTGTCGAAATCTTATCTGTATAGGAAACAATCAAGGCTAACGCTGTCAGAGCTGCTGAACCGATTGCAAAACCCTTGCCAGTTGCCGCTGTAGTATTACCAAGTGAATCAAGAGCATCTGTTCTTTCTCTCACTTCTTTAGGTAAACCACACATTTCAGCTATTCCGCCGGCATTATCTGCAACAGGACCATAAGCATCTGTAGCAAGAGTAATACCGAGTGTAGCGAGCATACCAACAGCTGATAAACCTACACCATAAAGACCGGACGCAAACGAGCCTGCTCCACCTGCAAAGAAATAACTTGCAATAACAGAAATTCCAACAATAATTACAGGGACCGCAGTCGACTTCATACCAAGTGCTATACCATCGATAATAATTGTAGCACTGCCTGTATCCGAAGATTCTGAAAGTTTTTGTGTTGGTTTATACGTGTCCGATGTATAATATTCCGTGAAGAATCCAATCAAAACCCCGGCTAAAAGCCCTGAAACAACTGAACCAAAAAGCCCTATATATTCTGGCAGCATTAATAAAATAACAATAAAGCTCACAATAGTAGAAATTATTGATGCCGAATACGTTCCCTTTCTAAGAGAATATAACAACATTTTTGGGGTAGCGCCTTCTTTTGTGGATACAAACCACGTTGAAATTATGGAAGCCAATATTCCTACCCCGGCAATAATCATAGGTAAAAGAACACCTTTGATTCCCATACCTGCAGAAATTGCAAGTGCTCCGCAGGATATTATTGAGCCAACATAAGATTCATACAAATCAGCCCCCATACCAGCAACATCCCCTACATTATCGCCAACATTATCGGCAATACAAGCAGGATTTCTCGGGTCATCTTCAGGAATTCCTACTTCAACTTTACCCACAAGGTCTGCCCCAACATCTGCAGCTTTGGTAAATATACCACCACCTACTCTTGCAAAAAGAGCCATTGAACTAGCTCCCATTCCAAAAGTTAACATTGCAGCCATCGTCTCCTCAATAGATAGCATAAAAACAAATTTCAAAATTATGAACCAAAAACTTATATCAAACAAACCTAATCCAACAACAGTCATACCCATAACCGTTCCTGATGAAAAGGCAATTTTTAAGCCCTTGTCAAGCCCATCGCATGCCCCATTAGCTGTTCGAGAGTTTGCATATGTAGCAATTTTCATACCAACAAATCCGGAAAGCGCTGAAAACAGTCCGCCTGTCAAAAACGCAATTGGCACAAATATACTTAGAAAATCAAATAATGCAAGTATTGTCAATATTACAACCATTACTGCAAAGAATATACCAACCACTTTATATTGTCGCTTTAGATATATCATAGCTCCTTTACGAATCTTTGCAGAAATTTTTTTCATTTCATCTGTTCCTTCAGGTTTTTTCTTTACCTTAAAAAAATTATACCCTGAAAATAGTAATGCTATAATTGCAGTTAATAATAGAAAAACAGGAATTATAAATTCCATAATTTTCCCTCCTCATTTTCAAATAATTAGTTAATAATTTGTTTAATGTATTATATAATAGCATACTTCTTAAAATTTTTCAATAGTTTTAAAACTTTTTTTGCAAACTCCCTATCACTTTTTAAGCCAAGTGGTTTATACGCATTATATCTTTTAATGAAATATCAACTTCGTTGATATGAAATAATCCTGACGGATTATGAAATATTTTGCTAAAGCAAAATGTGAAATAAAATATGCCTTTTCATATTGCGAAGCAATATTTCATACAGGTCGTGTATTTCATAGCGCAGCTATTTCACACGCCGATAGGCGTATTTCATTGAAAAAAGCACCGACAAAGTCGATGCTTTTTTCTGGTGATCCATCGCAGATTCGAACTGCGGACACCTTGATTAAAAGTCAAGTGCTCTGCCAACTGAGCTAATGGACCATATTTAATTTTTTAAGGTTGGCTGGGCTCGCAGGACTCGAACCTACGCATGCGGCAGTCAAAGTGCCGTGCCTTACCGACTTGGCTACAGCCCAATATAAGTGGGGTGGATAGTCGGAGTCGAACCGACGACCTCTAGAGCCACAATCTAGCGCTCTAACCAACTGAGCT
>JAZROF010000003.1:0-4055 GCA_045648565.1 Clostridia bacterium | reverse complement strand
TACTACATACAACCACGCTCTTTCTGTTTTCGATTTGCTTTCTGCAGAAGGCAAAAAAGCAATAAATACAGTTGAGTCGATTATCAACATCAGAAGTAAATACGAGTATTTAATTCATAATACAGAAAAAGCAAAAAAGAGTGGTAAATATCTTTACTCTCCGGAAGAACGAATTCTTGGCAACAATTTTGATATCGGTGCTTATGAGCAAATAAGCAAAAAAGAGTCAAACGATATTATGGCGATGATAGAAACAATTATAATCGAAAATGGATTTTCTAACTTTTACGATTTAACCGTTTGTATAAAAGAAAACTTCGATAATGATACGAATGTTATGGAAGTATTCAGAGCACATCAAAATTATTTTGCTCAAATTACAAAAGGCAAGTATTTTAAACTTACATCACCAATTTATACACCACAGAAAGAGGAAAAAACAAAATCTGAATTCTTTGGTTATGGCGAAACAATCAAATTATTTGATTTATCAGAACAGAAAAAACTTACATTGCAATTCAACACGACAAAGATTGATGTTGAAATTGTAAAGTCATTTCTTACTGAAGAACTGTGTATTCCAATAAAAAATATAAATTGTTCTTTTGATAATAAATTGAATGAAGAAACAGACACAGAAACTTCAATTGTTATTTCTGAAACTGAAGATGTTTTTTATATCGCTCACGTTCTTCAGAAGAATGGTTTTAAAATTCAATTTGAAAAGAATATGGACTTGCCTTTTTAATTCTGAAACATACTTTTCGGACTACGACAGAAAAGTATGTGACGAAAGACGGAAGATAAAAAATCTTTTCTTTTTGTCATAAAAGAATTATAAATGATAGAATAAAGTAAAAAAATTATTAGAAAAGAGTGCTGTCTTTTCTCTGTTAAGAGTTAAGCTGCAGTCTTTTCTTTTTTTTGTCTTTGTTGTGATAGTGAAACTGTCATAATAAAGACAGAAACACGAATGTGTTTCTCCTTGGGGGGTCAAGGGGTCTCCCCTTGCTCAATACTTTTTGGCTCTGCAAAAAATGGTATTGAGTTACTACTATAGCATTTGACAATAGAAAAAATAATTGAAAGGATTGATTTTATAATGGCAACAATTGCAACACACAATGGTTCTGTATCGAACCGAGACCACAATATAAGAAACCCAAAAGTTGTGGCTAAACAATCGCACATAGACCCAAACGGGCATTTTGAAATTTGGATTGACGAAAAACCGAGAGATGCATACAAAAGAATTTTCGGTTCTGCTCTGAAAGAGTACAATGAAAAACAAACAAGAGAAGACCGAAAAATAAAAGATTATTATAATCATATATGCAAAGATAAAAAGAAACATCCGGTTTATGAAATGATAATCGGGGTGTATGACTCTGAAGTACCTGAAAATGTTAAAAGAGGGATAATGAAACAATTTGTTGACGAGTGGAACGAAAGAAACCCAAATCTTGAGTTAATTGGTGCTTATTACCATAATGACGAGCAAGGTCAGAATGGTGGTCACACACACCTGTGTTATGTTTGCAAACACTCGTCAAACACTCGAGGTCTGAAGCTGCAATCTGGAATGGTAAAAGCATTAGGGGAACAAGGTTTTCACAAAGTGGGTAAATTAACTGCTCAAATACAATGGGAAGCAAGAGAAAATCAATATTTAGGTAAGTTGTGTCTTGCACGAGGGGTTAATGTAGAACACCCACACAGAGAAAATGTTGAACACCTTGAAACTGAAGTTTATAAATTAACTCAAAAAAATGATGAACTTCAGGGACTCAATAAAAAATACGAAGATTTAAAACTTGAAACAGTAGATAAAACTTTATTTGGTAAACCGAAAGAAACGGTTACTCTTTCTTATTCAGATTATCAGACTTTAAACCATTTGGCAGAGCAAACAAAAACTATTGAAGAAAGAGAAAAGGCTCTGATAATCAAAGAAGAAGAAGTCAGAGACAGAGAAGTTAAGGCAAATATAAAAATGACTTGTCTGAGGAATATTGAAAAAGAGATAGTCGAAAATCAAAGACGAATAAAAGAAATAGTTGAAAATCTTGAAAAAACTATAACTAAAAGGGCAAAAGAACTTAATTCAGGGTTATTTGAGTTTTTAAAAGAACATAATCTATTACCAAAGTGGAAAGAAAGCACAATAAAAAAAGAGCTGCAGAGAGAAATTGAAAAAGAAAAAGCAACACTTCAGATGTCCTTTGTTAATGGTGAATTAACAATAGACGAACAATTAAGTGTTGCAGGTAGGCTCCAAGAACTTGAGGAGCAATTAAAAAATATAAACAACCCAAAATCAGAGATAAAAGAAATAAAAGAAAAAGTCAGAGATTTATCTGATGACTTCGATTTGAGTTTATAAAACAAAAAAAGGGGTTGCCTGTTATTCAGGCAATCCCTCTGTTATATCAATCCCACGTTCTTCAAAATCAATCATCATTAAATAAAAATCGAGCAATTCTCTTAAAACATCAAGTTCTAAATCAGATAAGCCATCAAGAGAGCAATTAAGCAATAACTTTGCTTTTTCTTCGTATGATAGGTCTTTATATTTTTCTTGAAAATCGAATTTCATTGAAAGTTTTTTTAATTGAAAATTCAATTCTTCTTCAGAAAGTTCTTTTTTCATTTTCTTTGCCACCACTTTCTTTTTTTAGGTTCTGCTCCTGGTTCTTCGTTTTTTGCCTTTAAAAGCCTTAATTCGAGGTTTTCAAGTTCGAGAGTGTGTTTATCTTCTTTTGCTTGTAAAAGTTCTTTCTGCAGTTCATTAACGGCAATTAAAAGGGTTTTGTTTTCTTGTTCTAACTGTTTTGTATATTCGTCCTTTTCGATTGTCTGAAGCACAACAGGGTTTTCTGTTCTTTTGCTTTTCAGAAACTCACAAGCATATTCATCTAAAAGTTGTGTTTTTCCATTTTTTGTTATGTGTCCGGACAATTCAGAATTATATCTTTTTATTTGTTGTCTGACTGCTTCATAAGAACAATTGAGTTCTTTTGATAACTCTTTTATTGATTTTTGCATAAAACATAAAAACTCCTTTATTTTCAACGATTACAAGTAACTTGTACAAGGCTTGTACAACTTGTATTTTATCGATTTAATTGGATTATATCATTGTTTTAAACTGATTTCAAGAGTTTGTTTGTCATACTAAAAACAGAAAGGGGGTAACAATAAGACAACACTTATTTCTTGAGGCAAAAAGAAAAATATATAAATCAAGTAATGAAGTGTTTTTTTGCGATATAATTCTGAAGCCGAGAAAATCCGTTTTAATTTTCAACTTATTTCTCTCGGCACTGCCGACTTTATCGCAAAAAATAAAAAAGTCAAACAAAAATCTCTGATTTTAAGGTGGAGATTTTTCGCAGAAAAATACAACCTGATGTTTTACTTTTTTAAACTGAATGGAGGGTTAGCAAAAAACAAAATCTAACTTTATTCTAAATATTGTGTTCGATTTTGTGTTAAAACTCACAAAAATACAATATTTGGACAAAAAAACACCCACCCATATTGACAGGTGGGTGGGGTCAGTGTTATAATGTGACTATGTAATTAGGTGTTGGTAGCGCCTAATTACCAAAAATAGAGATTGCTCCTCACATATCTGGTCACGACTATATTATATCATAGTCGGGTTTTAAAAGTCAAGATATTTATCTGCAATCTCCAAAATAATATTTTGGAGGATTTTTTATGCCTAAAATTAACAAAGCAAGGTATTGGGTGGGAGTCCTTTACCCCGAGAATATGCTCCCAAATTGGCAAGAAGAAATTGACGATATTTTGCAACTTCCTTATGCTTATTGTATCCACGACAAAGATACAGATTCTGAAGCCGAAGACAGAAAAGTTCATTTGCACTTAATAGTTGTGTTTCCTAACACTACTACATACAACCACGCTCTTTCTGTTTTCGATTTGCTTTCTGCAGAAGGCAAAAAAGCAATAAATACAGTTGAGTCGATTATCAACATCAGAAGTAAATACGAGTATTTAATTCATAATACAGAAAAAGCAAAAAAGAG
>JAZROF010000002.1:0-14448 GCA_045648565.1 Clostridia bacterium | reverse complement strand
AAATTCAGATAATTAAATCTAACTTTTAATATTTTTCACCAGGTGACAAAATGTTTTAATTTGCCACTCTATTTTGTTATGCCCTTTTTAGTTTAAAATTTTTTTCAATTTTCCTCTTGACAATTCTTAGCAGGTTTAATGTTTAACAGATTTTAATAGGGGGGTATCGGCAAACCGAGAAACAAAAAACGATTTTTATGCTGTTCATTTTGAATGCTTTTCATCATATTCTTCAAGCATTCTTTGAGCTTTTTCCCGAGCCAAATCTTCCTGAAACTTTTTCATCTGCTGCTGATGAAAATACTCAACGGCATCTTGGATAGGTCTGATTGTATATTTCAAATTGCCGTTTTGTTTTTTACCGTTTTTCAGAATTATTTCTGTAGGTTCAGTATAGATTAAACACTTATCTTCAAGCTCTCTTACATATTTAGCAACTGTAGTTATACTTTTGATGTTAAGTGCCTTGCCAATAGTTTTGTAGCTCGGGTAGCACTGATAAGTTTTTCTGTCCTCAATATACACGAGATAGAAATATATCAGACGTGCGATAGGATTTAAATTTAGCTGCATAATGGAATTGGGAAGTATAAAACAATTTCCGAATTTATTTTGCTGGTTATATAAATATCTCATCGCCATCCTCCTTTCGGAAGCAGTCTGCAATTCCGTCATCACCATATTCCATTTTTACAATTTCATCTGCCGTATAACGCAATGCATTGTACAGAGCATTTATGATATATGGAACAGGTTTTCTGACTTGGATTTCGACCTTGCCGTCAACAATTTTCCTCGGCATATTATTATCGACATAGACGATATGTTCGTAGCTGATATTTTCTAATCGCTTGCGAACAATTTCACGGGGAATGATTTCGCCACCAACCGAAATTGATTCTGAATTAAACATAATCTCAATTGCAGATTCATAATTCTTTTTTGTCAGTCCTTGGAGTTCATATGTTTCCGCCCGATCCATCACATCCTCTATTGATGATAGATGGTTATTAATAAAATAATTAATATTTTTATTTATATATTTATTGCAGTCATCTTGTACACCACCTCGTTCTTCAGACACACCGGGAGGTGAGTCATCAGGAATACTGTCGGTAGTGTTTTCTGTAACCTCGTCATCTTCATCGGTGGTTTTTACACACACCACATAGAGATTTGAAGCAGCTCCTCCAGACTTTTTCTCTCGGTTCTCTTTGGTAATTATTCCGTATTCAATTAAATTCTTAATTCCATTCTTTGCCTTTGATAAACTCATTCCGGTTTCTCTTGCGATAGTTTCGTAAGAGGGGTAGCAGGAAGAGTTACACCCTGATAATTTCATCAGGTAACAAAGGATGCGAAATTCATACACATCGAGCCTTGAGTCGTTAATAAATTCGTTAGGTATAATAGTAAAATTTCCGTTTAGTTTCATTAAAGTTTTCCTCCTTAAATTCAAATAAAAAAACACAGAGTAGAAATTTTTACTCTGTGTTTTGGAATTGATATTGAATTTAGGACTGTGGTTCAAGTTCACAAAAAAGATATTTGACAGTAACAGATTTGCCGTCAAAAATCCTTGCTTTTCAAACCGCTGAAAACCGCATAAAATAACGAGATGACCTTACTTACAGTAAAATCATCTCGTTATTATGGTCGAGGTGACAGGATTTGAACCTGCGACCTCTGCGTCCCGAACGCAGCGCTCTACCAAACTGAGCCACACCTCGATAAACTTACCAAAGTAGTATATCACAAACTTTTACTCTTGGCAAGTCTATTTTGCATTTTTTTCAAATTATTTTATAATGTCTTTGATTGCTTCTCCCGCTAAAATCAGCCCCATAACAGATGGCACAAAGGATATGCTTCCCGGAACTTTCTTCTTACTTTCTTCGTCAATAACGCTTTCTATATTAACAGGGTCTTCTTTTGAATAGACCACCTTGAGGCTATCAATTCCTCGTTTTTTAAGTTCTCTTCTCATAACGCGACAAAGAGGACAATTTTCCGTTTTATGTATATCTGCAACCTGAAAGTCCTGAGGATTTAGTTTGTTCCCGGCTCCCATAGCAGATATTATTCCAATGCCTCTTTCTTTACATTTTTCAATTATAGCAAGTTTTGACGAAACTGTGTCCACAGCGTCAATTACATAGTCAACCTCTTCTTCAAAAAAGTCATCTATATTTTCAGGCAAACAGAACTTTTCTATTGCATTTACAATTATTTTATCATTTATCTCAGCAATGCGGCTTTTCATAACCTCAACCTTAGAAATCCCCACTGTTGTTTTAAGTGCAATAAGCTGACGATTTATATTTGATGCCGAAACCGTATCCTTATCCACAAGGGTTATTTTGCCAATTCCTGCCCTTGCAATTGCCTCGGCTGAGTAAGACCCCACTCCGCCTATTCCAAAAATCATAATATGGGATTTTTTCAGTTTTTCTACTGCTTCTTTTCCTATAAGCATCTGGG
Source organism: Clostridia bacterium (assembly GCA_045648565.1). GTDB lineage: Bacteria > Bacillota > Clostridia > Monoglobales > Monoglobaceae > SIG454. The sequence goes on along the minus strand of JAZROF010000002.1, from coordinate 11,967 downwards.
TTCTTTGATAAATTTCATTCATATTTTTCACCTATTAAAAATCCGTCGCAATGCGACGGATTATATTTATTTTTTAGGATTAACAAGGTCACGCCAATCAAGGTCTCCACGGTCAAGCCCGCGGATTAAGACCTCAGCAGTTGCAACATTTGTTGCAAGTGGAATATTATGAACATCGCAAAGACGGAACAGTGCCGAAACATCAGGCTCGTGAGGCTGAGCCGTTAGAGGGTCACGGAAGAATAACACCAAATCAATTTCATTGTAGGCAATTCTTGCACCGATTTGTTGGTCACCACCCTGTGGACCTGACAAAAACAAGTTAACATTCATACCTGTTGCTTCTATTATAAGATTTCCTGTTGTACCTGTTGCACAAAGATTATGCTTTTCCAGTATTGTTTTATAAGCAATACAAAACTCAACCATAAGCTCTTTCTTTTTATCATGTGCGATAAGAGCGATATTCATATAAATTCCTCCCCGTAGTTAGTTTCTTTTCATAGCCTTAATCGGAATATTTGCAGTTAAGGCAGGAACCATTGATTTCCCATCCTCACTTTGTGCTGTTGTAATCTGAATATCAAGACCGCTGTCTGAAACATCCATATACTTTTCAAGCACCTGCATAATTTCATCTCTTATTTTTTCTATAAATTCTGTATCTGAATTTGCTCGGTCGTGAACCAGAACAAGCTTTAATCTGTCTTTTGCCAAATCTTTTGACATAGGCTTACGCCTGCCGAATATCTTGGACAAATCTATTATCATTTTAATTCTCCTTTACAGTTTATTCCCGACTTATTTCTTTTTAAGCTTTCCAAAGAGTTTAGAGAAAAATCCGCCACCGTCAAGCTCCATAAGCGGAACATTTTCCCCGCTTAAACGCTTGGTTATGTTACGATAGCCCTGCCCTGCGAGTGATTTCATATTAACAACTGCAGGCTCTCCCTTATTTGTTGAAACAATAACATTTTCATCATCGGGAACTATACCGATAAGTTCGATATTTAAAATATCAATAACATCATCAACATTCATCATTTCCCCGCGCTTAACCATATCTGTTCTAATACGATTAATAAGCAAGAAATGGTCAGTAATTTCGTTTGCATCTAAGAGACCGATAATTCTGTCTGCATCGCGAACCGCAGAAACCTCAGGAGTGGTAACAACAATAGCCTTATCAGCTCCGGCTATAGCGTTTTTAAAGCCTTGCTCAATACCTGCCGGGCAGTCGATTATAATAAAATCAAACTCCTTTTTAAGGTCTTCGCAAAGTTTAACCATTTGCTCCTCAGAAACTGCATCCTTATCTTTTGTTTGAGCAGCAGGAATCAAGAAAAGCCCATCATAACGCTTATCTTTAATTAATGCCTGTCTAACCTTACAGTTGCCTGAAACAACATCAACCAAATCATAAACAATTCTGTTTTCAAGACCTAATACAACATCAAGGTTACGAAGCCCGATATCAGTATCAATTAAAACAACCTTTTTCCCAAGCAGGGAAAGCCCAACCCCGATATTGGCAGTTGTTGTTGTTTTACCAACCCCGCCCTTGCCTGAGGTTATAACTATTACCTGTGACTGTTTCTTTGCCATAATTTACCTCCATAAGTAAAACCAAATTCAGTGCGATAAAAATTCACCCTGATAATTTACATAAATATACTTTAAAATGTCATATCATCTACAAGTATATCACAAGCCTTAAAAAAAGTCAAAATATTATTTTCTTTTTTGCAAAAATTCTTCAATAAAAATTTTATCTTCCTTGATATAAGCAAGTTCAGGGCTTAAGTAATCCTTATTTTCTCCCTCAGGCGATCTTGTTATAAGGTCTGCAATTCTAAGCTGGGTTGGCGAAAGGTTTAAAGCAACAACAACTGCCTCGCGGTCTCCATCTTTGCCTGCGTGAACCATTCCTTTAACGCTTCCCATAACAAATATATTGCCTGATGCAACAATTTCAGCCCCCGGATTTACATCTCCGATTAAAACTATACTTCCCTCAGATGTTAAAAGCTGACCTGAGCGTAGAGTTTTTTTATAAAATTTCGTATATTCATCCTCAGCTTCAACTATCGCACGGTCTAAAATTTCTCTGGCATTTATTGCCTCTTTAACTTTTTCCTCTGTGGTCTGTTCCGGTGTTTCGGGATTTTCCCAAAATTCAACGCTATCCTCTAAAATATCCGAAACCTTCTCTATAAGCTTCTCATAATCCTTATGAGTTAGCGGTGTTCCCTTAAAACCAATTCTCTTAACGCCCTTTAAAAAGCTTTTGGACTCTTCAAACTTTTCGCAAAGAGCTGCCTTAACCTCTTTATAGGTGGCATTCTCGTTTATATATACCACCATACCATTTTTATATAGCTTTAGTGTAAGCATTTCCTTTTTCTCTGCCATCTTAATCTCATTCCTTTCTATTTCAAAAGTTTATTCGGCTGTATTATGCTGTCTTGAGTTTCATATAGCCCCAAATAAGACGCAAACATCTCTTTTCCTATATTTGCCGCATACCTACTTGATGCCCCGTGTTCAATCACAACCGCAACTGCAATTTGTGGATTATCATAAGGAGCAAAACCAACAAATAAAACATTGTCACTTCCGCGACTTACCTCAGCTGTTCCTGTTTTACCACCCACTTCAATTGGGAAATCTTCAAACACTGCTGATGCCGTTCCATCGTCTGTAACCCTTCTCATACCATCTTTAACTGCCTCATAGGTACTGTCTTTTATCTTTATTTCAGACAAAATCTTAGGCTCTGTTTTATATACTATCTCATCGGTATCGTAGGAGCGAACCTCTTTAACAATATGAAGAGAATATCTTTTACCTTTATTTAATAAAGTTGAAATATAACTTGCAAGTTGAGCAGGGGTATACATATTATCCGACTGACCGATAGCCGCCTGCAGCACATCTCCGGGATACCAAGGCAAGTCAAGCTTCTTTCTATAATCAGGACCCGCTACAATTCCTTTTTCCTCATAAAGTTCAATTCCCGTTTTTTCACCAAGTCCAAAGGCTTTTGCATACTTATTTATACTCTTAATTCCCACTCTTCTTCCTGCATCATAGAAAAAGCAGTTACAGGAAACTCCGATTGCCTCGGAAACATTGAGAGGACCGTGGGTTTTTCCGCTTTTCCAGATAAGGCAGGTTGGTTGATAAGACGGAGCATAATATTTATAAACACCCTCGCACTCTATTGTATCTGTTGTGCTTATAATCCCCTCCTCAAGTGCCGCTATGGCAACCAAGGGTTTAAAGGTTGAGCCTGGGGTATATGCACCGCTTAACGCTCTGTTAAAAAGCGGCTTTGTTTCATCCTTTAAAAGTGCATTATAATTTTGTGTATATGTCAGCGGGTCATAAGATGGATAAGAGGCAATCGCCAGAACTCCGCCCGTTTTAACATCAACTGCAATTGCCGCTCCGCTAAAAGCGTCCTCACCTTTATCAGCTCTCGCTGCTGCTATATTCTGCATAAGCGCCTGCTGAGTTATCTCTTGCAGTTTAGAGTCGATAGTCAAAACCGCATAATTATCCGTTTTTGGAGAAACCTCACTTAGAACTTTCTCAACGCTTCCTCTTTTATTTTGCTTAACCATTATAGAGCCATCCTTACCCTTAAGATAGCTCTCCAGCTCCTTTTCAATCCCGTCTTTTCCGACAACATCATTCATTCCGTAGCCTTTATCACGAAGCTCTGCATACTCTTCGGCATAAATGATACCGGTTCGACCTAAAACGTGAACTGCAAGTCCGCCTTTAACATATTCACGCATTGGTTCAACCTCAACGGAAACTCCAGTCATCTCAAAATCTCTCTCAGAAACCTGAGCAATAACCTCCATTGAAACATCTGTTGCAAATGTATAAGGTGTTGTTACACCGAACTGTTTTTTCTCCATTCCATATCTGATAGCAATAATATTTCGTCTTGTCTCTCCCGAAAACTCATCAGAAATGTTATACTTTTTGGCAAGTAAATCAAGAATTTTCTCAGCACTATCCTTTTGAGAAAACTCGTTATCCTTCTTCCATTCTTTAATTTTCTTAGCCTTATCGGTTTCGTCTTCAAAGACAAAATCAACAGGCTCTCCTTTTATAGGAAGCTCGTCTATAAATTGTGCTCCGTTTGCTTTCATAATTTCAAGCAGGACCGCAATTGTTTCGTTAATTTTATCATCAGAGGCAGAAACATCCTGTATTCTTATATAATATCCCATTCGGTTAGTAACCATAGGCCGACCATAGGTGTCAAGAATTTCGCCTCTTGATGCTTTTAAGGGATAGGACCGCTCTGTCTGATTTATAATGCTCTCCCGATAGCCTTCGCCGTTTATAATCTGGAGATTAAAAAGCACTACCGCAAATATAATCACAAAGCTAAGCAGAAAAATCCCGAGTATTATATATCTGTGACGCAAGTTTCTGTTTTCCAAACCATTCACCTATTTCTCTTTATTGTAAAGCTTATCATAGGCCTTACTTAAAGTAAAATACAAAATAATTGCCAAAACTCCGTTATAAATCATCTCAATTCCAATGATTTTGATGGAACTTACTATTGCTCCTCCACTTCCGAATAAAGCGTTTATTCCCTCTAAAACAATGGTCCAAAGAGCAACAAAAACAACCGTTACAATGGCATTATTGCGACTTATTAAGCTTTCGCACGACTGAACCACCAAAAAGCAAGTAAACATATATAAAATTCCGTTCAGACCTATATTTACCCCTACAACTATATCATATACAAGCCCGAATATAAGACCAAGCCAAACAGCTTCGCCTTTAGAGAGATAAAACCCAGCGAAAACAATATAAATAAGAAATAAATTTGGGATTACTCCAAAGACATCAAGTGCTGTAAAAAGCGTTGTTGAAAGCATAGTCGCAAGTAAAAGATATATTGCGTGATATGTTACCCTCATTTAATCATTCCTTTTATTCTTCGCCAACTGCCGTATTTTCCTCACTACTATTCGTTATTACCAAAACCTTTGAAACTCTCTCAATATCTACAGAGGTTTCTATGATTGCGTACTGGGAAATGCCTTGCACCTCAGGCTTTATTTCAATAACCTTACCAATTTCAATCCCCTTTGGATAAACTCCGCCAAGTCCTGAGGTTTCAAGATAATCACCAACCACAATGTCACTGTTTTTAGAAATAAATGAAAGTCTGCATTTTCCCTCTTTTGAAAGAGAAGTATCTCCCTCAACAATTCCTAAGTCACCTGAGCGGATAACCCTTGCACTAACGCTGTGACTTGTATCCGTAATCACTGTAACTCTCGCCCAGGTTGAGCCAATATCGCTTATTCTGCCGATTAAGACATTCTCGGAGGAAATTACGCCCTGACCAATTTTAAAACCGTCTGCAGTCCCTTTATCAATCACAAAGCTTTCATACCAATTTGATGCACTTCTGGATACTACCTCTGCAGCGGTAAGTTCTAAAGTCGGATATGCCTGTGAAAGCTCTAAAATTGTTCTAAGCTCTTTGTTTTCCTTTGCAGTTCCTTCATTTTTTCTTATTTTTGCCTCAAGGGATTTATTTTCATTTTTCAGCTTTTCGTTTTCCTCTTTGAGCTTATCTACATTGCCAAAATAACCAAAAAAGTCTGTTACTTTTCTTCCTACCCATGTGCAGGCATCAGAAAGAGGGGTTATAACCACCATTGCAACATTTCCCATAAAAGTGGATTTTGTTTTTGTTGCATTGATAACCCCAAGTATTACGCTAACTGAAACTGTTATTGTAAGAAGGAGAACAAAAATTCTGTTCCCGAAAAGCTTTCTCATTAAAATCTCTCCATATTGAGCAATTATTCACCTATAAATATACTTTTCATTTCTTTTACATTAGATGCCGCTCTGCCTGTTCCTAATGCAACGCAGTGCATTGGCTCCTCTGAAATGTAGACAGGAATATCTATGTTCTTATTTATGAGCATACCAAGTCCGCGAAGGGTTGCTCCGCCACCGGATAAAACTATTCCTGTTTCATAAATATCTGCTGCAAGTTCCGGTGGAGTTTTCTCAAGAACAGCCTTAATTCCGTCAATTATCATTTCAAGACTTTCCGAAATTGCCTCACGAATCTCCGAAGAATCAACAGATACATTCTTAGGAAGCCCTGAAACACTGTCACGGCCGTGAACCTCCATTCTAAGTTCGTCCTTCATAGGACAAGCTGAGCCAATTTGAACCTTAACCTCTTCGGCAGTAATTGAGCCAAGGCTTAAATTATATTTTCTCTTCATATACGCAATAATATCCTCGTCAAAGCTGTTTCCTGCAACCTTAACAGAATCGGAAACAACAATTCCACCAAGGGAAATTACTGCAATTTCTGTAACGCCTCCGCCAATATCAACAATCATAGAACCAACAGGTCTTGAAACCTCAATTCCTGCCCCGATTGCCGCAGCCATAGGCTCCTCAATCAAATACACTTCTTTAGCTCCCGCACTCATTCCCGCTTCTCTTATAGCTCTTTTTTCAACCTCTGTTACACAAGCAGGGATTGACATAACAACCCTTGGGCGGAAAAATGAGTTCCTGGTTGCTTTTTTAACAAATGCTTTAAGCATTGAAACAGTTGTATCAAAGTTTGCAATAACCCCTTCTTTAACAGGAGTTATCGCACAAAGATTCTTATGCGTTCTTCCAAGCATTTCCTTTGCTTCTTTTCCAACTGCAACAACAGATCCATCTGTTTCGCTTATTGCTACAACAGAAGGCTCATCAAGAATTATCTCGTTCTGTGAGCATATTATAGTGTTTGATGTTCCAATGTCAATTCCAAGTTCTAATGGCATAATTATCACTCTTTCCTTATAAAATTATATATCATAAAAGGGATATACTAAACTCCTCTTTTAATAATTTACATATTCTCTGGGTGGGAAGCCCCACAATGTTAAAATAATCTCCGTGGATTTCCTCTACAAACATTGAAGCCCTAAGCTGTATTCCATAAGCTCCCGCTTTATCCATAGGCTCTTTTGTTTCTATATATTTATCAATTTCATCCTCATCTAAAGGTCTGAATTTCACTTGGCTTTCTACTGCCCCTGAAACAGTTTTTCCTGTTTCTTTGTCGCAGATGCAATATCCCGTTAAAACAGAGTGGGTATTACCGCTAAGCATCAAAAGCATTCTCTTTGCGTCTTCTTCGTCCTTGGGCTTTCCCATTATAGTATTATCACATACCACCATAGTATCGGCAGTTATAATAAGGGCATCACCTGGGCAATCCTTATGATTTCTCACCTGCTCATTTTTCTGCTTTGCAAGAGAGGTCACAATTTCGGGAAATGACAGAGATAAATCAACAATCTCCTCACCGCCTGCAACGATTACGTCAAACTCTATTCCTGCATTTTTTAGCAGTTCACTTCGTCTTGGGGACTGTGAACCAAGTATAATCTTCTTCATCTATTAATCAATCCTGTCTTTTGACAAAATATTTTTGCACCATATCCCGTTATAACTCCACCGATACAACCTAAAATAGTAAGCACGGGAAGATAAGTAAACAGGCTTAAGCTATCAAAAATAAGTGATGCAACCGCAATTTGTGTCAGGTTGTGAAAAAATGCACCAATAACGCTTAGCCCCACTATAGAAAGCCTTGGGTAAAACAGCTTTTTAGCTGTGCACATAGCTATGGCACTTACAACAGCACCGCCAACGCTATAAGGCATTGCGCTTATTCCGCCATATAAAATACAGCCGAGTATTGAGCGGATAAGAGCCACCAAAACACCCTCTAAGCTACCTAAATAAAACATAGCCGAAACGGTTACTATATTTGCAATTCCCAGCTTACCGCCAGGGACAATAAATGCATCAAACATTCCCTCTGCAATTTGAAGAACAATTCCAATTGAAACCATAAGGGCAAGGTATGTGATTTTTTTCGTATTTAAACTTTTCATCAATAAGTCACCCTATCAACCTTTCCGTCGCTCCCTGTAATTTCAATCATAAGCCGATTTGGAAGGCAGATTATCCTTTGGTTTGTTTTGCTGATTTTCCCCATTTTTATGTCAAGCTTATCAGGGCAATCAGCCTCGCTCACCCAAGCACATCCATTCTTAATTTCCAATGTGTTTGAGCCAAACTCAGTGTCAATCTTAAGAGTTTTGCTATCCTTTAAAGCATAGCTTCCGTATAACTGTCCATCAACTGTTATTTCTACTCTTTCTCCGCTTTCGCCTTTTATAAAAAAGCCTTGAAAAATTATCACTAACATAGAAAAGGCGATTATAAACCCTGTAACTATTTTATCCCAAAAGGTCATTACATAACTCCTTTGTTATAATGCAATCTGGTATATTTCCCTTCAAATTTCTTATTATCAAAAAATGAAGCACAAACATCCTCTGCCCTTTTATAATCCTCAACAGTAAAATAAATTAAATAGCTTTTAGCCCCGCTTTTTTCTATCTCATAAAGCCTGTCTCCCATAAAAGTAGGGAGAGAGTTTAAAACAACGCTCCGACAGTTTCCGCCGTCTTTTACAACAGGGAATTTAATGCCTTTTCGGTCTGTTAAATAATTTACCTCACTACTGCAGGGGCAGGTGTTATTATTTCTTATGATACAGTTCTCTGTAACCATAAGGGGGAGATGACCATACACCATAACCTCTGTTTCAATAGGCTTTTTCATATCCCTTATTGCACCTAAGTTAAGCTCAGGGGACAAAGCCACGCTTTTAAAATTTTTATTTTTAAAAAGCTCCAAAGCATAGCTATTAAATGTATTAAGCCTCATTCCGCCATAAAGCTCAAAATCTTTTTCCGTGGAAAATGCGATATTGTTTACAAGCAGTTTATTAAAGCCAAGACCTTTTAATATCTTAAGCTTTCGCCTTGTGTCTGCCTCATCTTTAATAATGATGTCAGGCTCTATAACCACCTTCTCCATAACAGGCACAAAAGCCTCCGCATTATCAAGGAGGAGAGTAATGGGAACATAAAATCTTTCAAATTCATATTCAACTGCTGTATAAAACTGGTTAAGATTTGCAATTCTTACCGAGAAAAAGCTCTCAATCTTTTCACCATCTTTAGGCTCTTTGAGAATGTAACTGCCGTTTCGCCTGAATGAAGACAGATATTCTTCTTCAAAGAATGACAGTGCCTCTCTTCTTAGCTCATTTATCTGTCCAATCGACATAAAGGGCTGTCCTTTAATTAAAACATCTATATTTTCAAATTCAAAGGGTGTTCCACCTGTTTTGTTTAGTTTCTCGCAGAACAGTTCCTTTGAAACAACTTTGCTTTCGCCCTTTGATAAAATTTCATCGCCCCAAACAAATACCTCTATGCCTTTTCCTAAAATTTTAAGGCTCGGTTTTTCACCCTCGATTAGTTTAGCCTCAGCACTAAGCTTTATTTTTCTCTCTTTAAAAGAATTTTCATAGATTTCGCTCTCTTGCTTTTTATATGGATTATCAGGCTTATTAAAGCAAAACATTTCCTTGCCCTTTTTATTTGCAAGGTATCCGTCTGTGAGTCCGCCTCTGTAGAAAATCCTGTCAAGACGCTCTAAATCTTCTTTTTTTGGAATTTCTCCTGAATCAATATACTTACGATATATCCCAACAACCGTTGAAACATATTCAGATCCTTTCATTCTCCCCTCAATTTTAAGTGAGGAGATGCCAATTTCAATAAGCTCATTTATATGATTTAAGGCACATAAATCCTTAAGGCTTAAATAATAACCTTTTTCGGGATTATCATTTATTTTATATTCAAGTCTGCAAGGCTGGGCACACTTTCCTCTGTTCCCTGAGCGACCGCCCAAAACACTGCTCATTAAGCACTGACCTGAGTAGCACATACAAAGAGCACCGTGGGCGAAAACTTCAAGCTTTGCATTTGTTTCACTCTTAATATTTTTTATTTCTTCAAGAGATAGCTCGCGGGATAAAACAACCTGGCTGACTCCCATATTTTCTAAAGCCCTGACACCGGATGCACTGTGAACTGTCATCTGGGTGCTTCCGTGAATGGGGAGATTAGGAAAATTATCTTTTATTAGCGAGCAAAGCCCGAAATCCTGAACAATAACTGCGTCAACGCCAATTTCATTCAGCATTTTAAGATACTCCATTACGCTTTTAATTTCTCTGTCCGAAATCAAGGTATTTACTGTAACATAAACCTTAACTCCACGAAGATGGCAATAGGAAACAGCATCCAAAAGCTCCTCATCTGAAAAATTATCAGCATAGCTTCTCGCCCCGAAAAGCTTTCCCGCAAGATAAACTGCATCTGCACCTGATAAAGCTGCAGCTTTAAGGCACTCCATATTTCCGGCGGGTGCAAGTAGTTCAATTTTATTCATCGTCTATCAATTCTTCTCTCAAGCTCTGCAATTTTGCGTTTGAGCTGTTCATTTTCGTTTATGACATTTCTGACCTGGTTGTTTCGCTTTAAAAAATCATCAGCAATATTTATAGCGGTTAAAACAGCTTTGCTGTTATTTGTAAGGTAATTATGTGCACTGCCGATTTCTTTCATTTTATTATCAACATAGTCTGCCACTTTTTTAATATAAGTCGCATCATCCTCTGAAACCAAGGAATATGTAACTCCGCCAATTGTGACCTTTACCCTGTTTTTTTCCACTATTATTTGCCCCCTTTCAGCTTCTCCATAGCCATAAAAAAGCCAATTATGGTTTTTGAATCATTTATCTCATTATTCATTATCATTTCTTTTACTTCATCAATCTCAAAGAACTCAACATCTAAAAATTCATCCTCATCGGGATTTGTTTTTCCAAAAGACACCTCTTTTGCAAAATAGATATGAATAATTTCGTTTGTATACCCGGGTGACGGATAAGTTGCACCAAGGTATTCAAAGACCTTAGCCGTTGCCCCCGTTTCCTCCATAAGCTCACGACGGCCACAAACTTCAATACTTTCACCTTTATCAAGCTTTCCTGCGGGAATTTCATACATAACCTTTTCATAGGGCTTTCTATATTGCTTAACCAGTATAATTTTATTATCATCAGTTATGGCAAGTACACCTACGCCCCCGGGATGCTTAACTATTTCTCTTGTGGAGGTTTTTTTGTTTGGAAGAGAAACCGTGTCTACTTTAAGCTCAATAACCTTACCGCTAAAAATAGTTTTAGATGACACTGTTTTTTCTTCATAAACCATTGCTTATCCTCCATTTTTGATTTATCATTTAATATTATAATCCACCAAATTTAATTATATCACAACTCCTATTTCTATGCAAGATTTTTTTAATAATTTATACGCTTTGTCCTGCCATATATCCCGTTGAAAATGCGATTTGAAGATTAAAGCCCCCCGTATAGGCGTCAACATCGATTATTTCCCCCGCAAAATAGAGGTTTTTCATAAGCTTTGACTCCATTGTTGACGGGTCAATTTCATTGGTTGATACTCCTCCTGAGGTAATAATAGCTTGTTCGATTGGGGCAAAATCCAAAACTGTAAACTTAAGGCATTTTATGGTTTCCATAAGGCTTCTTCTTTCCTCTTTCGTAACGGAGTTGACCTTTTTCTTTCCGTCAAGTCCTGCTAATTTTATTATTGGTTCAATGAGGTTTTTGGGAAGGAGCTCATCTAGTGCATTATCTAAGTTTTTATTTAAGTTTTTCGCAAAATCTCTCTTAAGTCTTTCGTCAAGCTGTTTTTCAGAAAGGGCGGGTTTTAAATCAATTTCCGCTCTGTATTTTTCACTTTCCATTGGTCTTAGATGGGCCGAGGCGCTTAAGATTACAGGGCCTGTTAGTTCTGTATGGGTAAACATCATTTCCCCAAAATCGTCATAGATTTTTTTGTTCTTCTCATTAAAAAACTTAATACTGATATTTTTTAAAGAAAGCCCGGCAAGGGAAAAGCTCCACTCCTCTTTTGTATCAAGAGGAACTAAC
>JAZROF010000001.1:0-17106 GCA_045648565.1 Clostridia bacterium | reverse complement strand
TAATTAAGCAAAGAAGTGAGGCTCACGCCTCACTTCAAGATGTCATATTAAACCACAAACACATTCTATCACAATATTTCCATATTGTCAAGCCTTATTTATAATTTTAGCAAGTTCATCCATAAATGAATTTATATCTTTGAACTGTCTGTAAACTGACGCAAATCTAACATAGGCAATATCGTCAAGCTTTTGCAGTCTTTCCATTACCATTTCACCGATTTTCTCTGTTGAAACCTCTTTTTCCAAAAGATTATAGAGTTTTGTTTCAATTTCGTCAACAATCCCCTCTATATCATTTAGTGAAATTGGTCGCTTCTCGCAGGCACGAACAATACCGTTTATGATTTTATCTCTGTCAAAGCTTTCCCTTGTTCCGTCTTTTTTCACAACAATAATCGGAATGCTTTCAATCTTTTCATATGTTGTAAATCTCTTTCCGCATTCTAAACATTCACGGCGACGGCGAATGGTTGTGCCTTCGTCAGTTGCACGGGAGTCTATAACCTTACTTTCAGTATGACCACAAAACAAACATCTCATAACTAACCCTCCTAAGATTTAAGAGATTTTAAATTCTAATCCATATTCTTATACTTATCAAGAACCTTTTCAATTCTTCCTATCGGATTTAAAAGTGTGCTGATTGAATGCTCTGCATTAAGTTCACTTATAATTAAAGCAATATATTTTGACATATCAACCTGCTTATACCAAGGCTTATCTAAAAGGCCCGGTCTTGAATATATAAGATTTGTTGTAAACACTGCATCAATTAAGCCATCAGCATATGCCTTATCAAACTTATCAAAGCCTTCTGTAAAGAGTCCGAAGGTTGAGAAAACAACAACCTTATTAGCATTTCTCTTTTTAAGCTCTTTCGCAACATCTATCATAGAATCGCCCGATGCAATCATATCATCAACAACGATTATATTTTTACCATCAAGGTCAGAACCAAGAAAATCGTGTGCAACGATTGGATTCTTTCCGTCGACTACCTTTGAATAATCTCTTCTTTTGTAGAATGTTCCGAGGTTCATTCCAAGAACTGATGAATAGTACATACATCTTGACATAGCACCCTCATCTGGGGATACAATCATAGTGTTTTCCTTATCCAAAATTATGTCTTTATCATACCTTAAACAAGCCTTAATCATCTGATATGTAGGTTGAATATTTTCAAAGCCGTTAAGTGGGATTGCACTTTGAACTCTTGCATCGTGAGCATCAAAAGTGATAATATTATCAACTCCCATATTTGTAAGCTCAGTGAGAGCCATAGCACAGTCTAAGGATTCTCTTGCCATACGCTTGTGCTGTCTGCCCTCGTATAGCATTGGCATAATAACCGTAATACGCTTTGCTTTACCTCCGATTGCAGAAATGCATCTTTTAAGGTCTTGGAAATGGTCATCCGGGCTCATAGGAACTTCCTGACCATACATTTTATAAGTCTGCCCATAATTAAATACATCTGCAATAATGTAAATATCGTGGCTTCTAACAGACTCAACGATAGTGGCCTTTGCCTCTCCCGTGCCAAATCTTGTGGCTTTAACGGGAACTAAAAAAGTTTCAAGGTCAATATCCTCATTAAACTTTTTAAGATAGTAATTCACCCTTTCGCTAAACTCTTCTCCGCCCCTAAGTGTCATTACACTAAGCTTACCTAAATTATAGGACTCAACATTAGATTTCATCATAACTCTCCTTTTATTTGTGTTGTGAAAGTAATTTATATCTTATATCCCAAAGCTCTTGAGACATATCAACATAGTATTCGTGAGGATTTTCAAAACGTTTTACCTCATCCCATATTTTATCTATTTCCTTCTTGCAATAACTTCTAATTTCGTCAAGGCTTGGCGACTGGTAAACACATTTACCGCCACTAAAAAGTTGTACCATAAGCTCTTTTGCTGTAAAGTTTGTTACTTTTTTTCTCTTCCAAGTATTATTTGAATCAAAAATTTCATAGCTTTCACCCTCAATTTTCTCATCCGGAAGTGTTAAAACATCTGCAATTGCCATTCCTGTTTCCTTTGAAAAAAGTCTATATACTTTTTTAAAGCACGGAGTTGTAATCTTTGCAACATTTTCACTAATCTTGATTTTAGGTACAATCTCACCATTTTCTTCCATAGCGACAAGCTTATAAACTCCGCCAAACACCGGCTCTGACTTTGATGTTATAAGCCTTTCCCCAACGCCAAAGGAATCAATTTTCGCTCCCTGCTTTAAAATATCCTCAATGATATATTCGTCAAGAGAATTTGATGCAACGATGGAAACATCGCTATATCCCGCCTCATCGAGCATAATCCTTGCTTTCTTTGAAAGATAGGTTATATCTCCGCTATCAATTCTTATCCCTTTCGGTCTTTTTCCAAGTGGCTTTAAAACCTCATCAAAAGTACGAATTGCATTTGGAACACCCGATTTTAAAACATTATAGGTGTCGACTAAAAGTGTACAGGAATCAGGATAGGTTTTTGCATAAGCACAAAAAGCCTCAAATTCCGTATCAAAGGACTGCACCCAGCTATGTGCCATAGTTCCAAGTGCCGGAACAGAAAACATTTTATCAGAAATTGTGCAGGCTGTTCCTGCTGCACCGCCGATATAAGCCGCTCTTGCCCCATATATTGCCCCGTCATACCCCTGTGCTCTTCGAGAGCCAAATTCCATAACAGGTCTTCCCTCTGCCGCACGGACAATACGATTGCACTTAGTTGCGATAAGGCTTTGATGATTTATTGTAAGCAGAACCATTGTTTCGATAAATTGCGCCTGAATAAGAGGACCTCTTACAGTCACAATAGGCTCATTTGGAAATATTGGCGTCCCTTCGGGAATTGCCCATACATCACACTGGAATTTAAAATTTTCAAGATAGTCTATAAATCTGTCTGAAAAAATACCTCTATCTTTAAGATAATCTATATCATCTTTTTCAAACTTAAGATTCTTAAGATAATCAATAAGCTGCTCAACCCCAGCCATAATGGCAAATCCGGCTCCATCCGGAACTTTACGAAAATACATATCAAAATAAGCTATCTTTTCCCCAAGCCCGTGTTCTAAATATCCATTTGCCATTGTAATTTCATAAAAATCCGTAAGCAATGTAAGATTCATAAAATCACCTTATCTCTTAAATATCGATAATTTTTAATTCTTATATTTACTTAATCATTATACCATTATCTTCTTTTTATTACAAGTATTTTAAACATATTTTTATTAAATATGACATTTTGAATAAAAATATGGCTTATAAGTATATTGAACTGCACAAATTATATATCATTTTACTTCTTATAGATATTTATTTTCTCTTAGTTTTTAAAAATAAAAAAGTCTTCTGTTTAAATTACTTTTAAATAGAAGACTTTTTATTATTTTATTTGCTATTTATCGGGTTATCCTCAGTCAGTCGTATATTTAAGTTCATATTTCCTTTGTTCTCTCTGTAAATCTTAATTTTAAGGATATTCCCCGGTTTTAGTGTGTTTTTAATCGCATTAAGTTCATTAGTTGAACTAATTTTTTCACCATTTGCTTCAATAATTATGTCACCACGCAATAAACCGCCAAGCTCTGCTCCGCTTCCTTTCGTGACTGAATTAACCCAAACTCCTACAGGCCAATTATATCTTTTAGAAATACTTTCAGTTACATCTACAGTAGTTATACCAATTACAGGTCTTCCCTTAACATATCCGTACGTAATTAAGTCATTTGCAACAACCTCAGCCTCAGAAATCGGTATTGCAAAGCCCATTCCCTCAACAGAGGAAGATAAGATTTTGGCTGAATTTACACCAATAACTTCCCCATAGGCATTAACTAACGCTCCACCACTGTTTCCGCTATTAATAGCCGCATCAGTTTGAATATAGTTCATTGTAAGTTCATCACTCATCTTAACCTTACGATTTGTGGCACTGATTATCCCCTGGGTTATCGAACCAAAAAATTCCATTCCAAGAGGATTTCCAATCGCTATTGCTCTTTCCCCCACTTCTATCTTTGAAGAATCGCCGAATGTGGCAACAACCATCTCTTCATCACTTATAAATTTAATTACAGCAAGGTCTGTATTCGCATCTGTGCCAACCACTTCTCCTTGAAAGTTTTTATCCCCTGCTACCTGAATCGAAACACGGCTCGCCCCTTCGATAACGTGGTTGTTTGTGATAACATAATAGGTTTTACCCTCTTTTTTAAATATGATACCTGAGCCTGATGCCTCTGAAATTCCTGTCATTCCCCAGAAATAATCCTGCACTTCAACCTCTGAAACAATACCGACAACAGACGGGCCTACCCTTTTTGCAATTTCCTGAGTAGTAAGCTCTATAGCTTTTTTAGAGTCTGTAATTTGTTGCATCTCTTCTGCAATATTAGGCTCAGCCGTAACAGTCCCCCAGATTTTTCCGCCGGAGCCAAAGAAATATCCTGCCGCAAAAATCGCTGAAACCAGAAAAACATTCACTGCAACCATTATTAAGCCTACGTGGATGTGTTTTCTTTTCTTTTTCTTTGACGGTTCTGATGGAATAACCATAAGAGCTTTACTCTCATTATTTATATCATTAAACTTTTCTTCTCCCATTTTTTTGGCCCCTTTCTTTGATAAACTGCATTGCATTCTCTGCATTTCTGCCCGACAGCAACCTCATCTTCGGTAAATAAATTTATTACTCACCGCTTTATTTAATCATAAACGAATTTTGTTATATATATGTGTATGATTTGTGAAAATTCTGTGAATTTATATTTTCCCTTTTTCGAGAGTGAACCTAAATTCCGCATATTCTCCCTCTACACCCGAAGCAGTAATTGTTTTTCCGTGGCGATTTATAATTGATTTAACAATATAAAGCCCAATCCCTGTTCCTGTTTTATTTTCCGAACGGGATTTATCCTCTTTATAAAATCTTTCAAAAATAAGCCTTGAGTCTTCCTTGGAAATGCCATTTCCTGTATTTTTAACAGAAATTTCAATATCTGTGCTTTTATCAGCTACACATATTTTAATGTTTCCGCCCTCAGGGGTAAATTTAACTGCATTATCAAATAGGTTTGTAATAACTCGTTTAATCGCGTCTTTATCTGCCCTCACTGAGCAATAGTCACGGCAAAGTTCGATGTCCACTTTAATATTTTTTTCATCTATAATTTTTTCAAAACCCGCAACAGTTCTTGTTATAAGTCTGTTTATATCAAAATCTGTTATTTCAAGCTCAATTTTCTGATTTAAATTTCTTGTAACTTCTAAAAACGAATTTACAAGTCTTGACAGTCTTTTGCATTCGTCATATACAATCATTAAATATTCTTTTTCCTTTTCAGGAGGAACTGTTCCGTCTAAAATACCTTCTATAAATCCTGCGATTGTAGTCATTGGCGTTCTAAATTCATGAGATACATCGGATATAAAGTTATTTCGGACCTCTTCAAATTTTTCAAGCTCACCTGCCATATTATTAAAAGTTTCCGCAAGTTCATTCAGTTCTTTTACCCTGCTGTCTGTTTTTGAAAGTTCAACCCTTGATTCAAACTCACCTCTTGCAAACTTTTTCGCATTGTCACCAATGATTTTAATTGGCCGACCAATCTTTCCTGACGAATAGTATGCAAACATAAATGCAAGAATTAAAACTATAAGCGTCGAATAAATTGCAATTCTTATAATTTGGATATTTATTATATTATGTGCAGGACGAGGTGTGCTTATAATTATTTCCCCAAGAGCTGAATAATTACCCATTTCGTCTGTTTCCATAATGGGGGCAACATAAATATCCATTTCCTCTTTAAATGTTCCGTCCAATGTCCCTCTAAGAGTATATTCACTGTCCCTTAAATAGCTCTTATCAATCTTGGTTGTGCTTTTATTAAACTCATCGCCGGTTACAATTTCAATGGCAATTCGCCCCGTTTTGTCAACCACAAAAATATTATAGTCCGAGCTTTGAGAGAACCCCTCAAGATAACTTCTTATATGGTCACTGTTAAGAGTTCCTTCTTTATTTACCATTTGGACTATGTTTTTTGCATCCTCTTTAAGCTGAGCTTCCCCGCTAAGCTCCATATACTGGGTTAAAAGAAAGGATTGCAATATGGTTAAAAATATGGTACCAATTATAACGGTAATCATATTTATATACATCACATGAGAAAAAATTGTCTTTTTAAACATAACAAAACCCTTATTTCACTTCAAATTTATAGCCCACTCGCCATATTGTCTGAATTCTCCAAGGTCTGCCCTCGCCCTCTATTTTCTCTCTTAGTCTTTTAATATGTACATCAACTGTTCGACTGTCACAGGCAAAGGTATAGCCCCAGATTTTTTCAAGCAGCTGTTCTCTTGAGAAAATCTTATTTTTATTTTTCACCATAAATGTTAAAAGTTCAAATTCTTTAAGAGGAAGTGCAATTGTTTCCCCGAAAATTGAAACTTCGTGAGTTGTCTGATTAATTTTAAGGTCCCCCAAGATAACCTCATCATCACTTTTAACTTCTGTTTCATTGCTCCGCCTTAAAACAGCCTTAACTCTTGCCATAAGCTCTTTCATCTCAAAAGGTTTTACCATATAGTCATCAGCACCTATTTCAAGACCTGAAATCTTGTCAGAGATTTCCCCTTTAGCCGTCAGCATAATAATTGGTACATTACTTAATTTTCGAATTTCACGGCAAACCTGCATACCGTCTAATTTAGGAAGCATTATATCTAAGATGACAATTGAAGGATTTTCTTCTTTAAATTTTAAAACTGCCTCTTCTCCGTCATTTGCAAAAATAATCTCATATCCCTCTTTTTTTGCATAAAGACCGACAAGCTCGCAAATATTTATTTCATCATCAACTATAAGCATTTTTATACTATCCATACTAAACCCTCTTATTCATTTAAAGCGTGTCACGTTACGCGACACGCCTAATAAATTTACGCTTTTTTAGCAATTGCTTCTTTACAAGTCTTAACAATAGTATCTGCATCAAGACCATAAAGCTTTAAAAGTGCTGAAGGTACGCCTGAGCGGCCAAACACATCCTTTGTGCCCACTCTTAAAACGGGAACAGGGCATTCCTCTGCAGCAACTTCAGCCACAGCACTTCCAAGACCGCCTATTATATTATGCTCTTCCGCAGTTACAATAGCCCCGGTTTTCTTCGCAGCGTCAACAATAATTTCTTTGTCAATTGGCTTAATCGTTGCCATATTGATAACCGCAGCACTAACGCCTTCACTTGCCAGAATTTCCTGAGCCTTAAGAGCATCAGGAACCATAAGACCTGTTGCAATAATCGTTACATCCGTTCCATCCTTAAGATAAACACCTTTTCCTATTTCAAACTTATATGTATCGTCAAATATTGTTGGAACTGCAAGTCTGCCAAATCTTAAATATACAGGACCATCATGTTCAATTGCCGCTTTAACACAAAGTCTCGCCTCTGTTGCATCAGCCGGATTTAAAATAACCATATTAGGAATTGTTCTCATTATGCCAATATCCTCAAGGCATTGATGAGTTGCACCATCTTCACCAACCGAAATTCCGGCATGTGTTGCACCGATTTTAACATTAAGTTTGGGATAACCTATTGAGTTTCTTATCTGTTCAAAGGCACGTCCTGCTGCAAACATTGCAAAAGAACTTGCAAAAACTATCTTTCCGCAAGATGCAAGACCCGCCGCCGTTGACATCATATTTCCCTCGGCGATACCCATATTTACAAAGCGGTCAGGGTATTCCTTTTTAAAGGTATCTGTCTTAGTTGACTTGGAAAGGTCTGCATCTAAAACAACTATGCTTTCATTGCTCCCAAATTCAGCAAGAGCCTTACCATATGCCTCTCTTGTTGCAATCTTATCACCAATATTATAAGCCATTAGTTTTCGCCTCCTACTATCTTTATGTAGCTATCAAGCTCTGCAATTGCTTTTTCATATTGCTCTTTATTAGGTGCCACTCCGTGCCACTCTGCTTTGTTTTCCATAAAGGAAACACCTTTACCCTTGATGCTGTTTGCAATGATTACAGTAGGCTTCCCTTTAGTTTTCTTCGCTTTATTAACAGCTTTTTCGATTTGGTTAAAGTCGTGAGCGTCAATAGTAAGTACATTCCAGCCAAAAGCCTTGAATTTTTTATCAATCGGGGTTGGATTCATAACCTTTGTTACATCGCCATCAATCTGAAGACCATTAAAATCAACAAATGCCGTTAAGTTGTCAAGCTTATAGTGAGATGCAAACATAGCTGCCTCCCAAACCTGTCCTTCTTCTATTTCTCCGTCGCCTAAAATTGTATAAACCCTATAGTCCTTTTTATCAAGCTTTGCAGCAAGAGCCATACCGTTTGCTGCACTTATTCCCTGACCAAGTGAGCCTGTTGACATATCAACTCCATCTATACTCTTCATATCAGGGTGTCCTTGGAGATAGCTGTCAATATGCCTTAAAGTTTTTATATCCTCTTTTGGAATAAGCCCGATTTCCGAGAGTGCACCATAAAGAGCAGGAGCACAATGTCCTTTAGAGAGTACAAATCTGTTCCTATCGGGATTTTTAAAATTTTCCTTGTTTATATTCATTTCTTCAAGGTATAAATATGCCAGGATATCCGCAATCGAAAGTGACCCACCGGGATGTCCGGCTTTTGCACTATAAACACCCTCAAGTACCATTTTTCTAATTCTTGCCGACGCAAGACTAAGTTCTTTAACTCTCTCTTTTTTCATAGCTTAACCAACCTTTCCGTTTTGTATATTATACGACATCATTAAGTAGAAAGCCTTTTCCCAAAACCTCTCTGACATCTGCCACGATTACAAAAGAATTTTTATCTGCTTCTTTAATTATTTCCTTAAGTTTAAATATTTCCGTCTTTCTCACAACGCACATAACAACTTTTTTATCTTTCTTGGTATACTCTGAATATCCAAGAAGATTCGTTGTCCCTCTGCCCATTTTTTTACTTATTGCCCTTGAAATTTCCGACGGAAAATCTGAAACAATAAGTGCCATTTTAGCAAAATTAACACCGTCTAAAAGTCCATCAATAACTTTAGTGCTAATATAAAGCGAAAGGGATGAATAAAGCATAGTTTCCCACCGCTTTGTAACCGCCGTTGCTAAAAGAACAACAACTGCATCAATTATGAGAATAAACACGCCTATAGAAAAATACGGAAACCGTTTCTTTAGTATTTTTGCAACAATGTCCGTGCCTCCCGTTGACGCCCCCGACATTAAAACAATGGCAACTCCAAGCCCTAAAGATGCTCCTCCAAAAACCGATTGAAGAATTTCATTATCTGTTATGGGACGGACAAAAAGCTCAAACACTTCCGTAAAAACTGAAAGTGCAAGAGTGCCTATCATAGACCCATATAAAAAGCCTCTGTCAAACTCAAAAAGCCCCCAGATAAAAATAGGAATATTTATAAGAAAAATCGTAGGACCTACGGGCATATTCGTGAAATAGCCAAAAACCGTTGCAAGTCCACTGACACCACCCGGGGCAATCCTTGCAGGAACTAAAAACAAGTCAAGTGCAAGAGCCATTATTCCTGCCCCTAAAAAAAGAAATCCATATTTTCTTATTGCCATCTGCACCAATCCTCTCAGATTTTATGTAGACAGCTCCTTTAAATAAGAAAGTAATTCTAAAAGTCGTTCCTCGTCACCTTTAAGATATGTATAGCCAATGACGGCTTCCACGCCTGTTGCGTTTTTATAATCAAATAAGTCAGCATTTTTAGGAGGTCTTGAATTTGCATTTCTTCCCCTTTTAAATACCGCCATTTCTTCTTCAGTTAGTATTCCCTCAATAAGCCTAAAATACTCAGCCTGAGCTGAGGCTTTAACATACCTCGTTGCAGTTTTATGAAGAACTTTAACCGGATAATCACAGTCCTTTATTAAGTAAAGCCTAACATAAAGCTCATAAATACAATCACCTATGTAAGCAAGAGTCAGAGCCGAATACTGATTTGGCTCAACCCTCTCACCTATTTTAATTTCACTTAAAAATCTTTTTGGCATAGTATCTCTCTACTCAAAGGTAATCTGCTGGCCCTGAGCTGTATCTTTAACGATAACACCCATAGCCTTGAGCTTATCACGGATCTCATCGGACTTTGCCCAATTTTTCTCTTGCCTTGCTATCTTTCTTTCCTCTAAGAGTGCCTCAATTTCAGGACTGATTTCATCTTTTTTATCGTTTACGAAAAGTCCTAAAACTCCGCCAAGCTCACGGATTAAATCCGCCGTATATTGTATTGCCTCTTTTGAGGAATTGCTATCCGCCTTAATGGTTTTATTAGCTTCGGCTACAATTTCAAAGATAACAGAAATTGCATCGGCTGTATTTAAGTCATCATCCATAGCATCAATATATTTTGTTTTAAAGCCTTCAAGCTTATTAATATATTCCTTTTCGCTCTCTAAAATAGCGGTTTCCTTTGCATTATTCTTAAAAAATTCAAGGTTTTCAAGGCAAGTATAAACTCTTTCCATACTTGACTTGGCAGACTCCATTAAGGTTTTGCTAAAGTTAATTGGGCTTCTGTAGTGAGCCGATAGCATAAATAGTCTTATAACTTCGTAGTCAAATTCCTCTGCAATATCTCTGACTGTAAAGAAGTTACCAAGAGACTTGGACATCTTTTTGTTGTCAATATTGATATAACCGTTATGAAGCCAATAATTTGCAAAAGCACAGCCATTTGCACACTCACTCTGCGCAATTTCATTCTCGTGGTGAGGGAAAATAAGGTCCTGCCCACCGCTATGAATATCAATAGTTTTGGCAAGATATTTATTTGCCATAGCACTACATTCAATATGCCAACCCGGTCTTCCCATTCCCCAAGGGCTCTCCCAAGCAGGCTCTCCCTCTTTTTGCTTTTTCCAAAGAGCAAAGTCCATTGGGTCTAATTTATCCTCATTAACATTTATTCTCGCCCCGGCCTCTAAATCCTCAAGAGGCTGATGAGATAATTTTCCGTATTCCTTAAATTTCTTTGCTGAAAAATAAACATCACCATTTACATTGTAAGCATAGCCCTTATCCTCAAGGTCTTTTACAATAGTTATAATTGCATCAATATTTTCAGTTGCTCTTGGATGATAGGTGGCTTCCTTAATTCCAAGCCCTTTAGCATCGGTAAAATACTCTTTAATATATTCATCCGCAAGTTCTTTAACTGTTATACCAAGTTCGTTCGCCTTGTTAATCATTTTATCATCAATATCCGTAAAATTCTGAACGAAGGTAACCTCATAGCCTCTGTATTCAAAATAACGGCGGAGTGTGTCAAAAATAATAAACGGTCTTGCGTTGCCCACGTGGAAAAAATTATAAACCGTCGGCCCACAGGAGTACATTTTAACCTTACCTTCTTCAATTGGAATAAATTCTTCTTTTTCTCTTTTTAAAGTATTATAAAGTTTCATCTGTTTTTTCATTCCTTTCACTTTTCAGCTTTTCAATTTCCGCCCTCATCCTGCAAAGTTCCATAGAAACAGGATCCGGAATATGAATTTGGTCAAGGTCAATTTTAGCGGATGCAACCTTGATATTATCTCTTTTAACAATATGAGCAGGAACACCCACACAAGTGCTGTCTGGTGGTATTTCGTTTAAAACAACTGCATTTGCCGCAATTTTACTGTTATCTCCGACGGAAAATGGACCTAAAACCTTCGCACCACACCCAATGGTTACATTATTACCGATAGTTGGGTGACGCTTTCCTTTATCTTTACCTGTGCCGCCAAGAGTTACCCCTTGATAAATAGTGCAGTTATCGCCCACAATAGCAGTTTCACCAATTACTACGCCCATTCCGTGGTCAATAAAGACACCTTTCCCTATCTGAGCAGCAGGATGAATTTCAATTCCAGTCTTCTTCCTGGTCCTTTTTGAAAGCCAATCAGCCAAAAAGTATCTCTTATTATTATATAACTTATGAGCAATGCGATACATTATAATTGCTTTAAACCCCGGGTACAGAAAGAAAACCTGTGCTCGGCTTCTTGCCGCAGGGTCACGCTCAAAAACAAGATTTATTTCTTCTTTTATAAGTTTAAACATTCCCATATAAATTACCCTTTCTCATACATTTTTTTATTATACCAAATTTATTCAGTTTAGTAAAGTATTTTAATCAATTTTTATCATTTTTCTTCTTTATAAATATGCAAAAATTATATTTTTCGTTAATTTTATAAATAAAAAGGACTGATTTTTAAAATCAATCCCTCTTTCTGTCATAAATTATTAAAATTATTCCATCGCTAACCGCGATTTGTGCATCCTGACCTATAAACTCATTACTAACCCCTAAAGGCTCGTCATTTGTCAATATTTTATTATTTATTTCATATTTAAAACCTTTTTCACACACTACTGATTTATCTGAGTGGGAAAAAACCGATATAAATCCTTTATGGCTTTTATCAAAAACAATTTCTCCGTCACAAGCAGCGGTTATAATTTCCCGCTCACCTACAATCTCTCCATAAAAGCCCATTTTTGTAAGCTTTATAAGGTTTTGAAAATTTGCAAATGTATGGCTTTCTCTTTTTCCTACTCCGCCATAAATCCTGAATTTTTTATAACCTTTTTTAATTCCCTCTAAAATTCCTGCCCAGGTATCCGTTATATCTTTATCACGGCTTAAAGCTATGATATTTTCGTGTTTGGGGACATACCCCAAAGAGTCAAAATCACCAACAATGATATCGGGAATTAAGCCAACCTTATCAAGATTTAAAAGCCCGCCATCGGCGGCAATAAGCAGGTCATTTTCACTTTTTTTAATTTCCTTTTCAAAAAATTCGCCTGCCCCGACGATTATACAGACATTATCCATTTAATCTAACCTCAACAAAATCATTTATTTCAATACTGTTTTTCGTCACAATACTATCGACGCAAACAATCTTAACCCCACATTTTTCTGCCTTTATAAGAGCATCAGCAAAAGCCTTGTGAGTTTTAATATTAGGAGTGAAATATTTTATTTTATCCATCTGAATAACAAAGACAATATACGCGCCATACCCTTCACTCTTGCATTTTATAAGCTCATTTATATGCTTAACACCACGCTCCGTTGGTGCATCAGGAAACAAAGCAATGCCGTCTTTCTCTAAAGTAACACCCTTAACCTCAACAAAAATTTTTTCATCTTTCGTTTCTATGTAAAAGTCAAATCTTGAATTTTTAAACTTTTGCTCTGGCTTTATATGGGTAATGCTCTTTAAAAGCTTTTCTTCCTTCACCCAATCATAAAAAACTTTATTAGGGATTTGACTATCCATATTGATAAGCCTTTCACCTTTATAAACAGCCACAAGGTCATATCTGGTTTTTCTTAAGGGATTATCATTCTCCTGCAAATAAACCCTTGCCCCCGGAACTAAAAGTTCTTTGCATCTACCTGTGTTTTTAACATGGCATACACATTCTTCTTTATCGATTATAACATTTGCTATAAACCTGTTTGGGCGTGAGAGGAAAACTCCCTCTTTTATATTTTCGTATTTCATACTTAAATTCTTGAAACTCCGCTGTCTCTGGCAGCTTTTGAAACCGCAGCAGCAACAGTTTTTCCGACTCTTTTATCAAAAGCTTTTGGTATAATATAGTCTTCTTTAAGCTCTTCATCGCTTACAAGTGATGCAATCGCGTAAGAGGCTGCCATTTTCATCTCATCATTTATTTCGGATGCACGGGAATCAAGTGCCCCTCTGAAAATCCCTGGGAAAGCCAGAACATTATTAATCTGGTTAGGGAAATCACTTCTTCCTGTTCCCACAATTCTTGCACCTGCTTTTAATGCCTCATCTGGAAAAATTTCAGGAGTTGGGTTCGCCATTGGAAAAACAATTGGATTTTCATTCATAGACTTTATCATTTCAGCACTTACAACATTTGGAGCAGAAACACCAATAAATAAATCAGCACCAACCATCGCATCTTTAAGCGTTCCCATTTCCTTATTAAGATTTGTCAAAAGACTCATTCTCTTTTGTGCCTCGTTAAGCTCCTCCATACCTTCGCAAATTATTCCAAATCTGTCGCAAAGGATAATATCCTTAACGCCAAGCCTTAAAAGATGGTTTGCGATTGCAATACCCGCTGAACCTGCTCCGTTTATAACGCATTTAATCTTATCAATATCCTTTTTAACCACTTTTAATGCATTTATAGCCGCCGCACCAACAACAATTGCCGTTCCGTGCTGGTCGTCGTGAAAAACCGGAATGTCACACATTTCTTGAAGCTTTTTCTCAATTTCAAAGCATCTGGGAGCTGCAATATCCTCAAGGTTTATTCCTCCAAAACCACCCGAAATGAGATAAACTGTTCTGACTATTTCTTGAGCATCCTTACTTCTTATACAAATTGGATAAGCGTCAACATCCGCAAACTCCTTGAATAAAACGCATTTACCCTCCATAACGGGCATTCCCGCCTCAGGGCCAATATCCCCAAGTCCTAAAACAGCTGTACCATCTGTTACAACTGCAACACTGTTCCATCTTCTTGTCAAAGAAAATGACTTAGTATAATCCTTTTGTATTTCAAGACAAGGTTCTGCAACACCGGGGGTGTATGCCAATGATAAATCCTCGCTATTTTCAATTTTAGTTCTTGAAACAACCTCAATTTTGCCTTTCAAATCATAATGTTTTTTAAGCGACTCTTCTCTAATGTTCATCTAATTCCCCTTTCTTATAAATTCGAGGAACTCTTTTTCCTATTCCGCATATAATTTCATAATTTATAGTTCCTGACAGCTCTGCAATTTCTTCAACTGTAATCTCGCAATCTCCCATTTTACCAATAATTACAACATCATCACCAACAGAAACATCTTCAATCCCCGTAATGTCAACCATCATCAGGTCCATACAAACATTTCCTATAACTTTAGCATATTTTCCATTTATTATAACCCGTCCTTTGCTTGACAAAAGCCTTGGATAGCCGTCAGCATAGCCAATAGGAATTGTTGCAACCACCGTTTCTTTTTCGGCTTTAAAGTGTCTGCCATAGCTTACAAATTCGCCTTTACTAATTGTTTTTATATGAATAACCGAGGACTTAATGGACATAGCAGGCTCTAACCTTATTTTTGATTTATCTACTGCATTTGATGGATAATATCCATACATTATTATTCCCATTCTAACCATATCAAAATGGGCTTTAGGAAGCTCCATAATTCCTGCACTATTGCAAATATGCTTTGTATTAACTAAAACACCCTCATCTTCAAGCTTTGTCATAAACCCATTATACTTTTCAATTTGTTCATTTGAATATGTTTTATCAGCTTCATCAGCTGTTGAAAAATGAGAAAATACGCCCTCAATAACAACTCCGGAAAGATTACTGATTTTCTTAATTTCCCCTATACTTTCTAAATCCGGATAAAAACCAATTCTTCCCATTCCTGTATCAATAGCAATATGTATTTTTAATTTTTGCCCGTTCTTCAAAGCAAAATCAGAAAGTTTTTTTGCTGTTTCAAAAGAATAAACTGTGAGAGAAATATCGTATTCTAAAGCGAAAGCATAATAATCCGGAGATATATATCCTAATATCAAAATTTCCTTCTCTATTCCACCTTTTCTAAGCTCTATTGCCTCTTCGATTGTAGCAACCGCAAAAGCATCAACATCATCAGCTATAGCTTTTGATGTAATAACAGCTCCATGACCATAGCCATCAGCCTTTACAACAGCCATAATCTTGATATTACTGCCAACAACATTTCTAATCTCTTTCGTATTATTCATAATCGAATTTAAATCAATTTCTGCATAAACACGCGAATTACTCATTTATTCACCTACTCATCAATTTCTTCGGGAATTTCGGATGTTTCATTTTTAACCTCTTTCAATGCAAATAATAATTTAACAGAGGCAACCTCGTCAAGGCTTTTTATTTCCCGATGTATTCCTTCAAGATTTTCCGTTGAACTTGCTCTTATTTTCAGCATAAAATCATATTCTCCTGCAAGATAATAACAGGATAATATCTTCTTATTATCTTTTGCAAAGGACATAAATTTCTCGCAATATTTTTGGTCTTTTAAATTTACCTCCAATAATGCAACAAGGTCATTCCCAAGCTTTCTTTCATTAAGTAAGATAGTGTACTTTTCAATGATTCCGTTTTTTTCAAGCTTTTTTATTCTCTCAATAACCGATGAAACCGAAAAATTTATTTCCTTGCTTATATCTGATGCTTTCATTCTGGCATTATCTTTAAGATAAGACAAAATTAGTAAGTCAACTTTATCCATAACATATTCTCCTTGTTGGTTAAATCATATACTATGATACCATATTTTTATTATTATTTCAATAACTTTTTTGTATGAACTTTTTTGCAGATTTTGTCATATTATGTAGTGTGCAACTTAGCACAGAAAGGAATGATTTTTATGGCTAATATAATTGTGCCATCCTCGGACAGGAGAGAGCTTTTAGCGTACGCTTATGTGCCAATCCAAGTGGCTGAGGATACAAATTTATACGATGCCGAAACAGGTCTTGAGAGAGGAACTATTTTCCCGCCTCTTGACTTGCCACTCGGAGTATACGGAAAACAGGTAACAACAAAGGGGGATATGAATTATGACAGAGCGTGAAGAATTATTAAAGAAAATACAAGAGTATGGCTTTGCAGCATATGACTGGAATCTATATCTTGACACTCACCCCTATGATAAAACTGCCATTTCTTTATATCGGAAAATGGCTAAAAAAACAAGAGAATATATGGATATATATAATATGAAATTTGGCCCGCTTTATGCATCCGAATCCCGTGATGACAACTTCTGGAATTGGATAGATATGCCGTGGCCATGGGATTAAAGGAGGAATAAATTATGTGGAGTTATCAAAAAAGACTACAGTATCCTGTAAAAATTAAAAACCCAAACCCAAAACTTGCCAGCTTTATAATCAGCCAATACGGCGGTCCTCACGGTGAAATCGGTGCGGCTATGCGGTATTTATCCCAGAGATATTCAATGCCAAATGAGGTT